>CAVDWM010000066.1:0-2697 GCA_963612725.1 Faecalibacterium prausnitzii | reverse complement strand
CCGCTGCCGAGCATATGGATGTCGCTGCCGAGGTATTTGACGAAGCCGTTTTCTATCCACGACAAGTACCGTCTGCGTTTGAGCGGCTTTGTCAGGCACTCGGCGTTCAGCTGCAGCGGGATGCCGTCGGCGATTAGCCTCTCTATGTCCTCCGGCGGGTATCTGTCCGCATGGGCGAGGACTATTTGTATATCGTCGCGGTCATGAAGGCTCTCGACCGTCTCCCATACTGCTTCCGGCCATTTGTAGAACGGCATTTCAAGAAGCAATTCGTCCGTGCCGCTCAGGCACAGCCGGCTGAGCCCGTCGAGCTCGTCCATGCCGTCACAGATCAGCACCTCCGCGCCGAGGATTATCTCCGGTGCGCCCTCCGGCATATTTGCCCTCAGAATGTCGTAGGTTCTTTGCCGCCTCTTGAGGAACGACTCGACGCCCTCCTTGTGCGGATAAAAATGCGGCGTTGCGCATATTGTTTTTATCCCCGCGTCCTTCGCCAGCTCCAGCTGCCTCAGAGAGGTCTTTGTGCCGTCGCTTCCGTGGTCGCAGCCGGGAAGTATATGGGAATGATAATCAAAGGTCAGATCCATTGCCGTTCACTCACTTCGTGCCGTTTGACCTGTCGCCGTATGAATATTCGTACCCATGTTTGTGCCCGTATTTATAGCCGTATTTATAGCCGTATTTGCTGCTGTAGCGGTATTTGTATGAGTATTTGAGCGACTTCATATTCATATCGTTGACGACGACTCCGCACAGGTTGCCGCCTGCGCGCTCTATGGCGTCGATAGCCATGCGCAGCTCGTCCTTCGTGGTCGAGCCGGACTTCGCGACGGCAACGACGCCGTCAACAAAGGTTGAAATTATCTGCGCGTCGGCGACGGTATTTATCGGCGGCGTGTCGATGATTATATAGTCATAGGTTTTTGCGCAGCGCTTGATAAACTGCTTCATGATATCCGAGGCGAGGAGCTCCGACGGGTTGGGCGGTATCGTGCCCGTGCAGACTATCGACAGCGGCAGACCGTCCACCTTGACCAGCTCGAGCTGACCCATTCCGGCGAGAAAGTCGCACAGACCCGTCGCTATATCGACCCTCCAGAGCTTGCGCTGAGTGGGCTTTCGCATATCGGCGTCGATGAGCAGCGTCTTTTTGCCGAGCATCGCAAAGCTTATCGCTACGTTTGCGGCTGTAAGGCTCTTGCCCTCCGAGGGGTTCGCGCTCGTTATCGCAAAGACCTTGCACGGTCCGTCCTTGTTCGCCTTCATGCAGAACATCAGGCTTGTCCTGAGCTTGACATACGCCTCTTTTATGGCGAAGGGGCTGTCGTTGTGCATGAGCTTTTTTCTGTTGAGCGCAACCGAATCATTCGGTCTCTTCAGATTTATCTTTCTTGCTTTCACAGCGTATCACCCCTCCCTTCGTAAGCTTCCAATGTCCGCCTTCCTCTGCGGACACATCTATTTCCGGTATCTGACCCAGGACGGTCACTCCTGACAGGTCTTCGATATCCTCCGGCAAATATATCGTGGTATCTGCCAGCATACGAAGGACGAGGACTGCTGAGACAAGCATCACGCCGACAACAAAGCCCATCGCTGTATCGCGAACGGTTCTCGGAGACGATTTCTCCGCTGCTGCCTCCGGTCTGTCAACGACCTCGACTCCGCCCGCCTTGGTTATTCTGACTATTTCGGTCGGGGCGACATTCGCAAACGATTTGCCGACCTCGCAGGCAAATTCCGCGCTGTTTGATTTGATGACGACCTCGAGCAGCTGAGTATCCGAGACCACCGAGACCTCGATCATCGAGCTGAGCTCTTTTCTGGTGAGGCTCGATTTTTCGCCGAGATCCTCAAGCACCGCGTCGAGCACCGAATTGCTTTCGAGTATCTTTGAATATGTCGTTGCAAGGCTCTCTGCCGCCTGAAGGTCGCTGTTGTTTATCGTGCTCGCGTAATTTGATTTGTCGGCGTTGTTATATACATAGAAGCTCACTCTCGACTCATATGTCGGGGCGACAAAGAATGTTACAACAAGCCAGACGACAAGCGCACAGGCAGCTCCGGATATGAGCAGCCAATGCAGCTTCTTGAGCAGCAGCTCAGCGACATCCCACAGGGATATCTCCATACTCTCTGCGGGGGTATGCTTTTTCTGTTTTTCGTTCATATGATCTGCGTTCTCCAAACATATATATATATTTATCTTGCACCTTTGCCGCCGAAAACGACCTCAAAGGTTTTCAGAATGTACATAACATCCGCCCTGTATTCCATGTCTTATGCGAGCTTCCCATAGCCGCCGTTTATCTGCACGAATCCGCAAGCAGGGCGAACAAGGACAACGAAACAAGACCCTCGACGGCATTTCAACCGTGTCGAAGGTCAGGGTAAAAACAGATATGCTCCGCTCCCCGAGACTTTTACAAGCTCAGGGGCGTTTTCTTTCACTTTTTCAAGGTCGCAGCCTTCCTCTATGCTCGATAAATACTGTGCGTTTCCCGTCTCCATGGCAACCACATACCGAAAAAGCTCACGCCTTTCAGTATTATCGGTCTCCTCTCCATCTGTTTTTCCCCACAAATCTCCTATATGACACCCGAGCGGTGCATCAGCCGTCCAACGGCTTTATGTTGTTAAAACAAACCTTCGTCCGTTTTATACACAATTTTCGCCTTTTCGTAGAGTTATCTCATC
>CAVDWM010000065.1:0-2744 GCA_963612725.1 Faecalibacterium prausnitzii | reverse complement strand
TGCTCGGCACATTCGCCCGTAAACTCGCTTCGCTCAAACAATACGGGCTCGTGCGTCTTGCTTCGCAAGCCGTTCAGCCCTCTCAAAACATAGTCGCCTATCGCCCTTGGAGCGGGCGCTATGCTCCTTGTTTTTCGCCAACATCGCCTCGCTTCATCCGCCACCGGCGGCGCTTCGGTGATGTTGCCCGCCTTTCTCATATAGACTTCAAACACTGCGGCGCGGCTATTAAAAGTTTGATTATAAAAGTTGACTGGTCGCTTACTTTTACTCTGATATGGCTCAAGTGATAGGCAAATCCCAATTCATCTGTCCCCGCCGCTCAACAATATAAAACTTCAAAACCGATTGCAACAGAAAGTCTGCTGCAACCGGTTTATTTGTTCTGTTATACCTCCGTCAAAAGGTCACGGTGAATTCGCTTCCCTCGCCGTAAACGGAGGAGACGGAGACCTTGCCGCCGTGGAGTGCCGCTATCTGCCTGACGAGCGAGAGTCCCAAGCCGAATCCGCTTTCGCGGCTGCGGGATTCGTCTGCGCGATAGAATCTGTCCCATATCTTCGGCAGATCCGCTTTCTTTATTCCGATTCCGTCGTCCTTCACCGAGAGCGTGATGCAGCTGCCTTTTTCGAGCCTGACTTCAATGTGTCCGCCGTCTTTGCCGTATTTGACGGCGTTCGAGAGCAGATTTTCGAGCATCAGCGATATCAGCTGAGCCTGCGCGGGAATCATAATGCCGTTTTCGATATCCGCAGTGAGCTTGATATTTTTTGCGGGGACAAAATCGGCGCATATTTTTTTGATGAGGCTGCTCAGGTCGGTGTCCTCGAGCTTGTAGCGCTTTTCGCCCCGTTCGGTGCGCGAGAGCGTCAGCAGAGCCGTGACGAGCTTCGTCATCTTGTCCGTCTGCTCGTCTATCGATGAGAGTGCCTCAAGAGTATCCTCTTCACTCGCGCTGTCGGACAGAGCGTATTCGCATTCCGCCTTTATCACGGCGAGCGGCGTGCGCAGCTCGTGAGAGGCGTCCGAGGTGAACTGCTTTTCGGTTTCAAACGAGGTCTGGAGCCTTGCGAGCATGTCGTTGAAGGTCTCGGCGAGAGTGTATATTTCGTCTGCGCTCTTCTCCATCTCTATGCGCTTCGAGAGGTCGGCTCCGTCGGTTATCTCGTGCGCAGAGCGGCATATATTCTCAACCGGCTTCATCGTTTTGCGTGATATCAAATACGCCCCGACGGCGGCGATGATAATAAACGCCGGAAGGATATATATAAAGCTCCTGTTTATAGCGTCGAACGCACTCTTTGCGGCGTCGGCGTTGATGAATCCGCGCACCCAAACCGGAGGATAGGTCGAATTGTCGCATATGAACTCGACCTTGAAAACCGTTCTGTCCGCATTTGCGGGCAGCTCAACGCTCAGCGAGCTGACCTCATCGCGTGTCAGCCCCGCGTGCTCGAGAGCGATATCAATAGCCTTTTCGCTGTTTATCCCGTCCTTGAATTCGGTGATTTTGTAGACCGGGTCGCTGAGCTCGGACATCGCGGTGTCCGCCTCGTATTTGATTATCTTCCCCGAGAAGGCGTCAATTTCATATTCATATTTGTTGAAATCGAGACGGGTGTCGTAATAATAATATTTGCTCTCATCCGTCTCAAATGTCCCGACCTCGCCGTTCTTGAGATTCTCGCTGTTTATCAGCGCGGCAGGGGACTCGCCGTCGATATATCTGCCGCTCGAGTCAAAAACATTGCAGTAGACCTCATCGACAAAAAAGGCAAAATCGTTTTCAATTTCGAGGATGCCGTTCTTGTATTCTATCTCGTCAACATTGCGCTCGACCGTGCTTATCAGCTCATTCTGCAGGCGTGAATCGGCAATCTGCGAGCCCGTTATCAGTATTCCGCCGATGCCGAGCGAGCTGACAACGGCGATGAGCAGGGTTATCCACACCGTTATCCGCAGCTTGAACGAAGAGCGATGTGCGGATCTTGTTTTTTTATTTGATGACATAGCCTGCGCCCCTTACGGTGTGAATGAGTTTGACTTGCTCACCCTCATCGATTTTCTTGCGGAGATATCTGATATATACGTCGACAACATTAGTGCCGCCTTCGTAGTCGTAGTTCCAGATGTGATTCTCGATTTTTTCGCGGCTGAGCACAATGCCCTTGTTCATCGCAAGGTAGCACAGCAGCTCATATTCCTTTGCCGAGAGTGATATCTCCCTGCCTGCGCGTTCAACACGCCTCGACGCCGTATCGACCGTCAGGTCGCCGACGGAGATTACACCTGTCTTTTCCCCGTATTTTTTGCGCGTCATGACGCGCAGCCTCGCCGAGAGCTCGTCAAATGAAAACGGCTTTATCAGATAGTCGTCGGCGCCGATGTCGAGCCCCGTGACCCTGTCCTCGATGCTGTCGCGTGCTGTCAGAAACAGCACCGGCGTGCCGATGCCGTGCGCCCTTATCCTTTTGACAAGCTCGAACCCGTTCATTATCGGCATCGTAACATCGAATATCGCCGCGTCGTAGTCGGTCGATGTTATTAAATCATACGCCTCGCCGCCGTCAAAGCAGCCGTCCACGCTGTAACCCGCAGCCTTGAGCTGCTTTGTGATTATCCTGTTGAGGCTCTTCTCGTCCTCGGCAAGCAGAATACGCATTTGATCACCCTCCGATATAATTATACGGATTTTATCATAGCGTGTAAAGATTAAACGAAGATTAGAAAATCGAGTGCGGGTA
>CAVDWM010000064.1:666-2997 GCA_963612725.1 Faecalibacterium prausnitzii | reverse complement strand
CGCGAAATTCGGCTTGATATCCGAGTGGATGAGCCGCAGAGCAATTAACAGAGCGAGCGTTACGCAAAAGCATATCGCCAGCGACACGAACGAGCCTCTACTCCTGCCGCGGCTGCCCGCTTCGCGAAAGAGCGACGGCAGCAGACCCGCTATCAGACCGACAAACAGGCAGACGGACATATCCGGGTATCTGTCAAGCAAAAATCCGAGCAGCTTCGATATCACGACGAAGCCGAGCGCGCCGCCGATAACGAGCGGGATGAGCAGCTTATAGTATTTTTTGACTGCCGAAAACGGGTGCGACAGCAGCTCCATTATCGGTCTGTAGACGCCGAAAGCCACGCACAGCACGCCGCCCGAAACTCCGGGCAGAACCGCGCCGAGCCCTATCAGCGCACCCTGACCGAGACGGAGCAGCGCACACAAAAGTGCGCTGCCGCCTCCTGTTCTCCTGTCTCCTATATCCATCAAAGCTCCCTCCCGGCTCAAAGCCACTCCCTGAGAATTTCGGAATGAGCAAAGATTTCGTCAAGCTTGTCCATGAACGGGACTATGTCGCCCATGTCGAGCGCACGGTGGTCGAACGCTATGGTTATCGGCAGAATGAGCCCCGGGCGCACGCCTCCGTCCTCGGCGCAGACGGGTCTTTTCTGCATCGCGCCGATGCCGAACGCCGTCAGCTGCGGCGGGATTATCTCGAGCACGCTGCACTCGCCGCGCCAGCCCCTGCATATCGAGCCCATATTCGAGACTGTGACCGTGCCCTGCTCTATATCATGCTTTGTCAGGCGCTCCGTCTCGGGTATACTGTAATACTCTCTCTTCTTTTCGCCGCGGAGCGTGTGGACTTTGTGCGCCCCTGTCTTTGAGCCGATAAGACGGTATACTGTCTGGGATATTTTTCCCTTTTTGAGTCCCTGAACGGTGTTGTCCATGGACACCTCGAACATGACCTCGTTCATGTCGGAGTTGTCCGCACGCCTTATCGAATCGTCAACGGCTCTCTTTATCTGATCCATCGACATCTTTTCGATCCCGCGGATATTGAGCGTCATCATCTCGCCGTTTTTGAGCATGACCGGCAGCGACACATCGATATTCTCGAGCGTTGTCACCTTTCCGCGCACAAGGCGGCGGTTGAACTCGATGTGTCCGTTCATCTTCGGGCACGCCTTGAGTCCCTCTGAGATGACCTTGAGCATGGCGGTGTTGACCGTTATCCTGTCGGCGGGGGCAAGAGAGCTGTTTATCTCCTTCAAAACATCGCGGCAGCCCGAGACCTCCGGCTCATATGTTACGCAAACGTGCGGAACCGTCTCCCAGCTCTCGCTCGTCATGTTTGCGACTATTTTTCTGGCTATTCCGAAATATTCGGTGTTCACTGCGTTTGTCATTCTTTGCGCCTCCCTTTGTCTTTATGATATCAGGGGGCGGTAAACGCCGATTAAATCGATGTTAAACTGCGGTTAAACAGTCGATGTCTGATTTTTGAACATATATCCCGCTCCCCAGACGGTGCGGATATATTTCGGGTTCGACGGATCGTCCTCGAGCTTCTCGCGCAGGCGGTTGATATGGACTGCGACGGTCGCCGTGTCGCCGAGCGAGTCGAAGCCCCATATTCTTTCATAGAGCGTATCTTTGTCAAATACCGTGTCGGCGTTCAGGATTAAGAACAAAAACAGCTCGTATTCTTTATTTTTGAGCTCAATCTCTTTTCCGCGCTTTGTAACAGTGTGCGCCGAGGTATTTATTATATAATCGCCCACGGAAACTATATTTTCTTTCTTCCCGTCGGTCGCCTTGAGCTGTTTGTATCTTGCGATATTCGCCTTGACGCGTGCGACGAGCACATTCGGGGAAAACGGCTTTTCTATATAGTCGTCCGCGCCGAGACCGAGTCCCCTTATCTTGTCGATATCCTCTTTTCGCGCCGAGACCATAAGTATCGGCACGTCGGTTATCTCGCGGAGCCTGCGGCAGGTCATGAATCCGTCCATACCGGGGAGCATGACATCGAGAAGAATGAGCTGATAGTGATTCCTCTTTTCGAGCTCTATGCCGACCGCGCCGTTCTGCGCGATATCCGCGCCGAAATCATTTATGCTCAGATAGTCCCTTTCGACTCCGGCTATATCCGGATCGTCCTCTATAATAAGAATTCTGTCCATTCTTATTCCTCCTCGTCAAAGGTCATTATGACTGACAGTCCGCCCTCGGGGCTCTTCTCGGCAAAGACCTCGCCGCCCATGGCGTTGACCGCCTTTCGCACGAACGCGAGCCCTATTCCCGAGCCCGTGCCGGTGTTGCTCCTCGCTTTATCCGTGCGGT
>CAVDWM010000064.1:0-598 GCA_963612725.1 Faecalibacterium prausnitzii | reverse complement strand
AGAAGATTCGTCATTATCCTGAGCAGCAATTCTTCGTCCGCGCTGATGCGCACCGACGGGCTCGGCGCAAAGGAAACCTCAAGCCCGTTTTCGGCGTATTCGTCATGGAGCTGGCCGACCGTCGAGGAGAGAAAAGCCGAGACATCGACGCTCTCCATATTTATCTCGAATTCTTCCATGTCGAGCTTTGAATATGCGAACAGCGCACTGACCATCTTTTCTATATCCTCGGTCTTGCGCTTTATGGTATCAAGATAGCGTTTCTGCATCTCAGGCGTGCTCGCCACGCCGTCGGATAGCCCCTCGACATAGGCGCGGATGGAGGTCAGCGGACTGCGCAGATCGTGCGAGATATCGAGCAGAAGCTCTTTTCTGTTCTCTTCGTTGCGGCGAGCCAGTTCGACCGAGCGTTCAAGCCGCTCCGCCATGCCGTTGAACGCCGTACAGACGGGCAGGAATTCATCATCGTTTGAATATTCGAGGCGGTAGTCGAGATTGCCGCGGCTTATCTGATCGACCCCGTATGACAGCAGCTCGAGCGGCGACTCGATATTTCTAAACACAAATCGTGTCAAGAACCTGTCGGTCATGATAACGC
>CAVDWM010000063.1:0-3024 GCA_963612725.1 Faecalibacterium prausnitzii | reverse complement strand
CAATTTTGATTCTTAAACCATCGAAGTGCGTTTACACAAAATTTGAAGAAGAACCACGCACATCCGGATTATCGCTTTTTTCTCGAGTCGAGATTTTCTGCTATAATAAATCGCGACTTTGCCTTTTGATTCAATAGAGTCATTGAGGTGCAAAATATCGGTTCGGTTATCAAAACAATACATTTCCTTAACAGATAACGACCACTCTGTAAATGGTCTCTATCAAATTTTTGCATACTTTTTCAAATTTTTTTGCCGTTTTTGCCTTTTAACTCATTGAAACCGCTTTATCAGTGTGCTATACTGACCCACGGAAATTCAGTCGGAGGGATATTTATGAAAATCAACTGGTTTAAGGTAGCGTCCGCCGCTCAGTTTTTGATAGGCGTTGCGGCAATAGTGTCTTTCTTCGTTCTGGCTTCCGACGGCGGCGATATAAGACCGTGGGTGATAACCGTAGCTTTGGCAGTCGTGCTCGTCGTGTCCGGAACCAGGGGAGTAACAAAAGGCAGCCCGTATGACGATAAATGACACAGCTTGCCCGCATAAAAACATAAAGTGATTTTAACCGAACAGAAGCTCCGCCGCAGATTTTGCAAATTTTCGGCGGAGCTTAAATATGTGTAGACACCGGTGAAAACAGCGGTTATAATAAAAGCGGATAAAAAACAGCAGAAAAGAGGTCTTTTATGAAAGTAACTTTTATGGGTGCGGGAAGCACCGTGTTTGCAAAAAATGTCCTCGGCGATATTATGCTCACTCCCGCTCTGCGCGAGTGCGATATCGCGCTTTACGACATCGACCCGGAGAGGCTCGAGGAGTCCTACCTCATGGTCACGGCGCTCAACAGGAACATAAACGAAAGCCGTGCTTCGGTCAGCAAATATCTCGGCGTTGAGGAGCGCAGGGACGCACTTCGCGGGGCTGATTTCGTTATAAATGCCATTCAGGTCGGGCTCTATGATCCGTGCACGATAATCGACTTTGAAGTACCGAAAAAATACGGACTTCGCCAGACTATTGCGGACTCGAACGGCATCGGCGGAATTTTCAGAGCATTGCGCACAATTCCCGTCCTCAAGGATTTCACCGACGATATGAAGGAAGTCTGTCCGAATGCATATTTTCTTAATTACACCAATCCCATGGCTCAGCTTGCAGGCTGGCTCGGCAGATATTCCGGCGTGAAGTCGGTCGGACTCTGCCACTCCGTGCAGACCTGTTCGAGAGGGCTTCTCGACAAGCTCGGCATCGAATACAGCGAGCCTGTCCGCGAGCGCATCGCGGGAATAAATCATATGGGCTGGCTGCTTGAGATAGAGGATGCGGACGGCACGGATCTCTATCCGGAGATAAGGAAAAGAGCAATAGAAGTGCTTGAAAGCGGCGTTACGGATCATAACGACCTCGTGAGATTCGAATACATAAGACGCTTCGGCTATTACTGCACCGAGTCGAGCGAGCACAACGCCGAATATAACAATTTCTTCATCAAGGCGAAATATCCCGAGCTTATCGAGAGATATAATATCCCGCTCGATGAATATCCGAGACGCTGTGTCGAACAGATAAAGAACTGGAAGAACGAGAAGGACAATTATATCCACGACAAGGTCTCACACGAGCGAACCAAAGAATATGCCTCTTATATTATGGAAGCGATCGTCACCGATGTTCCGTATAAGATAGGCGGCAATGTTATAAACAGGGGACTAATTCCCAATCTTCCCTCCGATGCCTGCGTCGAGGTCGCGTGCCTTGTAAACAAATGCGGTATCCAGCCCTGCCGTCAGGAGCCGCTGCCGCTCCAGCTCGCCGCGATGAACAATCTGATGATAAATGTTCAACTCCTTACTATCGAGGCGGCTGTGACGCGGAAGAAAGATTGCATCTATCAGGCGGCTATGCTCGATCCGCATACCTCGTCCGAGCTGTCGATAGATGAAATCGTCCGTCTGTGCGATGATCTCATAGAGGCTCACGGCGATTACCTGCCGAAATATTTCTGATAAAATCAATGCCTCCCGCTCGACTTCAAAAGCCGTCGGGAGGCGTCTTTTAATTTATGACGCATATAGCAATGTTGAGATACGCCGCGAATGTTACCCACAAAAGATACGGGATGATAAGATATCCGGCGGCTTTGGATATTCTGTAAAAATAGAGAAGCGTCAGAAGAACGAGCGTCCAGAGAATGACGATGAGGACGGCAGCGGCGGTGCAGAGCCCGAAAGCAAAAAACAGTATCGGCCAAAGAAAGTTAAGCCCGAGCTGGACGAGATAAAGTCCGAGAGCTTTTTTCTTGCTTATCTCAGGTGCATCTGAGCTGTAAACTATATACGATGCCGTGCCCATGAGAACATACAGTATGCTCAGTCTCTCCTTCAGGGCAATAACCGAAGATCAACTTGATTAGTTTTTATTATTTTTTGTTTTTTCAGTCTCACATCATTGACAAATGTACAAGATTTTTTTAATAAATCTTGCCGCAACACTTGACATATCAAAAGTTATTTGTTAAAATGATTGCCGTTGTCACAGAGCGGCAATTAACTGCGGGTGTAGTTCAATGGTAGAATTCCAGCCTTCCAAGCTGGTTACGTGGGTTCGATTCCCATCACCCGCTCCAATATGCGCTTGTAGCTCAGGTGGATAGAGCAACTGCCTTCTAAGCAGTGGGTCAGGGGTTCGAGTCCCTTCAAGCGCGCCAAGCCTGCGGGTATATCTTTCGATGTGCCCGCAGCAAACTAAATGGTGGGTATAGCTCAGTTGGTTAGAGTGCCAGGTTGTGGCCCTGGAGGTCATCGGTTCGAATCCGATTATCCACCCCAGCAGACCAACGCAAAGCAGAAATGTTTTGCGTTTTTTATATATCACAGATATTTTGGGGTGTAGCCAAGCGGCAAGGCAACGGACTTTGACTCCGTCATTCGCTGGTTCGAATCCAGCCATCCCAGCCATAGCCTAACAAGGGGCTGTAAAAAAACAGCCGACAAAAAAACGACTGCAAGCAACCGAAAAGAG
>CAVDWM010000062.1:0-3522 GCA_963612725.1 Faecalibacterium prausnitzii | reverse complement strand
TTACTTACCTTCCTTTGTTCAGTTTTCAGGGTGCGTGAGACAAAATGCACCTTTCTTGAGACTCATCTTTTGATGGGTCTTTTTTTTGTGGGAACTCACAAAATCAGACCGACTTTTTTGTTCAAGCATACAAACTTTTGTTCGAAGCGAGGCTTTTGCTTGTAATAAAAGCTGACATATGTTACCATATAATTGTGACAATGCATTGAAACAAAATTTATAGAGGGGAGGCTTTGTCCAATGAAAAAAGTTTTATCAATCGTTTTGTGCGTGATACTTCTTGTTGCTGTGCTTAGCACTTCGGCGTTTGCGGTAGTCAGAACTGTTTCATTATCCACTGAGGAAAAAGCAAATAACAGCCTTCAAGTATATGGTTCATGGAAGTTGGTAAAGGCGTATAATAGTGCAGATTCAGCATATGCTGTTAAAGTTCTTCCCCAGCACAAATGTTGTGGTTCATGGTGGACACAAAATAGTTCGAAAATCACATTATCTATGGGGTACGGAACATCTGACACACGCGGAATGCCCAAAATAGCATATACCCTTGCTCAGGCGGTGGAATTTGGCACAGAAGACTTGGGATATGAAACATATTGGAGACTTCGATTGAATGTCGATGGCGCAAACAGATATGGCTGCATAGCAGAGGGAACTATCAGAAACTAATACCATAAACAGAATCGCGGCATCCGATATATAACGGGTGCCGCAATTCCATAAGGAGCTGAAGTTTTGAAACGAACATCATTACTGCTTTTCAGAGAACTTAAAAAGAATACGGTTCTTATAATCGCATATATTATATATTTGCTGTTGACACTCGTCGTGTCGGCTTATGGATTTATCTTTATGCTTGATGGGCGTTCTCCAACGTTCTTTCTTGATGGTGTTCAGCTGATTCTGCTTGCCAGTCTTTTGCATTTTGTTTTCTATTCGCTTGTTTCATATGAGTTTTGCCGTTCTGATCGCGCAGTGGGCTTTGATGAATGCGCTTGCGCAATGGAGGCGGGAAAATCACGGCTGTTGGCGGGAGATTTGTTGGTGCTGATAAGCCTTACGCTTCCTGCTTTGCTTTTGAATTTAGTTATAACGACCATCGGTGCAATTATTGCTCATGCCGGAATGGCATTTTTCCCAGTGCTGCTCCATATATTGCTTAATCTTTTGATTCTGCCTGCGGTAGGTATTTTATTTGGTGCGGTGTTGGCTTGCGGAGCGAAACGCGGAATAGCATATATTATAATAGCGGCGGTTACGCTTCTGTCAACTCCGCTGGCGGGCGATTGGTGTGTCACCATATATCGGGTGACCGGTTTTTCGGCGAGCGTATTAACGCGCCTGTTCCCATTTATGACACCTTCGACAATGTTGATTACATCTAATTTGGCATACGGCTTTTCACTCAGACCGTACAGAATTTTAGCCTATGCAGTGTGGATTCTTGTTCTTTGCGCCATTCTGATTTTCTATATTTCCAAGGAGCGCGGGAAAAAGAAACGGCTGTTTTTCGCCGCAGTTTGTTTGATGGCGGGGCTGTGCCTGCTCCCGTTTGTGTTCAGAAGCAATTCGGATATTATATATGATGACATGAACAGCGAGGGTGCCGGTCGCGAAATCAGCTATTATGAGAGAAATAAGATAACCCCTCCGGAGACCTGCCCCGAGTTCAAAATAACTTCATACGATATGGAGCTGAAGCTCAGCAATGTGCTTCATGCAGAGGTCAAGGTCTCGGTGTCCCCAAGTGATTTGGATATCTATGGCTTTACGCTCTACCACGGATACAAAGTCAAAGAAGTCAAAGATGCGAGCGGCAGAGCACTGGAATTTAGGCAGACCGGCGATTGGGTGGAGGTTAAGTCGGCTGGTGAGACCTCGTCGCTCACCTTCAGCTACAGCGGATATTCAAATACACACTACAGCAACGGACAGGGCGCGGCTCTGCCGGGAACATTTGCTTATTATCCCCGCGCAGGCTATGTCGTGTGCGCCGGTGTCGACGGATATAAGAACTTGACGCTTGACGAGCCGACGCAGTTTAATGTAAAAATTAAGAACCGCAAGAAGTTTTTCACAAACCTCGACCGCACCGGAAAAAATACATTCTCCGGAAAAACCACCGGATTGACGATTGTCGGCGGATTCTACAAAGAGGATAAAATAGGCGACACGAACCTTGTCTATACATATGTCGATATGGATCTCGATGAAATAAAGCAAGTGTTTTCGGATCTTATGCAGACATATGACAGATCGTTTAATACTGTTATGGTAACGCAGCTGTATGATGGCAATTCCATGCGCGATTACGGAGACACGCTTGTTTTCACCGGCGTATCTTTGAAGCGGATAGAAATGGACTATTTCCTGTCGCAGGTTCCCGAAAGCAGAGGGGATTTCGGCTTGCAGGCTTATATCTTTGAATATATGCGCTCTACGTTTGCGACCTATGCGGCGGATGATAAAAGCCTGGGAATGAACACCCGCTATGTCCGCGTGGAGGCGGCAGCCGAGAAATACGGCGACGAATATTGCAAAAAAGCGATAGATAAATATCTGTATGACGAGAGCGACACACGCACGCCCGACGAATTCATTGACGATTTGAACAGAGGTACTGAAAATGTTGAAAATTGACGGACTCACTTATAAATTCGGCAAAAAAGCGGCGGTCGATAACCTGTCGTTCGAGTTTACGAGCGGCGTATACGGTCTGCTCGGACCGAACGGCTCGGGCAAAACAACGCTCATGCGCTGCATAACAGGGCTCTATAATGTCAAGGGCGAGCACATCTTCTATAACGGCAAGCCGGTTGAAAATGACAAAAGCTTTTCGCGCCATATCGGCTATCTGCCACAAAAATTCGGGATGTATCAGCACTTGACCTTGAACGATATGCTGCTGCTCATAGCCAATATGAAGGGGCTCGATGACAAGTCGGCGCACGAGGGTGTTGAAAAAGCACTCAGATTAGTTAACCTCACCGACTGCGCCGAAAAGAAGGTCAAGGCGCTCTCCGGCGGAATGGTTCGCCGCGCGGGAATAGCTCAGACCCTGCTCGGCAATCCGGATATTCTCATCTTCGATGAGCCGACGGCGGGGCTGGATCCCGAGGAACGCCTGCGCTTTCAGAGTATTATTTCCGAGATAAAGAAGGACAAAATAATTCTTATTTCGACGCATATTGTCGAAGATGTCCACGCGGTGTGCGAGACGGTCGCGGTCATGCGGGACGGCAAGATAATAAAAAGCGGCACACGCGAGGATATGGCGGCGTGCGCCGAGGGCAAGACATACATTATAGATATTGCCGATCTGCCGAAGTTCAAAGAGCCTTATTACAAACAAAAGCAATTTGACAGTGACGGAAAGTATTATCTGCGCCTTGTCAGCGGTGCGCCGCAGGATTTTGTGCCCGTCAAGCCGAATGTCGAGGACGGATACATATGCGCGCTAAAGGGAATATGAAGCTGTTGCTTCAAAGGCAGAAATATCTGTTCAAAAGCATGGGCGTCCTC
>CAVDWM010000061.1:0-5397 GCA_963612725.1 Faecalibacterium prausnitzii | reverse complement strand
ATACGCCACGACGCTGCTGTTGTCCCTCGCCACGACGCTGCTGTTGTCCCTCGCCGCGACGCTGCTGTTGTTACACGCCTCGACGCTGCTGTTGCCATACGCCTCGACGCTGCTGTTGTCCCACGCCACGACGCTGCTGTTGTCCCTCGCCTCGACGCTGCTGTTGTTCCACGCCTCGACGCTGTATTTAAATTGCCTGTTTACGACCGCACGGCTGTATGGTGCGCCGAACTTGATAATCACCCTGCCGTCAAAATCTGCGGCTACGGCATTAAGCTCGGCCTGTGTTGTGCATATGATTTCTTTCATGTTTGTTCCCCTTTCACTTTCTCGCCGCGCATAAATTTCAAAAACGGCTCACGCGGAATTTTTACGCGATTGCCTACGATGATAACGGGAAAGCCCAAAAGTTCAGGCCGCTGCTTTGCGGTTGCTCTGATTTGCTGTGGATCGGAGTTCAACACGCTTGCTACCTGCGCGGGAGTGAGTGTGATCACATCCATAAGTTCAATATCTTTAATAGTCATTTCATTATTCCCTCGTAGCGTCCGCGCCTCTTAGCGCATTCTTCCTCTGCTTTGTTGGCGAACCAAATGAGCACCGAGATCACGCCGGTGATAGTAAACAGAACAGCCATAACAGCTACTACGAATAAGAAAGCTATCATTCTTCCACCACCAATCTGTCCGCACAGAACTTGACCATTGCATCAATAAGCTCAACCATGCTTGCGCCTGTCTCGTTCTGAATCCTTTTTACCTCTTCAAAAGTTGACATTCTAATTGCAATGTGCTTGAAAGACACGACATCTGTTGGCGTTCGTTTAACTACGAATTTGTCCATTTCTCTTGTCATTTTCTTTTTCCTTTCCTTATACAGATTGCTTTTCCCCCACTTCTTTTGGGAAAGCGTTGCCAAATGGGTCACTCTCGTTTGCGCTGTTTGGGGCGCACTCACTGGTACAATTTCACTATTGTTATGATTAATGCAATCGTACCGGTTAATGCGCTCGCTCTTGCCGCAATATATGTCGTGGGGTCTCGCTTAAAATTTTCGCGGGCAGCTTCTCTGTAACTTGTCCACAATTTTTTCATTCGCATAATCCCTCCTCTCATTTGTCGCTTGTGAAGTTGTGCGGTGTAGGTGGTAACTTGTTAAGTTACTTTTAGCGCAAAAAAATATCAACTTTCTCAGTATCGTCAGTAATATTGAGCAATTCGGAGAGCTTTTCTGCGTCTTTGCAACCGAGCTTCCCACTTTTAATTTTGCTATAAAAGGTACGTTCGCTCATTTTCAAGCACTGAGCGCCTGAATACAGAGGTAGTCCGCGTTCTGCAAATTTGCCTCTGAGTTTCGCTGTATTCATCGTTTATCACCTCCGTAACTTGTGAAGTTACTCGTATAGTACCACGCAAAAAGTCACCTGTCAAGTTATTTTTTTCTTGACAGCGGCAATTTTTTGTGTTACATTTTTGTTACCCAAGCAAAGGAGGTGCTTTAAATGACTATTGGCGAGAAAATTCGCGCTTGCCGAGAAGCCAAACATTTAACGCAAACTGAGCTTGGACTTACCTGCGGCGTTACCAAGCAGACCATTTTTAAATATGAGACAGGTGTGGTTACTAATATACCTTTAGACAAACTAAAACTTATGGCTTCCGCTCTCGGAGTAAGCGCTGCCTACCTCATGGGCTGGGAAGACGCGCCCGACAGCAAAGAAAAGCCCTCCGAAGATGAAAAAACCGCTCCCGAACTGAGCGAGAGCGTTAAAAAGCTTATAAGCGTTATGTCGCAGCTGACACCCGAAAATCAGCGCATTGTCCTCGCCGCCGCCAAAGGCTTCCTGCAAGAGCAGAACGAGGGCGAAGATAAATAATAAAACGAGAGAGCAGCTTTGAATGAGGATCGTCGGAGAGTACATAGAAGAATTTAATACCTTGACCGGGCAGTCTCTTGCTTGTGACCACATATTTCAGTCTGACGGCTTACGCATACACATTGCAAAGCGCCACCCCGATTGTGTTCCTCTCCTGTATGATATACCGCTCATACTTCGTGAGCCGGATTATATAGGATGCAATCCCAACGAGACCGCCAATATTGAGCTTGTAAAATGTCTTGATGATAATCTTATGGTCTGCGTTAAGCTCGACCAGAACAGAGGTTATCTCTACGTTTCCACATTGTTTAAGATAAGCAATGCCAAGCTTCAGAACCGTTTGAAAAGCGGCAGGCTGAAAAAATTCGGTTGACATTCTCAACTTAGCCGTGTATTATGTAAGTGTAAAGAGCATATACTAATTGGGGTTTGAGGTCGGAAAGGCTCCCGACACTCCCGAAAGGGAACCTGAGATGCAGGATACGCCGCCCTGCCAAAGCCCAATGTTACGCCGTAAGCACTTACTGCTTGCGGCGTTTCTCTTTCTCCTGCTCCCTCAACAACTCATCAGCAAGGACAGTCAATCGCTCAACCGACTGCTCGTCGAGCAGGGCTAATACCTCCATCCATTCGTCATTCATGTTCTCTGTTCCCCTTCATTCTCTTATATCGTTATAATTTCTTCTTTCATTCTCTGATTACGATAGTAATACATTTGCGTAATATCGTCAATCGGCGTTATGCATAAACATAAATTGTGCTTTTTGTGCAATATTTTTTATAAGCAACAGTGAAATTTTTTTAAAAATTATCTCCTGCTTGTTGATTTTCCGCAATCTCTGAGTATAATAAAGGTGTAAGCAGCGATGCTTACTATGGCAAAGAACAAAACCCGTGTTCTGCGTCCACGCTAAGAGGGAAACCCTTACCTTTAAGTAGGGACAGAAAAAAGCGGATAACCTGAGCCGAAAGTCAGGACAGAAAAAAAGCGGTGAACCCTTACCGTAAGTAGGGACAGAAAAAAGGCGAGATGGGCATTTCCTGTCTCGCCTCTTTTAAACGAGAGATATATGGAAAACTTAAAAATCTACAGGGTCAACGATAAGTACATCGCCTTTTTACGCGGTCGCGATCACCGTGTACAGCTCAACAAGCACCATTCGCGCCCTTATGTTGGGGTCGTGCTTCATGTTGGCGAGTTCAAATATTTTGTGCCGATGGAATCACCTAAGCCATCACACGAAAAAATAAAACCAGGAATACATATCCTCAAGATGGACAAGGGCAGATTGGGTCTGCTGGGCTTTAACAACATGATACCTGTCAGAGACGATGTTTTGATATCCTTTGATATTAATAATGAGCCAAGCCCCGACTACGCGATGCTGCTGAAGAAACAAGCGTATTTCTGCAATAGAAACAAAACAGATATTCTTAACAAAGCGTCTCAGACTTACTACGAAGTTGTGAACGATAAAAACAAATTTCTCAAGGACATTTGCTGCGATTTCAAGAAGCTCGAAAGAGCATGCAAGCAGTTTGACCCGAACCGATAATTAATATCAACAGCAACATTTTTAATCGTCCCGCCCCTGCTGCAACCCAGAGGCGGGACTTGCAACAGATATACCTTGTAAACCGTCTATCTGCTACGAGCTCAGGGTAGCAGACATAAGCGTGAACTGTCTACCTGAAAGCGCCCTTAACCGACGGCAAATTCCCCAAACAGGGCGTTTCGGGAATTGCCAAAAAATTAAGGGGGTTTTTATTTTGAACAGTTTTCAGCGGCTACAGCCCAAATTCGATGATTTTCAGGGCGAAATACGCAAGGCAAAGCGGGTATCAGGCTGTACCATTCAGGAGCTTTCTGATAGAGCCGGTGTCCCGCTCGACTTTGCAAGCTCGATAACGTCAGGCTCTGCAAAGCGTCCCTCGCTGTATTACTCAGCCGCTGTGTGTGACTACTTCGGCCTGTCGCTCGATAATCTCTTAGGCTTGTCCTATGCCACAGACGCGCACGAGCTGGAGCTTGAAAACACAAAGCTGACAGAACAGATAAAGCATTATAAAACATTTGCCGCTGTCAGCCGCACACTGGTGTTTGCCCTCGTCGGTGTGTGCGCTCTGCTGCTGTGCGCCGTTATAGGCTATGTCCTGTTCGATATGTCGCTCAAAACCGTAGGACTGTTCCAGTCGAGCGGTATAGCCCTTACAGCGGCATTCCTTGCCGTTATCGTGCTGGCAGCCGTTATCCTGATATTCTACGCGCTGCGAACTGTTGTAAGCGATATTAAAGGTGAGAGAAATGAAATGCAAGAAATGCAAAGCCGACATACCCGACGGCTCTAAATTCTGCAATATGTGCGGTGCACGCGTGGTCGTAGACCGAAAGGTCAAGGCGCGCGGCAACGGCACTGGCAGCGTTTACAAGCGGGGCAACAAGTGGATGGCGGTCATTATCACGGGGTATATGCTGGAATCCGACGGCAAACTGCACAAGAAAACGCGGTCTAAAGGCGGCTTTAAAACGAAAAAGGACGCGCTGGAATATCTGCCGCTATTAAAACAGGAGCCGGTGCGCAAGCCGAAAACCGCCACATTTGCGCAGCTATACGCGGCATGGCTGCCAACGCACCGCGCAGGCAAGGACACAATGAACTGCTATAAAGCCGCATATAGATATTTTTCGCCCGTCCAGCAATTAAATATCAGCGATATAGATATAGACGATCTTCAGGAGTGCGTTGACGAATGCCCGAAGGGCAGGCGCACAAAGGAAAACATGAAAGCTCTGTGCGGCTTGATTTATAAATACGCTATCCCGCGTCATTTTGCATCGCTTGATTTAGGGCGGTATTTAATCGTCAGCGGCGAAAACGGCAATAAAGCCGCGCTGCCGGATGATGCCCTGCCAAAGCTTGAAGCACATATTGATGATGTAAAGGGCGCTGCATATGTTCTGTGTCAGTGCTATCTGGGCTACCGTCCAATCGAATTTGTGACGCTGGATGCATCGCAGTATAACCGGAAAGAAAAAGCCTTTACAAACGGTGCCAAGACGGATGCAGGCGTAGATCGTATCGTTACCATATCGCCGAAAATACAGCCGTACATTGACAAGCTGCTGCCGGACAGCAAGACCAGCGGCGCGGTGTTCGCCGACGAGGATGGGAAGCCATACACGACAGCGCGTTACCGTGATCTGTTTTATAGTGTTCTCGCCGCCTGCGGTATAGATAATCCGATCTTTGAACGCGACGGCAAGAAGTTTTACACTTACACGCCGCATAGCTGCCGACATACCTTTGCAACGCTGATGAAGCGCGTGCAGGGCACCGACAAGGACAAGCTCGAACTGATAGGGCACACCAGTACCGACATGCTCCGGCACTATCAGGATGTAAACTATGACGATCTGCGAAAGATCACCGATGCGCTATAAAAATGTGCGCTATTGCCAACCTACTGCCAACAAAAAACCGCAAACCTTTGAAAAATCAAGGGTTTGCGTTGAATGG
>CAVDWM010000060.1:0-5631 GCA_963612725.1 Faecalibacterium prausnitzii | reverse complement strand
AGCATTGTCGCTTACGAAGGCTTTCGTTATTTATTTATCCTCTCTTGCCTTGCTCTCTTCAAGCAGCCTGTCGATATCTGCGGGCGTGAACACATATTTTTTGTCGCAGAACTGGCAGCAGACCTCGGTCTTTTCGTCCTCTCTGAGCTTTTCGAGTTCGTCTCTGCCCATGCTTATCAGTGCACGGGAGACGCGCTCCCGCGAGCAGTTGCACCTGTATTCCGGCTCCGAGGTGTCGAGTATGTCGAGCTTGAAGGCGGGGAGCACGGTGCGGCAGACGGTCTCGGGGGAGAGCCCCTTGTCGAGCATCGCCGTCACAGGCTCAATGTCGCTGATGCACTTCTCGACCTTGTCTATAATTGTGTCGTCTGCGGTCGGGAGCAGCTGGATTATGAACCCGCCCGCCTTTCTTATCGTCAGATCGGGGTTGACGAGCACGCCCAGCGCACAGACGGTCGGTATCTGCTCGCTCGTCGCGAAATAGTTCGTGATGTCCTCGGCGATTTCGCCGCTGACTATCGGCACCTGACCGATATAGGGTTCCTTGAGCCCGAGATCCTTGATGACGGTCAGAAAGCCGTCCTTGCCGACTGCGCCGGAAACATCCAATTTGCCCTTGTCGTTGAGCGGCAGCTCAACAACGGAGTTCACAGCATATCCTCTGACATTGCCGCGGCTGTCCGACGCCGCGAGTACGGTACCCGCAGGACCGTTTCCGTTTATCCTGAGCGTGACGGAATCGTCCGCTCCTTTGAGTGCGCTGCCCATGAGGCTCGCCGCCGTCAGCAGCCTGCCGAGAGCCGCCGAAACAACGGCTGATGTGCCGTGGATCTCCTGCGCTCTGTTTACTATATCCGTCGTGTCGGCAGCCATAACCGTCAGCGTGCCGTCCTCGGAAATGCAGCGTATAAGCTTGCCCATATATTTGTCCTCCTGTTATTTCCTGCGCCTTGCGGCAATCACCGCACGCTCGGAAGCGTCTCTGACGGGGTCATTTGTCATGCCGTCATATATGTTTTCGATGTCGAATCCCGCCTCGCCGAGCCACGTTGAAAGCTCGTCGAGACTATATGCTCGTTCGCTGAAATCCTCGCTCGTGCGCTTGTATGTCTCGTCCCCGTTTTCCTCGAAAAAGTCGAGCATTATGTCCACCGTGTCCGTCTCCTTGTCGAGGCTGTTCTGCCAGACGCAGAAAACATTCGGGTATTCGTAGACAAACGAGTTGTCCGCAAGAATCTCGCGGTGCTTGTAAATCGTGTTCACGTCGAATATGAACATCCCGCCCGGGCGGATGAATGTGCCGAGTCGGCGGAAGGTCTCTCTGACATCCTCGGGCTCGGTCAGATGATTGATGCTGTCGAGCGTGCAGAGCGCGGCGTCGATTTTTCCGAAAAGGTCGAGTTCCTGCATCTGCTGACATAAAAACAGAATGTTCTGCCCCTCTTCAAAAGCTCTGTTCTGCGCCTGAGAGAGCATATCGGGGCTCGAGTCAACGCCGATCATATCGTATCCGTGCGCGGATATCAGCGAGGTCAGAGCACCCGTGCCGCACGCGAGATCGAGAACCGTTCCGCTTTTTATCCCATATGAAAGCAGAAGAGCAGAAAAACGCTCTGCTCTTCTCTCGTAATCAACATTTTGCGTCAGCTCGTCATAAAAACGGGCAAAGAATGAATAATCGCTCATTGTCAGTCTTTCTTCTCGGCATCTGCGGCGTCGATGCGCTCGAATATCTTCTCATATCCGTCGCAGCCGTAGTTGAGCGAGCGGTTGACGCGGCTTATTGTGGCGGTGCTCGCGCCGGTCTTGCTGACTATCTCGCTGTAAACCTGCTTGTCGCTGAGCATCTTCGCAACAACAATGCGCTGTGAAAGAGCCTTGAGCTCGGTTACGGTGCAGAGATCCTCAAAAAAATCATAGCACTCGTCGATGTTCTCGAGGGCGAGAACCGCTTTGAACAGAAAATCAACATTGCTGTCTTTGAGCTTGCCGTTCATCAAAGTTACTCCTTTTCGCGGTCATATTGGGTTTTTATCCCTATATATTTTATCACACTAAATTTTGAAAGTAAAGAGTAAAAATCAAAGCGTCTGCGTTTCGACGGAATTTATAACGACATCCTCGAGCGGCTTGTCAGAAGAATCGCGCTCAACCGAGGCTATCGCATCGACAACGTCCATGCCCTCAAACACCTGACCGAACACGGTGTGCCTGAAATCGAGCCACGGAGTTCCGCCGACCGCCTTGTAGTCCTCAACGGACTCGTCTGTGAACATATCGGGCAGACGCTCCATCTGCGGGATAAAACGCTCGTCAACCGACGGAGCCTGAACGATAAAGAACTGGCTGCCGTTTGTGTTCGGACCCGCGTTCGCCATGCACAGCGCACCCCTGAGATTGTGGTAGTCGCGGCTGAACTCGTCCTTGAACGGTCTGCCCCAGATGCTCTCGCCGCCGATACCCTTGCCGAGCGGGTCGCCGCCCTGGATCATGAAATCCGGGATAACGCGGTGGAAGATAACCCCGTCATAGTAGCCGTTGAGTGCGTGGGTTGTGAAGTTCTCGACCGCCTTGGGCGCGGCGTCGGGGAAGAGGACAACCTTTATGTCGCCCTTGTTCGTCTTTATCGTTGCAACGGTGTCGCCCGCTGCGGGCTGTCTTAACTGCTTGCTCATTTTATTTCCTCCGTACCTTCGTTTTTCTGCGCGGGCTTATAGAGCTTGGCGAGTCCGCCCTCGCTCGTCTCGCGGTATATTTTTGAAAGATCCTTGCCCGTCTGATACATCGTCTCAACTATCAGATCGAACGATATCTTTCTTGTGTATGTCAAAAAGTTTGCGAGGCTCACCGCGTTTATCGCCCTCATCGCGGCGACTGCGTTGCGCTCGATGCAGGGCACCTGAACGAGCCCCATGACCGGGTCGCAGGTGAGTCCGAGATGGTGCTCCATCGCGACCTCTGCGGCGTATTCTATCTGGTCCGTGTCCATGCCGTAGAGCTCCGCGAGCGCCGCTGATGCCATTGAACACGCCGAGCCTATCTCCGCCTGGCACCCGCATTCCGCGCCGCTTATCGAGGCGTTCGTCTTGATTACGTTGCCGATTATTCCGGCGGTCGCAATGGCTCTGCGTATTTCGTTTTCGGAAAACCCGCGCCTGTCCGCCGTGTATCTCAGAACCGCGGGCAGAACTCCGCACGCGCCGCAGGTCGGGGCGGTCACTATCTCGCCGCAGGAGGCGTTTTCCTCGCTGACTGCGTAGGCATAGGCGCACACGAGCCGATTTTCGCGTGTCTCCGGACTCTCGTCCATGTGGCGGCGGCTGTTGAGCATATGAGCCTTTCTCATTATGCCCAGACCGCCGGGCAGCTCGCCCTCGGCGGCAAGCCCGCGCTTTATGCAGCTGTTCATGACTATCCACACGCGGTCGATATAGTGCCAGATACCCTCGCCCTCAAATCTTTCAACGAGGTCGGGTATGCGTATATTCTCTTTTCGGCAATATTCTTTTATCTCCGCAAAATTTTTGAACGGGTAGACCTCGGGCGGCTCCGCGTCCTTTCTGCCCTCTATTTTTATCGCGCCGCCGCCGATGCTGCAAACTCTGCGCTTGCCGATAATATTTCCGTCCCTGTCAAACGCCGTGAAGTCGAGCGTGTTAGGGTGGGGGAGGTCGGTCGTCGTCATGTCGAATTTTATGTCGAGCACGCGGGGCGCGAAGGTCTCGCGCAGGACTCTGTCCGTACCGTGCCCCTTTCCGGTCTTTGCGAGCGAGCCGTAGAGCACCGCCTCATATCTGCTTGCCGACGGGAATTCGCCGATAAATATTTTGGCGGCAGATTCGGGACCCATTGTGTGCGAGCTTGACGGACCGCGACCGATCCTGTAAATTTCCTTTATAGATTTCATTTGCCTCTCCTGTAAGCCGTTGAAATATGTTGCTTCATACATCGCTAAGTATATCACATAACTTCTCCGAACTCAACAATTGTTGCGGCAAAAAGACATTGACAAAAAATAACCGAGTGTTATAATTGCTCTATCACGGTTTTGGAGAGAGTCATGGAACAGCCCAGGAACAGAGAAAAAATACTTTCGGCGGGAACTCTGCTCTTTGTTGCCTGCTGGGCGGCTTACTGCGCCTCGTATCTCGGCAGAATAAACTATACCGCCGCGCTGACTGCGATAGTCGCTCACGGCGTGTTTTCAAAGTCCCACGCCGGACTTATCGGCACGGTCTATTTCTTCTGCTATGCAGCGGGTCAGATATTCAGCGGAATACTCGGCGACCGCGTCTCGCCCTATAAGCTGATAGGCGCGGGGCTTGCAGGCACGGTGTGCGCGAATATTCTCATGCCGCTGTGCTCCGGTAGCTACATAGTCATGAGCGTCGTGTGGGGCTTCAACGGAATAGTCCAGTCGATGCTCTGGACGCCTATACTTTATATAATATCGAATGTTTTGCCCGAGGAGCAGCGCAGGCGGGCGTGCCTGTATATCGCGGCGTCGTTTCCGGTCGGCAGCCTGCTGTCCTATGTCATATCCGCCGGCGCGATAAAATTTGCGTCGTGGCATTTCGCGTTTTTTATTCCCGCCGGAATAATAGCGTGCATATTTGTTTTCTGGTGCTTCGCCTCCGTGAGAGCGTCAAAGATACTCGGAAGAGGGGAGAGGAAGTCCGTTTCGGTTCGCGGGAACACAGGGGCGAAAGCCTCCCTCGGCAGGCTGTTTATAGTCTCCGGCGCGGCGGTCATATGCGTCGGCATACTCGTTCAGGGTATGCTCAAGGACGGCGTGACCTCGTGGGTGCCGACCCTTATCACGGAAAAATATCAGGTCTCTGCATCGTTCTCCGTCCTGCTGTCGGCTGTCCTGCCGATAATCAACCTCAGCGGCGCATGGTTTGCAACGAAGCTCTACGAAGGGGCGTTTAAGCTCAATGAGACCGCCGCGGCGGCATTCTGCTTCGCGCTGACGCTCATCCCGCTGACGGGGATACTCTTTGTCGGTCGCTATCACATAGCTCTGTGCGTCATATTCTTCGCGCTCTTTACCACGCTTATCACCGCGATAAATCACCTGTTTATCACGCTCATACCCGTGCGCTTCGCGAAATACGGCTGCGCCTCGACAGTCGGCGGGATATTCAATTCCTGCACATATATCGGCAGTGCGATATCGACCTACGGCTTCGGCGCGGTGTCCGAAAGCTTCGGCTGGACTGCGACCGTTATATTCTGGATAGTTCTCGGTGCGCTCGGCGTCGCCGTGTGCATTATTCCGACGCGCCGCTACGGCAGATTTGCGAACGGGAGCGGGCATAAGGCGTAAGGTAATACATATTTTGGCAAAAAAACAGAATATCCGACAAATCGTGTCAAAAAGCCGCCCTCGGCGCAAAAAAATTAAAATTAGGTATTGCAAAACAGGGAATCTTATGTTATTATAATGTGCGTTCGGTGAGAGCCGACAAATTGGCCCGGTAGCTCAGTTGGTTAGAGCGCTAGCCTGTCACGCTAGAGGTCGACGGTTCGAGACCGTTCCGGGTCGCCATTCGCTGCTATGGCTCAGGTGGCAGAGCACATCCTTGGTAAGGATGAGGTCACCAGTTCGAATCTGGTTAGCAGCTCCAT
>CAVDWM010000059.1:0-5860 GCA_963612725.1 Faecalibacterium prausnitzii | reverse complement strand
AAAAAAGACTTCTGCGGGAGTTTTCCAACCGAGGCACTTTCTCGGACGATTGTTAATAAGATTGACAACAATATCAACAAGCTCTTGCGATATCCCGTGGAAATTAAAGCCCTTTGGAAAGAAAAAGCGAACAATATCATTTGTATTTTCATTTGTACCACGCTGCCATGGCTTATGCGGTTCAGCAAAATAAACAGGAGCTGATAATGCGGACTCCAATTCTCTAAACTCTGAAAATTCCGATCCATTGTCTAAACTAATGCTTTGGGTAGGAAGACCATCAAGCAGCTCCTGTATAACTTTCCGTGTCTCTTTTGCATTACGACTGTGCAACAATCCCATTTTCAAATAACGGGATTTTCGATCTACCAGAGTCACAAGCAATCCCTTGCCGATACCGCCGTATACCGTGTCTCCCTCCCAATCTCCTATCCTGTTTCTGCTGCGTATTTCGACAGGCCATTCAGGAATAGTGCGATCCGGATGTATGGTGTTGTAGTTGGCTTTTCTTGTCTGAATTCGCTTCCCACGCCGTCTTAGATGTGTTTTTCTTTGAATACCAGGAAATTGTTTTCGATCAATGTAACGATAGATTGTAGAAAAATGCAAAGGCTTTCGTGCTGGATAAAGTGTTTTCCATCGACCGCAAATTGCCTCCGGAGACCAGAATTTGTTTAGACCGTCTACTATGAAGTCCCACTCGTCTGTATCGGGTTGAAATGCGCGGAGTTTATTCATCCGTCTGCGGCAGATATAGAGTGTTTGTGCTCTCCAGTGATTATACCAATATGGATTGTCCGATCGTTCAGGTTTATTTTTTGTTTTGTTTCGTTTTACTTCTCTGCTGATTGTAGATGGACTACGCTCTAAAATTTCTGCTATTTTTCGCATACTCAGTCCTTCTGACAAAAGTTTTTGTAGATATTTTCGCTCTTCTAGTGTAAAATGTTTATATGACAATGCGCTCGCCTCCGTGTTTGTATTTTGTGTGTTAATTACATTTTACACCTTGGCTTGCGTGTTGTCTCTATTTTTTTATGTGTTGCACTTCATATGATAACCTGTCCAGCTCCCCTTGCACAGGGGAGCCTTGAGACCGTGCAACAACAAATTTTTGACAAACTGAAAGCCGGAAGAAAAATCTTCCGGCTCAATTTATTTGATTCTCAGCAGCAGTGATGCTGTCCGTCTTCCCAAATGCTTGCGGTAGATATCTATATATTCGTATTTGTCGAACTCCCCGTCACCCTTCATGAGAATTTCCATCGGAACTCCGGCGAGGGATATATCCGTCTCCGTTTCGCGCAGACCGCAGCGAAGATAAAATTCCTTTCTGCGAACGGTCATCGGCTTATTTTCGTTCGGCTTTTCTATTTCGAGCAGAAGCTTGCGGCGCGGGAAAATTTCGCACAAAGCCGAGAGTATTTTCGAGCCCAAGCCCTGACCGCGCATATTTTTGTCAACGGCAAGATACATCAAAAGCACCGATTTGCTGCCCGTGCAGGTTATCGCAAGGGCGCACGGCGTGCTGTTTTCATATGCGGCGAACATTTTTATTATATTATTCTTCTGCAATTTCAGAAGCCGCGAAAAGGGCAACCGCTCCCTTATCGGAAAAGCCTCTTTATACAGCTTTTTAACATAGCCAACATCAATTGTCGAAACCTCGCGCAAAACCATTTTATATTACCTCAGTGAATATTTTTTATTATCAGCTCCGCTATGAAAACGGCGGCGCAGGACGCTGCTGCAACGGTCAGCAGACCGCGCTCAAAATATGCCAAAAGCAGTGCGACGGCAAAGCCCGCTATCGCGCTCGGAAGACTTGCCGTTGACGAGAATATCGCGGGGACGGTCATAACGGCGAGCACCGCATACGGAACATAATAGAGAAAAGAGTTTATGAAGCTGTTTTCTATCTTCTTTTTAACTAAGACGAGCGGGAGCATCCTGACGAGATATGTAACGCCCGCCATGACGGCAAGACCCGAGAAAAACTGAATATAATTATTCATCGGCACTCACCTCCCCCTGCGTCTCCTTTACGGGAGCGACGAGCGCAAACAGCACGCTTGCCGCAACGGCGCAGATAATTATCGCGAATCCGCTCGGCACCTTCGAGAGCACGGGCACAAACTTAAACGCACAGCTCAGAGCTATTGCGGTCAGAATGCAGAGCAGCGTCGGCAGACTCTTTTTGGCGGGCGGAACAATTATTGCTATAAACATTCCGTATATCGCGATTCCGAGAGCGGAGACGAGCATCGCGGGCAGGATATTTCCGGCGACGGCGCCCAGTAGAGTGCCGAAGCTCCAGCCGAGATAGGGAGTCAGTGTAAGACCGTATAAATATTTTCTGCCGAGAGGCTCGCCCTTTGAGACTGCGACCGCAAAAATTTCATCCGTATTGGCGAAGGATATCAAAAAACGGTCAACAAGCCGAACGCTCCTTCCGAGCTTCTGCGAGAGCGAGACGGACATGAGAGAATATCTCATATTTATAACGAATTGCGTCAGCGCCAATTCAAAAAGCGATCCGCCGCCCGCAATTATCGGCACCGCCGCCAGCTGCCCCGCGGAGGTGACATTTGTCATCGAGATCATTACAGCCTCCCATGCCGTGAGACCGTGACCGACCGTGAATATTCCGAATGCAAAGGCGACCGACAGATAGCCCAGGCATATCGGCAATCCGTCGCGCAGTCCCCGAGAAAAGCTGTTGATTTCTTTCTCCATAGTATTATCTCCGATTAGCTGCGTAAAACATTTTTATCAACACCGCCGTCAATTATACCACATATAACGAATAAAAGACAGACTGTAAGATTATAAATTTAAGTGCCGGATA
This sequence comes from Faecalibacterium prausnitzii, assembly GCA_963612725.1. GTDB lineage: Bacteria > Bacillota > Clostridia > Oscillospirales > Acutalibacteraceae > CAG-177. The sequence continues at coordinate 3,012 of CAVDWM010000059.1, read as the reverse complement.
AAATAAACAAATGGTAAATTTGCTTAAATAGTGGTTGATGAAAAGATATAAAGGTATTATAATATTATTCAGCAAGCCTATGCTATCGGCTTTCGAAAGGAGCAGAACAATGAAACAGGAAATCAAGGATCTCTATGACCTCTGGCTGAAAAAAACCGAAGGCAATGCCGAGCTTCATGACGAGCTTTCCTCTATTCAAGGCAAAGAGGACGAGATATCGGATAGATTTTACCGTGCGCTCGAATTCGGCACGGGCGGTCTGCGCGGAGTTCTCGGCGCGGGCACAAACAGAATGAATATTTTCACCGTCAACCAGGCGACCCAGGGTCTGGCGGATTATCTCAACGCGAAATACGATTCCCCGTCCGTTGCGATAGCGCACGATTCGAGAATAAATTCGGATGTCTTTGCAAAGGGCGCGGCAGGCGTGCTCGCCGCAAACGGAATAAAAGTATATATTTATCCCGAGCTGGTTCCGACCCCGATGCTCTCCTTCGCTGTCAGAAAGCTCCGCTGCAGCTCCGGCATAATAATTACCGCGAGCCACAATCCCGCGAAATATAACGGCTACAAGTGCTATTCGCACGAGGGCTATCAGATGACCGACGACGAGGCAAACGCCACATACGAGTGTATAAGAAAGGTCGATATCTTTGACGATGTCCGCACCATGGACTTCGACGAGGGAATAAAGAGCGGAATTATAGAAGTTATTGACAGCGGCGTGAACGAGGCGTTCTATGAGTGCGTCCTCTCGCGCAGAGTCAATCCCGACGCCGTATCACGGGGCAAGCTCAAGCTCGTTTACACTCCCCTCAACGGCACGGGCAACAGACCCGTCCGCGAGGTTTTAAAGCGCGCCGGCTTCGACGATGTTACGGTAGTCCCCTCTCAGGAGATGCCGGACGGTCACTTCCCGACCTGCCCCTATCCGAACCCAGAGATCCGTCAGGCTTTTGAAGAGGCGCTGAAGCTCGCCGAGGGTAAAGATGTCGATCTGCTCCTTGCTACCGATCCCGACTGCGACCGCGTCGGCATCGCCGTTAACACGGGGGACGACTACAGGCTCATGAGCGGCAACGAAGTCGGCGTCCTGCTGACCGAGTATATCCTCTCGTCGATGAAAAAAGCCGGTACCCTGCCCAAAAATCCCGTGATAGTCAAATCGTTCGTCACAACCTCACTCGTTGACCGCGTTGCCGAGAGCTACGGCTGCGCCGTTCACGATGTGCTGACGGGCTTCAAATATATCGGCGAATTTGCGACCGACCTTGAAAAGAAAAACGAGGGCGACAGCTTCATTCTCGGCATGGAGGAGAGCTACGGTTATCTCTCCGGTCTGCACGCGAGGGACAAGGACGCGGTAGTGGCATCCCTGCTTGTCTGCGAGATGGCGGCATATTATAAAGCTCAGGGCAAGACGCTTGCGCAGAAGATGACCGAGATATACGAAAAATACGGCTATTACAAAAACATTCTTCTCAACTTCACCTTTGAGGGCGAGAGCGGAATGGAAAAGATGGGAGCTATGATGACCGCACTCAGAGAGCACGCTCCCGAAGAGATAGCGGGCATGAAGGTAATTGAGACCGCCGACTATAAAAAGTCCGAGCGCGTTGATATAATAAACGGCAAGATAAGCGAGATAGACCTGCCGAAGTCCAATGTTCTCGCATATAAGCTGCCCGACGGCAACAGCGTCATAGTCCGCCCGTCCGGCACCGAGCCGAAGCTCAAGGCATATATAACAGCCTGCGGCAGAGACGAAGGTCACGCCGCGTCACTCGGCGAGGAGCTCGGCGAAGCCATAGAAAAAATTCTCGGCGTAAAATAAAGCCGAAGCGAAAGGATGATAAAAATGCAGAAGAGAGGAATATGGACGAGAGTGGTCGCAATAGTTCTGGCGGCGTTGATGGCGATAAGCGTCGTCGCGGCGGCAATAACCGCTTTTGCAGAAGAAATGGTTCCCGCAACAGGTCAGAACACATCGAACACGAAGTGGCTGATTATCGCGGCTGTCGCCGCCGTATGCGTCATTCTTATTTGCGTGATACTGCCAAAGGCCAAGAAAAAGTAATCGAAAGCAGACAAAAGAAATAAATATTTCCTTAATTTTATCTAAAATCAAAATTTGTTCACAAATTAAACATAATTTTGCTATATTTAGAGGTCAGAATAAAGACAGTATAGGAGATATGAATAGAGGTTCTTTCAGGGCGGCAGTATCATTCGTTGATGGCCGCTCTGAAAGCATGAATGGAGGAAAAAGCATGAACAGAGATTTTCTTGAGATGATAAAGACCCGTCACAGCACACGGAGCTTCAAGCCCGACCCCATACCGGAGGATGTGCTGGACGCAATTCTCGAGGCGGGAACATATGCGCCGACGGGGAACAACCGCCAGTCGCCTGTGATAATTGCCGTCTCGGATAAAAAATACCGCGAGGAGCTGTCAAAGCTCAACGCCGCTGTAATGGGTGTTGACAAAGACCCCTATTACGGCGCACCGACCGTCGTTCTTGTGCTCGCAGATCCGAGCGCACATACTTTTGTTGAGGACGGCAGCTGCGTGCTTGAAAATCTGATGCTCGCCGCCCACGCCTGCGATCTCGGTTCGGTCTGGGTTCACAGAGAGCGCGAGATATTCGACAGCGAAGAGGGCAAAAAACTACTGCGCGAATGGAATCTGCCCGAGACCCTGCGCGGAGTCGGCTCGATAGCTCTCGGCTATTCCGACGGCAAGCCCGCCGTCCTTCACCCGCGCAAAGAGGGATATATCGTAAAGATCTGAACGGGGAAAGGAAAAAGACGACAGAGAAGGCGAACGGCAGCAGAAAACGCAGTCCGGACAAAAAGCCGTCACAAAATTTTAAAATACAAAATCGGGTAGGAGGCGGTGGCTAACCGCCGTCCTCCCACAACACCGTGCGTACGGGTCCGTACACGGCGTTTCGATAAGTTGTTGCTTGTGATTCTCCTTTGATGATTGCTAAACATTCTCGACCTCTACT
>CAVDWM010000058.1:0-6908 GCA_963612725.1 Faecalibacterium prausnitzii | reverse complement strand
CGAATTATGACCTTCAACCTTTTTTGCTCTTTGGTCTGCGCTAAATGCGACAGCCCCGGTCTTTTTTAATAACTCTTATTTGTTGAATATCTTTTTATACCACGGGAGCGACTCGGTGGTTTCGGTCGTTGTGGTCGAGGTGCTGCTGCTCGAAGCGATGGGCGTGGTCTGATAGATGAACATGACATTCGACTCGGTGCCCTCGGTCTTCTCGGTGTAGATATCATATGACGCACCGTAGGAGATCATCGACTGGAGCTTCGCGATAAGGTCGTCGGCATCCTCGGCAAGCACGCCGTACTGCTGGAGCTTGCCCGCATAGTCGCCGGAGTTTATGCTGTCGATAAGGTCGTTGAGCTTCTGGACATTCTCCTTGCTCATAAGCTTTGCGAGCCCGTCTATGAGCTCCTGATTGTCCTCGACCGTCTTCTGTATCTCAGAGAGCTGTTCGAGGGTCTTGGGCAGGTTGTTTATGGCCTGCTGAACCTCGGGGTCGGACATATCCTTTGAAAGCTCCTCAATAAGGGGCAGGACATCGTTCATATTCTCCGCTATCTCGGGCAGGTTCTTGAAGAACGCCTGGAGCACCGGATTGTTGAGCAGAGCCACGACCTCTTTGAGCTCATCGGGGTCAAGGCTGTTGAAAAGCTTCTTGAATTTCGCGATATTCTCTTCGGTCATATACTTGGGCAATATCTCGAAGAGGACTCGGTTGTTCTGATAGAGCTCCACCGCCTCGTTCATCGTGCTGACAAGCTCGTTTATCTTCGTCTTGTTGGTCATAAGATTCGTTATGACCTTGTTGGGATCCATTGAATTGAGAGCCGTTTCAAGCTCCTTGAGCTGACCGAGCGTGGTCTGAAGGTCGCTTACGCTGTCGGGCAGCTGAAGCTCGCTGCCGAGCATGGAAATCGGCACCGCCGCGAAGTACATATTGCCCAGCGAGAAATCTTCAACATAAGCGGAGAGAGTGAATTCCGTCGCGAAGTCCAGATCCTCGATATTGAGCTTGTCGAGTCCGAGCGTCTCGTTCATGCCGGGCATACTGACGATAAGAGCTATCTCCTTTGTGCCGTCTCCGACGAGCTTACCGTTTGTGAGGGTCACATTCTGGAACTGACCCTCGGACAGGATCATGCCGCCGACAACCGCGATGGGATTGTAAATTTTGACCTGCTTGCCGTTTATTGTCTCGGTCTTATAGAGATTATTTTCAACGGTTATCTTTATTTCGACCTTGCCGCTCTTGCCGGATATCTTCTTGGCGGTCATCTCTTTGCCGTCAAGGAAATACTGAATGTTTATTTTTACCGGCAGCTCCTTGCTGCTCTTGCCGCTGTAATAGAGGTCGGTCGTGTCCATATGCCAGGTGATGCCGCCGTTTTCGCTGACGGGCTGAATATCGCTCTTGACATTGGTGATGTTTTTCAGGGAGCTTGTGTCGCTGACCCTGACCTGCGCCTTGTCGGTGTGAAGCCAGTCGGTGACGGTGATATCCTTGACATCGCCGCTGTTGTCCATGTTGACATACACGGTCTCGCTCTTCTTCACGGAGCCGGGCACGTCGGTGTAATATACGGGCGCAGCCTGCTCATCGCCGGACGCCGAGGTGGTGTCACTGTTGCCGTCGGTGCTCTTGCAGGCACTCATGGTGAGTATGCTCGCCGCGAGAGTGAGGCAGAGTGCTGATTTGAGAATAAGGTTTTTCTTCATTTTATTGCCCTCCTTGTTCAAGCCTTGGCTTTACGGCTCTTGCGCTCCTTTTTAACGCGGGGAGCGCGCCAGCCGACGGATGTTTTATTGATAGCACCTTCGCAGATGACGAGGATGCCGGGAAGCATAACCATGATAACGAGTGCGCTGATAACGGATCCTCTTGCAAGCATGAGGCAGACGCCCTTGACTATATCGATATCGCAGATGCAGTAGACGCCGAACGTTGCGCAAAAGAACACGAGTGCGCTCTGGAATATCGAGCGGCTCGACTCCTTCGCGGCTATCTTGATAGCCTTGAGCTTATCGCCGCACTTCTGGAGTTCTTCTCTGAATCTCGTTGTCATGAGTATTGCGTAATCGACCGTTGCACCGAGCTGCACGCAGCTGATGATAGTCGGCGCGATGAAGCATATCGTAGTACCCGTCAAGGTCGAGATGCTGATGTTGACCCAGATTGCAAGCTCTATCGACGCAACGAGTATCAGCGGTATCGACAGGGACTTGAAGACTATCGCGACAAGAATGAATATAGCTATCATCGAGATAGCTCCGGTGACGACGAAGTCCTTTTCGGCGACGGTTATCAGGTCTTTAGTCAGGACGCCTTCGCCCGTCAGTATTCCGCCCTCGTCGTACTTCTTGACTATCGAGGTTATCTTTTCAATCTGTGCGTTCTCCTCGTCTGTCGCAGCCGAGTAAGAGGAGTTGAGCATCATGAGCTGTTTGCCGTCCTGGACGCATATCTCTTTTATCGAATCCGGAAGCATTGCGCTCGGGATTGCCGTGCCGATGAAGCTGTTGAGCGAGAGGACATTCGTGACGCCCTCGACATTGTTGAGCTCGCTCGTCAGTGCGTTTATATTTGCTTCGGTTATCTTATCGTCAAGGATGATGAAGTGGGTCGTTGCCATATTGAAATCTTTCTTCATCGTATTGAGCGCGGATATTGACGGCAGATCCTGCGGGATCGCCTTATCCATGTTGTAATACTTCTTGACGTTGTTCTGCAGGAAGTAGGACGGGATGAAGAGCACGAGGAAGATTATCGCTATAACTCTTCTGTGTTTTATCGCAAAGTCGCTTATCTTGTTGAACTTCGGCGCGAGACTCTTATGTCTTGTCTTTTCAATGACATTGTCGAGCATGAGTATCAGCGCGGGCAGGAAGGTAACAACGGTGACAACACCGAGGATAACGCCCTTCGCCATGACAAGACCCATATCCTTGCCGAGCGTGAAGCTCATAAAGCACAGCGCGAGGAAGCCGAAGACGGTCGTCAGGGAGCTGCCCATAAGGGAGAGGAAGGTCGAATCGATTGCCGCTGCCATGGCGTCCTTCTTCGTGTCATGGTGCTTCTTCTCCTCCTCGAATCTGTCCATAAGGAAGACGGAGTAATCGACAGTAACGCCGAGCTGGAGGATAGCGGCGATACTCTTCGTTATGAACGAAATCTCGCCAAAGATTATATTCGTGCCCATGTTGTATATGACCGCAGTGCCGAGTGCCGCAAGAAGCACGAACGGGAGCACCCACGAGGTCATCGTGAACGACAGCGCTATAAGCGCGAGGACGATGGCAATTACGACATAGAGCGGAGCCTGGCTGTTTGTCAGGTCTTTTGTATCAACGGTTATCGCCGAAAGACCGCTCAGGAGCATATTTTCATTCATTATCTTGCGTATGGAGGCGATAGCGTCCATAGTCACCTGAGACGAGCCGGAGTTCTCATACTGAACCATTATCAGCGTCGAGCTGCCGTCCTGCGAATAAAAGACATTGGTGAGAACCTCGGGAAGAATCTCTTTCGGTATCGTCACATCCGCGATGTCGGTGGCGCCGATAACATTGCTGACGCCCTCGACTTCTCTTATCTTATCCTCAAGCTTCTGGATATCCTTGGGCTCGGTGTCTTTTACTATAATAAACGAACTCGCTGAATTGTGGAAGGTCTCATCGAGTATCTGCTCGCCCTGAACGGATTCAAGGTTCTCCGGCAGATATGACAGAATGTCATAGTTGACGCCCGTCAGGAAATATCCGATTATCGACGGGATTATCAGGATAAGACAAACTATCAGAACAGTTTTGGGATGATAGGCTATCCACTTTGCTAACTTTTTAGATATCATATCCCTTTCCTCCTTATTATGCTAAAAGTTTGTTGGTAAAGCGCTGCATTCCGCTCTTTATTTCATCGAGCTTATACGGCTCGCCGTGCAGAGCACTGTCGCAGCTGACGGAGGTGAGCATCGAGACTAACATATATATGTTCATCTCGCTCTCATATTCCGTGAAGCCGTGCTTCAAAAACAGCTTTACGAGGCTGTCGTAAGCGTCCTTGAGCTCCGCCTCCCTGCCCTTGAGCATCAGGCGGTAACAGGAGGATACACGGTCCTTGACCAGAGGCAGAAACGCTTTGTTTTCATCGATATACATAAAAACGTTATCGAGAAAGGCATTCACGCACTCGGCATCCTCAACCTGCCTGCCGGCGAGCTGCTGCCGCGTTTTGAAGAGCGCGGAATTGACGCACTCGGCTAACTTCTTCAAAAAGAGCTGATCCATAAGGTCGTATTTATCTTTGAAATAGAGATAAAACGTACCCTTGGCAACGCCCGCCATTTTGACGACCTCGTCTATTGTCGGAGGCTTGAGCGCACTGCCGCTCGTGAAGAGCGAATGTGCCGCCTCCATAAGCTTCGACCGCTTCTCGGTTTTGTTTTCTTCAACCGTCGCCATATGTTCACCTCCGAACTGACCGCCGGTCACTTTCTTTTGCGTGAGATACTTTACTACAAAAATGACCATTAGTCAATCCTTTAAAACAACTTTTCATTTTTTGTTCACAAATCTCTACTTTTTGATTATTATAGCCAAAATTGCGCCTTGATATTTGTGCATCTTGCACCGAAAATCAGTTCGTTATACCGTACAGCAAAATCTTATGCGAAATTAGTGGCAAAAAAATCACCGCACGGCAAAAGCCGAAGGCTTTCGCTGCGCGGTGAAATTATCCGATATTATTTGTCGAAGAAAACGACCTTGTTCCCGCTTCCGCTCTCAAATATGGCATCGACGAGCCTGAGCAGTCTGCGCTGCTGGTCGTGCGTTATCAGCGGCTCCGCTTCGCCTCTGAGAGAGGCGAAAACATTCTCATAGAACTGAGTCCAGCTCGAATCGACCTTGGGCAGCGGATAGCGCTTGATGGTGTCGTCGGTTCTCGGAGCCATGGTCTTCGTCAGACCGACGCCCGCGAGGATCGGCACGGCGTCGCGGTTCTCCCAATCGGAGACCTTGACTATCTCGCCGTTGAGCTCCCAGTCGTTGATAACGGCGGAGCCGTTCTCACCCAGGACATACCAGCGCGGAAGCTCAATGAAGTTGCTCGTAGTGACCTCGACATACATCGAAAGGTCGCCCTCGAAGATAAGCGTTACTCTGAAGCCGTCGTCACATTCCTCGTTTGTGACATTGGTAAGCTCTGCATAGACGGAGATGAGCTTTCTGCCCTCGCCGATGCGCAGCGCCTGATCGAGCAGATGGATGCCCCAATCGAGCACCATGCCGCCGCCGTGCGCCTTGCGGTTGCGCCAGTCGCCGGGGATGCCGCGTGAGCCCTGAACGCGGGACTCGATGCGGAACACCCTGCCGAGCTCGTTATCCGCAAGGATCTTCTGAACGCACTTGAAGTCCGGATCCCAGCGCCTGTTCTGATGGACGGTGAAGAGCTTGCCGTACTTTTCGGACGCGGCTATCATCTCCTCCAGCTCCTCTTGGCTCAGTGCCACGGGCTTCTCGGAAATGACATTCTTGCCCGCCGCCATGGCGGCTATGGCTATCTCTTTATGCACATCGTTAGGCGTTGCAACGGTGACGAGGTCGATTCTGTCGTCGGCGAGCAGCTCCTCACGCGAAGAGAAAGCGTGGATGCCCTCAGCCTCGGCTGCTGCGCGTCTCTCCGGCTTGATGTCATAGATGCCTATGAGCTCAGCCGTGTCCCTGAAATCCTCCGCGCAGGTGGACGCATGCCAGCTGCCCATTCCGCCGTAGCCTATAACGGCAAAGCCTATCTTCTTGTTTTTTTCCATTGTTTCGTATACTCCCGATATAAATTTGTTTCGCGAAAAGCTTTATCACACCCACCACATATCGCCGGTGTTCTGAGTGATAAGAACCTCCTTGAGGAAGTCAACCGCCTTTGAAAGACCCTCGTCCTGGCTCATGAGGGAATCCTCATGCTCGATGCTTATGGCATAATCGTAGCCGACCATGCGCAGGTTAGAGATCATATCCTTCCAATATGCGTAGTCGTTGCCGTAGCCGACGGAGCGGAATATCCATGAGCGGTGGATCTCGTCCGCATAGGGCTTGGTATCAAGCACGCCGTTGACGGCGGTGTTGTATTTGTCAATCTTCGTGTCCTTGGCGTGGAAGTGGAATATCGCGTCGCCGAGTGCTCTGATGCAGGCAACGGGATCCATGCCCTGCCAGATGACATGACTCGGGTCGAAGTTCGCGCCGAGCTCGGGACCGACTGCCTTGCGTATTTTGAGCATACTCTCGGTGTTGTAGACACAGAAGCCGGGATGGAGCTCGAAGGCTATCTTGTCAACGCCGTGCTCCTTGGCGAAAGCTGCGGTCTTAGTCCAATAGGGAATGAGAACCTCGTTCCACTGCCACTCGAGTATCTCGGAGAAGTCATTCGGCCAGGGGCAGACGACCCAGTTGGGATACTTCGCGTTCTCCTGGTCGCCGGGACAGCCGGAGAAGGTGTTGATCTGATGAATACCGAGCTTCTCGGCGAGAAGGATGGTGTTCTTTATCGTCTTGTCAAACTCGGCGGCAATCGCCTTGTTCGGATGGACGGGGTTGCCGTGGCAGCTGAGTGCGCTTATTTCAAGACCGCTGTCCGCAACGGTGGATTTGAAGGTGCTCAGAGCCGCGGGATCGGCGAGCAGGGTGTCGGGGTCGGCATGGGAGTTGCCGGGGTAACCGCCGCAGCCTATCTCGACCATCTCAATGCCCTTGGATTTGAAATACCTGAGAGCCTCTTCGAGCGGAAGATTGCCAAAAAGGCAGGTGAATACACCTAATTTCATTTTTACAGCTCCTCGTATAATAAAGTAGTAGTTATTAACGTCCCTCTCCAAGGACGAAAGATGCTATACTGTAATGGACACTGTGGATTGGTA
>CAVDWM010000057.1:0-7131 GCA_963612725.1 Faecalibacterium prausnitzii | reverse complement strand
GTGCGTAATGCTCGGATATTATATCACAGTAAGATATAAAAATCAAGAGTTTTTTATTTATTATTGTCCGCATGAACAATATATTCCATCTCTATATCCGCTTTCTCGGATTTCCAGTATTCCTTTCTGTAAGGTACCTCCTCAAAGCCGAACTTTTTATATAAATGTATTGCCGGTTTCAGGCTTCGGCAGGATATGAGCACAAGTTTTGACGCACCATGCGAAACGGCATAATTCATTGCGGCTCTCAGCACGGCACTCCCCGCCCCCGTTCCTGTATACTGATTTTTTGCGGCGAGCTTGCATATTTCCCATATTCCGTCTTCAAGCGGCATTGTCATGCAGGTTGCGAGAACTTCATCATTTTCTATTGCAAAATATGCCATGGCGCCGTTCTCGATAAGCTCCCCTACATGATCCATAGCGTATTTATCAAACGGTTCGACCCAATAAAACCTTTCGAGCCACTGCGTGTTCAGGCGCACGAAATCCTCTCTGTACCGTTCATCATACTCAGTTATTTTCATTTTTTCTGCCCATTGCCTTATTATAGAGCTTATACACTCCGCACTTCCAGCACAGGAGCATTCCGACGACTGCGCCGACGACCGCCTGAAGAATCTGATAAGGCAGCTTCATAACGGCGTATTCGGGCGTGCTGTAGATAAACGCTCTGCCGAGGGAATAACCGACGACCATAATGACTGCGCCTATCGAAACGCCTATTCCGCTCGCGAGCACAGGGTGCTTCTTCAGAACATAGTGCGAGAAAACGGAGATGATAACCGCCTGAAGTCCGTGGGTCACCAATGAGACGAACATCGGGAGCGGATAAAAGAACAGGTCGCCGAGGAACGCGCCGACTCCGCCGACTATAAACGCCGCGACAGGGTCGAGGATTATCGCCGCGGTGCAGATAATTATATCATTGAGATACAGATGGCCGCCCGGAACGGGAACGCCGAACGAGCTCATTGCGACGTTGAGCGCCATGAACATTGCCGTTAAGCATATCCACAGCGTGGTTCTTTTCGTGTTGCTTTTCTCTTTCATTTTAAAGTCCTCCTTGCTTTTTTGACAGGAATATTATACAATACCGCTGATAATATAAAATAGTCAGAAACGGAGAAAATAATATAACCAGATGAAATACACGGTGGACTTGAACGACCGCCCGGTCTATTTGCAGATTTACAGACAGCTCAGGGCGGATATAGTCGGCGGAGCGTTCACTTACGGCAGCAAGCTGCCGTCAAAGCGGCTGCTCGCGGAAGAGCTCGGGGTGAGCACGATAACAACAGAGCACGCATATGATTTGCTCTGCGAAGAGGGCTACGCTCAGGCGCGCGAGAGAAGCGGATATTTTGTTGTTTTCCGCCGTTCGGACGGCTTTGCGGCGTCCGACAGCAGACCGCCCGAGCCGACGCGGGGGAAAAATATCGAACACAGCAAGCCCGAATTTTCATTATCGCTGCTCAGCAGGACGATGCGCAAAGTTATTGCGGACTGCGGGGACGAAATACTTGAGCGCTCGCCGCACTCGGGGCGAATTGAATTACGTGAAGCACTGCGGCAATATCTCGCGAGAAACCGCGGCATATCGGTTGACACGGAGCAGATAATCGTCGGCTCGGGCGCAGAACATCTCTACGGGCTGATAGTCGACCTGCTCGGCAGGGACAAAATATACGCGATAGAGTCGCCGTCATATGAAAAAATCGAGCAGGTATACAGGGCGGCGGGAGTCAGATACGAGCTTCTCCCGCTCTCGGACGACGGCATAGACGGAGCGGCGCTGAACGGCAGCAAGGCGGATGTTCTGCACACGACTCCATATCGGAGCTTCCCGACGGGAGTCACTGCGTCCGCCTCAAAGAGATATGAATACATCAACTGGTCTTCATCGGGCGACAGATTCATTGTTGAGTCGGACTATGACTCCGAATTTTCGGTTTCGCAGAAGCCTGCAGACACGCTTTTTGTGCTCTCCGACCGCGACAATGTAATATATCTCAACACATTTTCAAAAACTATATCGCCCTCGCTGCGTGTCGGCTACATGGTTCTGCCGAAAAGGCTCGTCAAGACATTTGAAGAGCGGCTCGGGTTCTATTCCTGCACCGTGCCGACCTTCGAGCAATTGGTGCTGACCGAGCTTCTGAACAGCGGCGACTTCGAGCGACACATAAACAGAGTCAGGCGCGCAAAGCGCAGAGAGCTGAATAAGACATAAAAAATCGGCGGCAAGGTCTGTCCCCCGCCGCCGTCCGTTTTTATTATTTGTCTTTTATTTTCAGCATTGCTCTCATGGCGTTGAGCACGGCGAGGATAAGAACTCCGACATCGCCGAATACCGCTACCCACATATCCGTTATTCCGAATGCGCTGAGCACAAGGATGATAACCTTGACCGCAAGTGCTATCCAGATATTCTCGTTGACGATGCGCATGGTCTTTCTCGCTGTCTTTATCGCCGTCGGGAGCTTTGAAAGCTTATCATCCATGAGGACGATATCAGCCGACTCGATCGCGGCGTCGCTGCCCATCGCGCCCATTGCGATACCGACATCGGCTCTTGTGAGCACGGGTGCGTCGTTGATGCCGTCGCCGACGAACGCTACTCTGTTCCCCTCGCCGAGCAGCTCTTCAACGCGCTCGACCTTCTGCGACGGAAGCAGCTTTGCGTGGACTGCGCTGAGTCCGAGCTGCTTGCCGACCGCTTCGGCGACACGCTCATTGTCGCCCGTGAGCATGACGGTATTCTTGATACCGAGCTCTTTGAGCTTCGCTATCGCATCCGCGGAGTCTGGCTTTATCTCATCGTTGATAACGATATGTCCGATATACTGTGCGCCCTCGCTGATATGGATAACGGTGCCCGCCATATGGCAATCATGCCACTTTGCGCCCGCCATATCCATGAGCTTGCCGTTGCCGACAAAATAAGTCTTGCCGTCAATAACAGCCTCAAGGCCCATGCCTGCGTGCTCGGTTATCTTGCCGATGCGGCTCTTGTCTATATGACCCTTATGCGCCGCGACTATCGACTCGCCGACCGGGTGAGTCGAATAGCTCTCCGCTGCGGCGGCGACATCGAGAAGATGTGCCTCGGTGATATTTTCGGGATGGATGGCGTTGACCGCGAATGTGCCTTTTGTCAGCGTGCCGGTCTTGTCGAACACGACCGTATCTATCTTTGAAAGGGTCTCCATATAGTTCGCGCCCTTTATGAGTATGCCGTCACGCGAAGCTCCGCCGATGCCGCCGAAGAAGGACAGCGGGACGGAAACGACCAGTGCGCACGGGCACGAGACGACGAGGAAGGTAAGCGCACGCTCGATCCACTTGCTCCAGAGGCTCCATGTGCTGTGAGTGCCCATGAGCATGGAGACAAGCGGAGGTATAATCGCGAGCACGACGGCTCCTATAACGACGCAGGGAGTATACCAGCGCGAGAAGCGGGTGATAAAATTCTCGGCTCTCGCCTTTTTCTCCGAGGAGTTTTCAACAAGCTCGAGAATCTTTGCGACCGTGCTCTCCTCAAAGCGGCTCTGCGTTCTGACATGGATAACGCCGGAAAGATTTATAGTTCCGCTCGTCACTCTGTCGCCGACCGTCTTGTCGGCAGGCAGGCTCTCGCCTGTCAGGGCGGCGGTATTGACCGAGGTCGCGCCGTCGATTATCTCGCCGTCAAGCGGAATCTTCTCGCCGGGCTTGATAACTATAGTCTCGCCGAGCTCGACCTCCTCGGGCGACACGGTCTCCTCTTTTCCGTCGCGCACGACTACGGCATAGTCGGGACGGATATCCATGAGCGCGGATATCGACTTGCGGCTCTTGCCGACCGCGATACTCTGGAACAGCTCGCCGACCTGATAGAATATCATGACTGCCGACGCCTCGCGGTAATCGCCGACTCCGAACGCGCCGACGGTGGCAAGTGCCATGAGGAAGTGCTCGTCGAACACCTGACCGTGGGCAATGTTGCGCACGGAGTCCCACAGGACATCGTAGCCTATAACAAGATAAGGTGCGATATACAGCAGCAGTGCTTGCCAGCCCTCAAAGCCGAAAATCTCATCGACTGCCCATGCCGCGCCTGTCAGCACGACCGACACGATTATTCTTATCAGCGTTTTCTTCTGCTTTCTCGTCATCGGGGACACCCTCTTACTTAAGAATTATTGTGCAGTCGGGCTCAACCTTTCTTGCGGTCTTGACGACTTTCTTGAGCACATCGTCAAAAGCGTCGTCCGCCGCCTCAAGGGTCAGCTTCTGGGTGAAGAAATTGACGCTGACGCTCTCAACTCCATCTACCTTGGCGATAGCCGCCTCCATCTTTGCCGCGCAGTTTGCACAGTCCAGATCCTCAAGCTTAAATATCTTCTTCATTGTTCTCGTTCCTTTCTTCGATAAGATGTTCGAAACCCTTGGCTATAATCGTTCTGACATGGTCATCAGAAAGAAAATAATAAATAGTTTTGCCCTCGCGGCGGTTGGCAACAAGATTTGCGTCCTTGAGTATTTTGAGCTGGTGAGAGATCGCCGACTGCGTCATGCCGAGCAGTTCCGCAATGGCACAAACGCACATCTCCGACTCAAAAAGCGAGAACAAAATCTTGACGCGGGTCGTGTCGCCGAAGAGCCTGAACAGGTCGGACAGGTCGCAAAGCAGCTCGTCCGTCGGTAGCTCATGCCTCACCATATCGAGCATCTTTTCGTGGTTATGTTCCATTTTTTGTCCTCCATTCATTTGCACAATGATTCATATGTCCGTTTGTTCATATGTCTTACTGTTCATATGATAGCTCATTCATATGTTATTGTCAACAGTTTTTTCAAAAATTTTTGCACGGCAGCCGAAAAAAATAAAGGTCATAATCCGCGTTGTCAGCCGTGGATCATAACCTTTGTGTTTTAGCAGATATTCAGTCCTCTTTGCCGTTGAGCAGACTCTTTTTGAAATCGTCGCTGATAACGGCGAGGTTATCGATATGCATCTTCCCGTTTTTGAATTTGAGCGTGAGCGAATCGGAGTTTCGCTTCATCGAGACAAAATCGGAAATATTGAAGCGCTTCTTCCTGCCGAACATAGTCGAATAGATATATATCCCCTCGCCCGCAGACACGACCTTTTGGTCGAGCCGGCAGAGCATCGCCGCAGCACCGAAAAGCATACAGCCGAGACCCGGTATAGCAACAAAAAACCTTTCGGCGGCAAGCATCGCAATACAGACCGCTGCGCCGATGACATAGACCGCCATGCCGAAGAAGAAAAGGCACTTCGGAATGTGTACGGCATATTGGGCGTCATCGGGATCGCGTGCCATACGGACAATAAAGTATATCAGCAATGCCGCGGAAACGGCGGCAGCGATAAGAGCGTAAGCCATCACTCCACCCCTTAAAATATACTGAGATTCTTGAGCACGAATATCATCGAAACGAGCCATGCGACATCGACAACATACGAAATTACCGTCAGCACTTTTGAAGACTTCGCACCGACCGCGACACCGACGACGCGGAGCACAAAGAACAGTATTATCGCCACGGCGCTCGCTATCAAAAAGCCGAGCATTACCGACGCGCTGACAAAATTCGGCTTTGCAGCATTGATTATCTGAACGATAAAGAAAGCGACCGCACCTGCTATGTCAACAGCAGCCGATATATTTGTTATTTTTGGCAGAACCTTGTTTTTCATATTTCGAGACCGAAGTCTCCCCTCACTCCTTTGAATCGGTTACGGGAAAATTCTACCACACAAATGCGATTTAATCAACAGCGGACGGAAAAAAGCGGCGAAAATTACCGTGCGCATATACATAATATATATATCAATTGTGTCCGGCGATTCTATTCAACTATATTCGCCTGTATAGGCTCTCCCCTGCCGAATGAGGCGGCGTTTTCAAAGGTAGTTTCGCTTATCGATTCAAGCGCCTCGCGGGTCAAAAAGCCCTGGTGCGAGGTGATTATAACATTCGGGAACGACAAGAGACGCGCCGTCACGGAGGTTTCAAGTATATCGTCCTCACGGTTTTCAAATACGTTGTGCGTCTCCTCCTCATACACATCGAGCCCGACACCGGTAAATTTATGCTGCCTTATACCTTTTATAAGGTCGGGCGTGCTTATCAGTGCGCCGCGCGAGGTGTTGACAAGTATAACACCGTCTTTCATCCGCTCTATTGCGTCGATATTTATCATATGATAGGTCTCCTCGGTAAGCGGACAATGAAGGGATATCAAATCGCTTTCGCCGAGAAGCTCATCGAGCTCGACATATCGAACAAAGTCGAGAGACGGATTCTGATACTTGTCGAAGGCTATAACATTCATCCCCAATCCGCGGCAGGCGCGTGCAAACGACGCGCCTATCTTCCCCGTGCCGACGACTCCCGCCGTCTTGCCGCAGAAGTTGACTCCGGTCAATCCCATGAGGCTGAAATTGTTTTCGCGCACCTTTATATAAGCCTTGTGTATGCGGCGGTTGACGGCAAACGCAAGGGCGAGGGCGTGCTCGGCTATCGCCTCAGGGGAATATCCCGGCACGCGCATAACAAAAATACCGCGCTCCCGCGCCTCCGAAAGATCGACATTGTTAAATCCGGCGCAGCGCATGAGGATGAGTCTGACCCCGTTTTCGGCAAGGATATCGACAACCCGCCTGCCGACATCGGACGCAACAAACAGGCACACGGCGTCATAGCCCTTCGAGAGCGGCGCGGTGCGGTAAGAGATATCCGTCTTGAGATAGTCTATTTCAATGTCGGGATATTTGCCCGCCAGCTTCTCGAACGCCTCGCGGTCATACGGCTTTGTGTCATAAAAAAGTACCTTCATAAAATACGCCTCCGGCAGTTTTCTCTGAATAGTATCTGCCGGACGGGAATGGATATTCGGGCTAAAGGAGCGCGTTTTATCGTAAAGAGCGGAACGAGGGGAAGAAAATGCAAAAAAAGCTTGACTTTTTCAGGCAAATATTATATGATAATCAAGCTGATTTGCGGATACTGCTTCCGCACGGCGAAAAAGAATACGATCCATTAGCTCAGTCGGTAGAGCACTTGACTTTTAATCAAGGTGTCCGGAGTTCGAATCTCCGATGGATCACCAAAGAGGAAA
>CAVDWM010000056.1:0-7893 GCA_963612725.1 Faecalibacterium prausnitzii | reverse complement strand
TTTGAGCGGGGTCTGCGTCTTTTCAAATAAAAAAACAAAAAGAGCCTTCAGTCTCAGCTGAACGGCTCTTCGTTGCTCCGTCATAACACCTATACTATATCACATAAAATCGCGCATTTCAACACTTTACCGTAAAAACCCAAAAATTTTATTTTCTCCCGCAGGCTCCGCCGTCTGCCGTCATTCGTCTTTTTATCTCGCGCATTCTCTGCGGGACATCGTCTTCGTCCATCTGCTCATGTATTTTGCAGGTGCCCGCCGCCTTTGCGGTCTCGTAATACCAGTGCTTATAGTCGAGCGTGTCGAGCGTTTTTTCGAGCTGCGCTATCTGCTCATGCACACGCTCGCGCCGGCGGTCGATGAGCTCGAGTCTCCTGTCTATAGTCGAATCGCCCTCGATGCACCAGTCGATGAACTGCTTTATCTCTTTTATGGACATCCCCGTCTTTTTCAGGCATTCTATAATGGAAAGCCACTCGGTGTCCTCGTCCTTGAATATTCTTATTCCGCCGCCCGAGCGCTCGACAAACGGCAGAAGCCCCTCTTTGTCATAATATCTGAGTGTCGAGGGCGCAACGCCCATCCTTTTTGCCATCTCTCCTATTGTATAAAACATCTTTCCGCTCCGTTCATAAAAAGTTTTCATTTTGGGGATTGACTTGAAGTTAACTTTAAGTTGTAGAATAATTTTAGCACCGTGCAAAGAAAATGTCAATCGGACTCCTAAAGCTTTAAATGCGGCGGGGCACGGCGTTCCGGTATTCGGCGGAAAGTGAGGAATATATTATGACAGAAAAAGAATTTGAACAGCAGAATGTATTCGGAAAGGGCAGCGAAAACACCGCATACGCGCAGTATTTCATCGGCAAGTCGTTTCTCAAGCCCCTGAGCGACCCGAAATGCGGTCTGTTCCTTGCGAACGTTACCTTTGAGCCGGGATGCCGCAACAACCGGCACATCCACCACGCGAAATCCGGCGGCGGTCAGATGCTTATCTGCACCGCGGGCGAGGGCTGGTACTGCGAGGAGGGCAAGGAGCCCGTCAGCCTGACCCCCGGAACGGTCATCGCCATACCCGCGAACGTCCGCCACTGGCACGGCGCGAAAAAAGACAGCTGGTTTTCGCACATAGCCTTTGAAATCCCCGGCGAGGACTGCTCGACCGAATGGTGCGAGCCCGTCGGCGACGAAGAATACGACAGACTCAAATAGGAGGAATGTATAATGAACGCGATTGTTATTTACTATTCATGGGGCGGCAACACAAAAAGCATTGCCGGAAAAATTAGCCGCGAATTGAACTGCGGCATCGCACGCATTGACACTGTTGTGCCGTATGAGGGCGACTACAACTCCATTGTCGATAAGGGCGCGGATGAAGTAAAGCGCGGATACGAGCCGGAGATAAAGCCTCTCGGCGTAGATCTTTCGGACTACGACACAGTGATTCTCGGCACGCCCGTGTGGTGGTACACCTTCGCCCCGGCGGTCAAGACATTCCTGAGCCGCAATGACCTTAGCGACAAGAAAATTTATACTTTCGCGACAAACGGCGGCTGGATAGGTCACACGTTAAAAGATGTCAAAGCAGCCTGCCCCGACGCGGATGTAAAGTCCGGCATCGACATAAGATTCGACAGTCACACTCAGCGCACCTCCGACAAAGAAATCGAGAGGTGGATAAAAAATATAGGTTAAAATTGAGATATGAGAACAGCGAACCCGCAAGAGAACGGGTTCACGGGAACAGCCGCAGCGTTTTTTCACTGCGGCTGTTTTTGTTATTATTTATCTGCTTATATGCCGATCTCGTCACGAAGCCTCAAAAGCTGCATTTCGCTTGTCGTTCCCCGCAAATCAAGGACCCGCCCCGCCTTCGCTCGACGGTTTTTTCTCCGCTTGACCGTTATTATATAGCAGCCGGTGTTGTCCGGAGAGACGACTGCCGAAACGAATGCTTTCGGCATCGTCACGCTCTCGCCGATAGTCTGCCTTGAAATTAAATATCCGTCGGCGGAGTACCACTCGCCTATTTCAAACGAGTCGATATATTTTTCGAGCGTTAAGCGGTCGTTGTATATTATCGCCGCGTGGGGCTTGCCTACATAGCGGATGTGCCACGGCTCGAATTTTATGCCCGTCGAGCCCTTGCCGTAGGACGGATAGCGGATTATGAATCCGTATTTCCACGACTCGGAGTTGACGAGCTGTCCGGCTTCGCTCTTTACAAAGCTCTCGCCCGCAAAGTTTTTGACATAAACATCTATGCCGAGTCCCGTCTGGTGCTCGCTCGCGCCGGGCGCGGCGGCGGTCGAGGAGTCTCTGTTGTACAGCTCCTCCTGCTCGTCCGCGTCGCGGACGCTGCTCATGACAAGCAGCTTGCAGCCGGTCTTTTCCGTCACTGCGGCGGACAGCTCCGAAAAGCTCTCCCTGGCGCAGGCGTTCATTATAACGCCCGTCTTTTTGTATTCCGCAAGATTGGGTTTGTCAGTATCATCCAGAGGATGCTCGGAGTTCACGAGCATGAGGCTCTGGTCAAAGGTCACTCGCGAATCGGCACGCAGAGCGTCGACATTTATTTTGTCAAGCTCGGGCGAAAGCTTCGCGACCGTTATCTTTCGGGTGTTCAGCCCGAGATATTCCCCGGCGACAAAGAGCCAATGCGGTCTTATCGCAAGGATGACAAGCATCGCCGCCATGACTGCGATGACTGAGATTATCAGCCCCGCAATTGTTCTTTTTCTCAGCTTCTTCAATTCGGCACCCCTTTCAGGCGTGCGCCTCAAAGCAAGGGAGAAGCTCCGTCAGGGCATACTGTGCGCCGGCAAGGCACATTGCAAAGAGCATGAGCACGCAGGTCATGATGCACGCGGGAATGTCTATCTTCGCCTTTTCCGCGTCTTTTGAAAATGCGTGGACGAGCATCTCGATACCGAGAGAGATGAATATAACCGGCCAGAATTTTATGATTTCAAGATAGTCAAGGTTCCTTATGAATGCGCTCAGCAGGAACAGCACGCCGAAAACGACGAGAGTCAGACCGAACGTCACCGAGCCTACACGCCTTGCTGCCATTATTCTTCCTCCTCTTCGCTGTCATTTTTCTCGCTGTCAAGCTCGCGCTTCTTGTGCGTGATGAGCTTAATTCCTATAACTATCAGAAGCACCGCGACGGCGACCTGCGGAAATCTGTAGGACACCTCGCCGAGTATCCCTGCGCCCCTGCCGCTGAGCAGGCGGCTCAGGACATTGACGATTATCTGATTCCAAATCAGGTAAGCTCCGATTATCACGGCGGCTATACCGCCGACCTTTAAAACGTTTGCGGAGGCGACCTTTTTCAGTCGCGGATCCGTGCGTATATTCTCCGGCATGGCGTTCAAGAAGAACAGGAAGTCGTCCTGCACCTTGGCGAGCTTATCCTCGGGCAGATGATATTTGTTCCATGCGTCAAAGAAGCTGTAGAACCACAGCACCGGCAGAAGAATCAGAAGCACGGGAACATCGGACATCAGCGCAACGCCCACAATCGCGACGAATGCGAGCATTATCACCAGTCCGCGCTTGACGAGAGCGATATACATATGCGCCGCGCCCGGGATGAGTGAAAACAGGAAAAAGAGTATCTTATTCTTTTGGTTCATTATTATTTCCTCCTAAGTCAGAGATTTTCTGTTTGAATTCGTTGAAGCCCTCGTCTATCGTTTGGCTTATCGAGCGGCTCCTGTCGTTTATCTTCGACATGTCGATATCGTTTATCTTCATTATGTGGTTGAACGCGCCGGAGAATATCATCACAAGCGCCGCGCATATTCCCGCAACCACTCTCACGGAATACAGCAGCAGGTTATCCTGTCTGCGCTTCTCGCGGGTCTTTTCTTTCGCTGCTGCGGCGAGGATATCCTCGCTCATGCCGGAGGGCGGCTCGACGCAAGCCATGTCGAGCGTCAGGTCGACCATACGGTCGGCGCACTCGTCGCATTTTGCTATGTGCTCCATGACCTCTGCCGCTTCGCTTTCGCTCAGTCCGCCGCGCAGCAAGAGCATTATTCTTTTATCGTCTGCGTGTGTCATTGCAGTATGACCTCCTTCAGATTTTCTCTGAGCATTTTCTTTGCTCTGTATGCCCGTGTCTGGACGGTTTTGAGCGGTTCGCCCGTTCTCTCGGCTATCTTTGTCAGCGGCATGTCCTCGCAGAAATATTCGACCGCAACGCTGCGGTACGGCTCTCTGAGAGCTTCACACGCCGCTCTGACATCGCGTCCGAGCTGGGTTTTAATATATTCGTCCTCGAGTCCCGGTGAAGCGCCGGCTCTGAACTCCAGCTCATCATCCCCGGCGGGTGTCGTCCTCGACGCCGCGCTCTTGAGATGGTCGAGGCACTTGTTTGTCGCTATCCTGCTCAGCCATGCGCGTTCATTGCGCCCGTCGAAGCGGTCGAGTGAGGAATATGCTGACAGGAAGGTCTCCTGAGTCAGATCCTCGGCGGTAAAGTAGTCGTTCGTCAGTCGGTAGCATATGCTGAAGACGAGCTTGCCGTAGCCGTCCATGAGCTCTTTTAACTTTTCTGCACGATCTATCCTTACCACCTCCCGTTCGCTCTCGTCAATAATAACGAGCACAAAAAAAGATGTACTTCAAAAATTTTTCGGCATATGTAAAAATTGCCGCCGGACGGGAAAAAGCCCGGCGGCGGTCTTATTTCAGGTTGCTTATTATCAATGAAAAGAGCCGTGCGCGGTTGCCGTCGCCGACAAATGAATTGTGCGGGGTTATCACGGCGTTCGGGAGCTCCCACAGCTCGCTGTCCGCGTCCAGCGGCTCCTGCTCGAACACATCGAGCGCGGCTCTGAGCCGTCCGGATTTAAGCTCGCTTATGAGCGCGTCGGTGTCGATTATTCCGCCGCGTGAAATGTTGACTATAACCGTCCCGTCCTTCATTGAGGAAAGCAGCTCGGCGTTCGCGATATGCTCCGTCTCCTTTGTCAGCGGCAGACAGAAAATGACTATATCGCCCGCGCTAACGGCGGCGCGGATATCGCCTGTTGAATATATTTTATCGAAGCCGTCAACGGCAGTCCTTCTGTCAACGCCGATTATCTCGCAGCCGAACGCCCTGAATCTGTCCGCGCAGGCGCGTCCGACGCTCCCCGCGCCGACTGTCACAACGCGCTTTCCGCCCAGCTCCTCGAGTCCTCGGTGCTTCTCCCAGCGGTGCTCCGACTGAGCCGCAGAGAAAAACGCGCTTTGCTTATAGAATCCGAGCACCGAGCAGACGGCGAACTCCGCCATCGGCGCACTGTACACCCCGCGTGCGTTGAACACTTTTATGCCGCGGGCATCCATGTAGTCCATTGGCACGCGGTCAAGACCCGCACTCGTCAGCTGAACGGTTCTGAGCTTCGGGAATCTATCCGGCGGAGTATAGAGAAACAGACCGTTGCAGATTACGGACTCTATCTCCCCGCAGGGTATGTTTTCCGGCACGGCGACCCGCTCGTCGGGCATGAAATATATTTCATAGCCGAGTTTTTCAAGCTCCGCCGATTCCTCGGGCGTTATTCTGAACGCACCCGTCACAAGCAGCTTCATTTTTCTCCTCCCGTTATCCTTTTTATTTCGCGCACCACGCGTGCGACCGGCAGACCGACGACATTGAAGTAGTCGCCGCAAATACCCTCGACGAGCGTGCAGCCGAGACCCTGTATTCCGTAAGCGCCCGCCTTGTCCGTCGGCTCGCCGCTGAGGACATAGTCCGCTATCTCTTTTTCCGTAAGGTCAAAAAATTTTACTTTCGTCGCTTCGCTGAACACGGTTTCTTTTCCGTGCGCCGAGATGCACACTCCGGTATAGACCGTGTGCTCCCTGCCGGAGAGGCGGCGGAGCATATTTTCCGCATCCTGTCCGTCGTGCGGCTTGCCGAGAATATCGCCGTCAACGGAGACGACCGTATCCGCGCCTATCACGCAGTCGTTCGGTCGGCGTGCTGCCACGGGGCGGCATTTCTGCGCCGCTATCGAGCAGACCTTTTCCTCCGGCGTTTCGCCCTGCGGCACCTCGTCAACGCCCTCGACATCTGTCTCAAAATCTATTCTCGCCGTTTTCAGCAGCTCTTTTCTGCGCGGCGAGGACGACGCAAGAACAATTTTCATATCTCGCCCCTTCTGCGCTTCTGCGCGACCTTGAGCACGGCGGTCTGCGTCTTGCCGTCGCGAATCTCGTTGTTCATGACCATCTCGACCGCCTTTTCGAGCGGTATTTTTTCGGGCGCTAAAAATTCATCGTCGTCGAGGTCAAGAGATGTAAACGACAGCCCTTTCGCCGCGTACATATGGATTATCTCGCCGCAGTAGCCCGGGGTGGGATAGAATTTGCCGAGGTCGATATAGCTTTCCGCCACGGCTCCCGTCTCCTCGCGCAGCTCGCGCTTGCCCGCTTCAAACGGGTCCTCGCCGTATTCGAGCTTGCCTGCGGGCAGTTCGAGCAGGACTTCCGAATACGGATAGCGAAACTGGCGCACAAACATCAGCTCGTCGTCATCCGTCAGCGCGGCGACTGTCACTCCGCCGGGGTGCTCCACGACCTCGCGCAGAGCCTGCTTGCCGTTGGGCAGCTCGGCGGTGTCGGTGCGGACATTGATTATCCTGCCCTTGTAGATGTACTTTTTTTCAATCGTTTTTTCGTCAAGCTTCATATATAAGCCTCCGTTCAGGTCTTATCCCGCAGAAAAACAAATATTATTTTTCGGGGGTGTTTTTTTGAAATATATCTTCACGCCGTGCGAGCCGGACTGCTCATATATAAAGAAAAGCGTATGCTCGCTCCAAGCGGAATATCCGTTTTTAAAGGTCGAGACGGTCGGGCGAAGTGCCTGCGGGAGAAGGATATTCGCCCTGCGATTCGGCAGGGGCGCAAACCCGGTGCTCATGGCGGCGTGCTTCCACGCGCAGGAGCGGCTGACGGCACTCGTCACGCTGAGATTTACAGAGCGGCTCTGCCTGAGCGCAAAGAACAGGCAGACAATGTGCGGAATCGACATAGGCGGTGCTCTTAGCCGGCGGGAAATAATATTCGTCCCGTGTGTCAACCCCGACGGGGTAGAGATAGCTCTGCACGGAGCAGAGTCGGCAGGGAAATACAAAAGCTGCGTTGAGCGCGCTATGAGTGAAAGCCGGGAGCTCTGGAACGCGAACGCACGCGGGGTCGATCTCAACCACAACTTCAACGCCGGGTGGGATCTTTCAAAGGCTCTGGAAATCGAAGCGGGGATAACCGCGCCCGCGCCGAGGCGGTTCGGCGGATACGCTCCGCAGACCGAGCCGGAGGTGAACGCCCTCGTTCGGCTGTGTCTGAGGCGTATGCCGCGCACGGCAATAGCCCTGCACAGTCAGGGCGAAGAGATATATTGCGAATACGGGGAGCACACGCCGGAGCGCGGCAGGCACCTGGCGAAAATATTCGCCGCAGCGAGCGGATATACGCTCGTGCAGAATGCGGGACTCGCTTCGCACGCGGGGTTCAAGGACTGGACGACAGAGGCTCTCGGCATTCCGTCGTTCACATTTGAGCTCGGAAAGGGCAGAAATCCCCTGCCGCTGAGCGACCTCGAGAGCGTATATAAGAGTATCGAGGAGACGCTCGTGCTCGCCTGTGTGATGTAAGGTAATAGGGATTAGGAATTAGGTGAACTATACCCATAAAATCGGACAGTGATATTTTAGTGTTTTGTCTAAACGTCCCCGAAAAACGGACAGGAAAGAAAAGACAAAACCCCAAAAAACGGACGATAGAAAAAAGGTGTAGTTTATGATAAAATTGTATCCGGTCAAGCGAGAAAGGTCGGATACCAATGAAAAGAAAAATACCGCTGCCCAAGGAATATGTTAAGGATCT
>CAVDWM010000055.1:0-9145 GCA_963612725.1 Faecalibacterium prausnitzii | reverse complement strand
AGCATCTTTCGTCCTTGGAGAGGGACGTTAATAACTACTACTTTATTATACGAGGAGATGAAGAGATGAACAAAATCGAGATAAGAGTCGATCCGAACACGGGTCTGACGAGCAGTGTGAAGCTGGGCGGCGTTGAGATAGGACAATCAGTCCGCAGTGTTACATTTCATCACGAGGGCGGCAATTGGCCTACCTTGACACTGGAACTTGTATCTAACGATGTTTTGCTTGACATTCCGAATGCTACGGAAGATGTAGGCGCGTCGAAGGGTATCAGCGTTTGGAAAGCCACTCCAGTATCGGAACAACCGCATAATTGATTACCAAAGGAACTACGGAGATGATTAACGCAAGCACAGAAATTACAATTGCCTTACGACTTCGGGACTCCGCATCGATTCTTGCAAGATACTCGTAACCCGCATGTGTCAGTTTGGCATCTCCGGATAAATCAATAAAGATGCTCCCATCGGCTGTTCTGACAGTATGGAGATTGCTGGCTATATATCCTTTAGATAAACAGGCGTTAAGTATTTCGCAATCCCACGGGGAGAGCTCTTGAATCTCTCTTCCTTCCAAAATCCACATGAGCATCTTTCGCATACGGTGCTCATACTGGCGAATGTTTTTCGGTACATCTTGACTTTTAAAATTGCTGTCTTTTATAGGCTTCATGATTTGCACCTGCTTTGATAGAAATTGAAAAAATTATATCACACAAAAAGAAATAAAACAATTGCATGAAAGGATCTTTGTAAATGAACGAATTAATCAAAATCAACTATGAGAGCGACAGACCGACGGTCTTAGCGAGAGACCTGCACGAATTTCTTGAAGTGGAAACGCCTTTTAACAAGTGGTTTTCGAGAATGTGCGAATACGGTTTTACAGACGGCGCGGACTTTCAGACATTTTTGTCCGAAAGTACCGGTGGTAGACCGGCAACCGATGCGCAGCTCACCATCGACATGGCGAAAGAGATCTGTATGCTTCAGCGCAACGAACGGGGTAAGCAGGCGAGACTGTATTTTTTGCAGCTCGAAAGAGAGTGGAACTCACCCGAGGCGGTGATGTCGAGAGCCCTCAGAATGGCTGAGGAAAGGCTTGAAAGATTCAAAGCTATAAACGCTAACCTTTCAGTTCAGAACGCCATTATGCAGCCGAAAGCGGAATATTTTGACGGTCTGTGCGACCGCGAAAGCCTTACCGGCGTCAGAGAGACGGCAAAGCTTCTCGGACTGAAGCAGAACGACTTTGTAAAGTGGCTTATAGACCACAAGTACATTTACCGCGACAAGCGCGGCAGGCTGATGCCCTATGCGGAGCATGTCGATTCAGGGCTGTTCACTATCAAGGAGACATACAACGATAAGACCGATTGGACAGGCGTTCAGATGCTTATCACCGTCAAGGGCAAAGAACGCTTTATGAAGGCGATTTCATCATGAAGGAGGATAAACGGCATGGCAACGGTGCGATCATATAAAGTTTATCAGCCGTACACCAGCGAGTCGGAAGTGCCGGTTGTCTGCGGCATACCGGAGATGTGTCGGCTGTTCCAACGCAGCGAACCGGCTATCAGGGCATGGTGCCGCGAAGGCAAACTTCCCGCATATCAGCTCGGTGGGCTGTGGTTCGCAAACAAAGCAGATTTGCTCAATCTGTCGAAACCTACGCAGTGACAAAACAGAAGGGAGACATAACTATGGTACTGAAATTTGCTCTTCAAACCGTGTTCGAAATCTCAATTGTCGTACTTATCATCTATGGCTTTTGCCGCGAGGACAAGCTTATCGCCTTCGAGGACAACCTCAAAGCAAAAATTCTGAGAAGAAAGGAGACAAAACGCAATGGGAAATCAGACAACTAAAAGCCCGTTCGATGTGCAGATTCTCGCCGTCAGGCTAAAAGACCTGATGCGCTGCAGCGTGCCGAAAGTCACGCAGAAAGACCTTGCCGCGGCACTCGGCACCGCGCCTAACATGGTATCGGCATATATGCGCGGCAAGAGCTGTCCGTCGCTGCCGATGGCAGTTAACATAGCACAGTATTTTGATGTGTCAATTGATTATCTCGCCGGCTTGACCGACCAGCGGCGGCAGCAAGTAATCGTGTCCGCACCGCCGACTACACCGAAGCGCGGGCGAGACCCGTGGCGCAAAATGGCGGTCTGCAACAGCTGTGACTGGCACAGACGCATGGCAGCTCCGTGCGGCGACTGGGACGGCACAGCGTGCATGTACACCCACGAGACCGGCATCTTTCGCGAATCGCCGCCGACGAACGATTACTGCGCATATTACAAAAGCCGCCAACGCTGAGTGGGCAGCGAAGACGGCAAAGGTAAAACCTCAATATCATGATAACACGAAGGGAGACTAATGTCAAATGAAGATAAACAGCCTTGAGCTCGAGAATGTAAAGCGTATTAAGGCAGTCAAAATCGAGCCTACAGAAAACGGTCTGACCGTGATAGGCGGGCGTAACGGTCAGGGTAAGACCTCTGTGCTCGACAGCATTGCATGGGCACTTGGGGGCGATAGATTCCGTCCGTCAGAGCCACAGCGTGAGGGTTCTGTACTGCCGCCCAATCTCAAAATCACAATGGACAGCGGCATCATAGTGGAGCGCACCGGAAAGAACAGCACCTTGAAGGTCACGGACCCTACCGGCAGAAAAGGCGGTCAGCAGCTTATAAACGAGTTTATTTCTCAGCTCGCTCTTGATTTGCCGAGGTTCATGACCGCATCAAACAAGGAAAAAGCCAACACACTTTTGCGCATAATCGGCGTTGGAGACCGGCTCGCACAGCTTGAGAATGACGAAACGGAGCTTTATAACAAACGCCACGCGATCGGACAGATAGCCGACCAGAAACTAAAGTATGCCAGAGAGATGACAGAGTATCCGGATGTTCCGGAGCAGCTGATTTCCGCATCCGAGCTTATCAAACAGCAGCAGGGTATTATGGCGCATAACGCCGAGAATAAGCGTAAGCGCGACCGAGCCGCCGAGATACAGCGTAGCTATGATGCCGTTAACAACAAGATAAACGAAGTTCAAACGGAGCTTCAGCACCTTATGACAGAGCAGCAGAACCTTATGGATGACCTCAGAATCGCTAACATGGAGACGGAGCACCTCGAGGATCTGAGCACCGCCAAGCTTGAAGAGGACATTGAAAATGTTGAGAAAATCAACATTAAAATCCGTGCCAACCTTGAAAAAGAGAAAGCGGAAGAGGATGCGCAAGCGTATCAGACTCAGTACAGCCAGCTGACGAACGAACTTGAAGATGTCAGGCAAAAGAAAACCGACTTGCTCAATTCCGCACAGCTTCCGTTGCCGGGGCTGTCAGTCAAGGATGGCGAGCTGACATACAACGGCTTCAAGTGGGACAATATGTCCGGAGCAGATCAGCTCAAGGTTTCCACGGCCATCGTGCGCAAGCTCAACCCCAAATGCGGTTTTGTCTTGCTTGATAAGCTTGAGCAGATGGATCTTGACACTCTTGCAGCGTTCGGCAAATGGCTTGAGAACGAGGGGCTACAGGCGATAGCGACGCGGGTCAGCACCGGAGACGAATGCAGCATCATTATAGAGGACGGATATGTGGTGAACGAACCGACAGAGACTAAAAAAGCATGGAAGGCGGGACAGTTTTAATGAACATAACATCAGGAATAATCGAAGATGCACAGCGGGTCATAGTTTACGGTCCGGAGGGAATCGGCAAATCAACCTTTGCCTCCAAGTTTCCGGGCGCGATTTTCATCGACACGGAAGGCAGCACAAAGAGGCTGAATGTTAAGCGCTTTGACAAACCGAACAGCTGGATGATGTTGCTCGAAGAAGTCAAGTATGTTCGCGATCACCCGGAGATATGCTTGACGCTTGTTATTGACACGGTAGATTGGGCGGAGCAGCTGGCGAGTAATCATATATGTTCCGTAAGCCACAAACAGAGCATTGAGGACTTCGGTTACGGCAAAGGTTATACAAAGCTCTATGAAGAATTCGGCAGGCTTCTTGACCTGCTCAATGAAGTTATATCAAAAGGTATCAACGTCGTGTTGACCGCTCACGCCAAAATGCGCAAATTTGAGCAGCCGGATGAGCTCGGCGCATACGACCGCTGGGAGATGAAACTTTCAAAAAATGTCGCGCCGATCGTAAAGGAATGGGCGGACACGGTTCTCTTCGTCAACTACAAAACCTTCGTGATAAAGGACGAGAAGACCGACAGCAGGAAAGCGCAGGGCGGCAAAAGGGTAATGTATACAAATCATCATCCCTGTTGGGATGCGAAGAACAGATACGGGCTGCCGGACGAGGTCGATTTCGATTTTAATGTCATCGCGCCGTTTATTCCGTCTTCCGGTGCATATGTCGCAGCGGCACCGGAAGATAAGCCGCAGACGAATGCGCTGCCCGACCCGCCGAAAAGAAGCATAGAGGAGCTCAAAGCGAAAATCGACGAATTTACTGCCGACGCCGATATTGATGAGCCCACCACGAAAAACGAGAATACTGAACCGAGCTCTGACTTACCGGCAGCGCTGCGTGAACTCATGGCGGCGAACAACGTTACCGAAGACGAGCTTAGAAATGCAGTAGCGTGGAAAGGGTATTTCACGGCCGATACGCCGATTCTCAATTATGGCGAAGCTTTCATTAACGGCTGCCTTATCGGCGCATGGGAACAGGTCTACGATATCATCGTCAATCATATAAGAAATTTTTAAATAAAAAGGAGTATTAACCATGAACGAAAACTACAACACCAACAGAAACGACGCCCTCGACTGGGACAGCGTAATCGAAGCCGAAAATGAATTTGTACTTCTGCCGGAAGGGGAATATGAATTCACCGTCAAGGGATTTGAACGCGGTTATTTTAACGGCTCGGAGAAGATGTCCGCCTGCCCGAAAGCGGAGCTTACGCTTCAGATAGACGCGCCGCAGGGCACAGCAATCGTCAAACATAATCTTTTCCTTTCCCGCAAGACGGAGGGTCTTGTGTGCGCGTTTTTTATCGCTATCGGTCAGAAGAAACACGGCGAGCCGCTGCGCATGAACTGGTCACAGGTTGTCGGCTCCAAAGGTCGCTGCAAGATAGGGCAGAGGCTTTACAACGACAATTATTACAATGAGGTCAAGAAATTCCTTGAGCCGGACGAATCCACTCAGCGTCCCGCTTTCACTCCGGGGAATTTTTAATCCTTGGACGCGAGACCTTATCAGCTGGAAGCAGAACAGGCAATATTCAACGAGTGGGCGAGCGGCAATAACCGCACATTGCTTGTCCTGCCGACCGGCACCGGCAAAACAGTCGTTTTCGCTAATGTTGCAAAGCAGTGTGTTCAGAACGGTGAGCGGGTTCTTGTGCTCGCTCACCGCGGCGAGCTGCTTGAACAGGCGGCGGATAAAATTCTGAAATTTACCGGTTTGATGTGCGCCACAGAAAAAGCCGAAGAAAGCTGTCTTGGCAGCTGGTATCGTATAACCGTCGGCTCGGTGCAATCTTTACAGAGAGAAAAACGGCTCGAACAGTTCGACGGCAGCTATTTTGACGCCATAATCATCGACGAGGCACATCACTGTCTCTCTGATGGTTATCAGCGCGTGCTTGAGCACTTTGGTAACGCGCATGTTTTAGGCGTTACCGCTACGCCGGACAGGGGCGATATGCGCAACCTCGGTTCATATTTTGATTCGCTTGCCTATGAATACACTCTGCCGCAGGCTATCAAGGACGGTTATCTTGCGCCGATAAAGGCTCTTACAATTCCGCTGAATCTCGACCTGACGGGAGTTGCAATGCAGAACGGTGACTTCAAGGCGGCCGATATCGACAACGCCCTGGATCCGTATTTGTATCAGATTGCCGACGAGATGCTAAAGAACTGCAAGGAGCGCAAAACAGTCGTGTTTCTGCCGCTTATAAAGACCTCGCAAAAATTTCGGGATATTCTGAATGAACGCGGTTTCAAGGCCGCAGAAGTCAACGGCGGAAGTCAGAACAGAGCGGAGATAATCGAGGCCTTTGAGCGCGGCGAATATAATGTGCTCTGCAACTCCATGCTCTTGACGGAAGGCTGGGACTGCCCTGCAGTCGATTGTGTCATTGTGTTAAGACCGACAAAGGTCAGAAGCCTATACAGTCAGATGGTTGGGCGCGGAACGCGCCTTGCGCCCGGCAAAAAGGATCTTCTCCTGCTCGACTTCTTATGGCATACAGAACGCCATGAACTTTGTCATCCTGCTCATTTGATATGTGAAAGCGAAGAGGTCGCCAAAAAGATGACGGAGAATATCGAAGCGGCAGGTTGTCCGGTCGATATTGAGGCTGCCGAGCAGCAGGCGGAGAGCGATGTTGTCGCTCAGCGTGAGGAGGCTCTTGCGGCGCAGCTCAAGGAAATGAGGAAGCGCAAGCGCAGACTTGTTGACCCGCTGCAGTATGAAATGTCGATTTCTGCGCAGGATCTTTCAAATTATGTTCCGGCGTT
Source organism: Faecalibacterium prausnitzii (assembly GCA_963612725.1). Lineage (GTDB taxonomy): Bacteria > Bacillota > Clostridia > Oscillospirales > Acutalibacteraceae > CAG-177. Next base: position 2,636 of record CAVDWM010000055.1, on the reverse strand, counting down.
TGGTTGGGAATGCGCTCCGCCGACGAAAAAACAGATTGAAACTCTCAAAAATTTCGGTATCCTTGCCGACGCAATCGAGAACGCCGGCAAGGCAAAGCTGCTGCTTGACCGCCTCAGCAAGCGTCGCGAAGAAGGTCTCACAACGCCGAAGCAGATCCGCTGTCTTGAGCGATATGGGTTTAAACATGTCGGCGAATGGAGTTTTAACTCCGCAAATAAGATGATAGACCGCATAGCGGCAAACGACTGGCGAGTTCCGCGCGGCATTGTGCCGCAAGACTACAAACCGGAGGCAATGACGATATGACAGAAGAAAAGCTCGACTTAAAAGAGCTCATAAAATACATAGACCCGGCTGCCTGCACATACTCCGAATGGGTAGAGGTCGGTATGGCACTCAAATACGAGGGATATAGCTGCGATGACTGGGACGCATGGTCGCGCCCGGACAAGCGCTATCACTCCGGAGACTGCGAAAAGAAATGGAAAACCTTCAACGGCTCCGCTGCGCCGGTCACTGCGGGGACTATCGTTCAGATGGCAAAGGACAACGGCTGGCGTTTCCCTGCGGATGACGGTGCGCTCGATTGGGACAGCGTTATCGGAGAGCAAAAGGACGATCTTGTTCTCGTTGACAAAAGCTGGATCGAGGGCAAGGAGCTTAACATACCTGATGAGTGGAATCCGGTGGAGCAAATCACCAAATATCTCGAAACGCTCTTTGAGGCGGGGGAGACGGTAGGCTATGTCACCGAAAGCTGGGATAAAGACGGCAAATACCTTCCAACGAAAGGCGTGTATACCAGAACTGCGGGAGAGCTTATAGAGGCTCTGAGCAAATGTGAGGGCGATATAGGCCGTGTAATCGGTGACTACAAGCCGGAGGCAGGTGCGTGGATACGCTTCAATCCTCTGGACGGCAGGGGGGTCAAAAATGAAAATGTAACGGAATTTCGGTACGCTCTGGTCGAATCGGACACGACCGACATAACCCATCAAAACCAAATCATACGCGAACTCGAGCTGCCGATTGCCTGCCTCGTTTACAGCGGTGGAAAGAGTCTGCACGCCATTGTACGCATCGATGCCGCGAACTTTGACGAATATCGCAAGCGTGTTGATTACCTCTATGATGTGTGCAAGAAAAACGGCATAGACATCGACCGCCAGAACAAAAACCCGTCCCGATTGAGCCGTATGCCGGGTGTTGAACGTAACGGAAAGAAACAATGTCTGCTTGACACCAACATCGGCAAAAGCTCGTGGAACGAATGGAAAGAGTGGATTGAAAGCATAAACGACGACCTGCCGGATCCGGAAAGCGTCGCCGATGTATGGAACGACCTGCCGGAGCTTGCGCCGCCGCTTATAGACGGAGTGCTGCGGCAAGGACACAAAATGCTTGTCGCAGGACCGTCAAAAGCCGGCAAGTCTTTTGCACTGATAGAGCTATGCTGCGCCATAGCCGAGGGGCGCGAATGGCTGGGCTTCAAATGCACCCAGGGCAAGATAATGTATGTTAACCTTGAGCTTGACCGTGCGAGCTGCCTGCACCGTTTTAAAGATGTCTATACAACGCTCGGCTGGGCTGCGGAAAATCTGCACAACATCGATGTGTGGAACCTGCGCGGCAAGTCCATTCCAATGGATAAGCTCGCGCCGAAGCTCATCAGACGCGCTGCGAAGAAAAACTATATCGCCGTTGTCATTGACCCGATTTATAAAATTATCACAGGCGATGAAAACAGCGCAGATCAGATGGCGCATTTTTGCAACCAGTTTGACAAGGTCTGCACCGAACTCGGGTGTGCGGTAATCTACTGCCACCACCATTCAAAAGGCGCTCAGGGCGGCAAGAGGAGCATGGACAGAGCGTCCGGCAGCGGAGTGTTCGCCCGCGACCCCGACGCGCTGCTCGACCTCATAGAGCTCGATATAACCGACGGTATCCGCAAACAGCAAGAGGACAAGGCACAGTGTGAAATCTGCCTTAAATGGATGCGCCGCTTCAAGCTGCCGGAGCCGTCGCAGGACGAAGAGAATACCGCGCACGAGCTGCTCAAAATGTGCGGCGAGAGTCTGTCTCCGGCATCCCGCGATCTTATGCTTGCCGAAGTCAGAACAGCGTGGAACAGCATAGAGCAGCGCACCGCGTGGCGCGTCGAGGGCACCCTGCGTGAGTTCCCAAAGTTCGCTCCGGTCAACCTTTGGTTCGATTACCCCGTGCACCGGATAGATGATACAGGTGTGCTTGAGGACATAAAGCCGGATAGCGATTTTAATTCGAAAAACTCGCCATTTAAGAGAAACTTCAGCAGCAGAAAAACCTCATCCGAACGAAAAAAGGATAGGACAAGCAGTATAGAAACTGCTTTTGATGCTTGTAATATGGATGGTCGAGTAACGGTAAATGAATTGTCTGAATATCTCGGAGTAACAACAAAAACGGTTCGAAAAAGGCTGACAGAGCATGGTGGTTTTTGGATTGACGACGGAGAAGTTGGAAAGAAAAGCGAAGGAAAAAGTCGATAAAATTTCCTGTTCCCTGTAAAGGAAAAAGCCGAATGATTATCGAGAAATTCCCTCATAAGGAAAAAGTCGATAAAAAATCGAGAAATTCCCTCCGAGGGAAAAAG
>CAVDWM010000054.1:0-9290 GCA_963612725.1 Faecalibacterium prausnitzii | reverse complement strand
GTGCTGGCGCTTCTCATGTTCGTTTCGTTTACCGGCTGCAAGAAGAGCAAAAGTAAGAAAAGAGGCAACCTCGTCTCCGGCAAGGTTTCGCAGCGATATTCCGACGGTGAAGGCGAAGCCGATATCTCCGGAAGTGAAACAGCTTCTGATGCCGATCTGCCGAGTGTCGCACAGCAGTCCGATGTTTCCGTTTACAGGGAAAGCTCTCCGGCGGGCAACAATTCCGGCAAGAGCTCAGCCGCTTCTGCCGATAAAGCTTCGGCAAACCCGCACTATTATCTCGGGCTTTACCGCAGTGAATGGCAGCACTGGGTCGTTGTCAAAGACGCCACATATGATTCGTCAAGCAAATATATAACCGTAAAAAGCGTCAAATTCGACTCGAACGAGAATATAACGGGCGAAGAATATTACCCGCACGGCACATATCGCGCAGAATATAAATATAACTCCGACGGGACGATCGGCTCGGCGCAGACAATGTACTGCTCTCCGGCAAACTATTACTACAAATACGATTCACAGAAGCGGCTCACAAAAATCACAGAAAAGTCCGGAAATATTATAACCACTGTCACAGAGTTTACATATGACGACAACGGCAGGCTTGTCTTTGTCCGTGAACGGCTCAGAGACGGGAACCTGAACACCGAATACAAATATGACTCAAAGGGCAACCTGACGGAGTGCATCAGCGACTGGTACAGGTATGTATATAAATACGACTCAAGCAACCGTCTTATACTCAGACAGTGCTACGACACCGAAAACGACGGCAAGCTCACAACAGAAGAAGAGAGAAAATACGACAAAAACGGATATGTGATCTACTATCGGGATATGTATTATTCCGACGAAGGGCAGGTCACAACCGAAAGCTTCATCACCAATGACATAAACGGCAACCCCGATCAGGTGAAATGCTACTCCACGAAAAACGGAAAAAAGACGCTTGACTACACTTCGAAAACGGTGTACTCCTACAAAGAAACGGTGACCGCCACCACGCGCTTTACCTACGCAAAAAATGAAGAAGGCAACAAGGCGTTACAGGTTACCGAGTATGAATATCACCGCAAAGAGGCGTTTGATGTTTCGCCGAATACAATAATGTAAGCAGGCAGGGACGGTTCAGTCGTCCCTGCTTTTCAAAAAAACAGCCTATAGTTCAAGTTTTGTGGTATAATGTGTCTGTCACAAAACGAGGAGGCAGGAGAATGAAAACGAGAAAAATCATGACAGTACTTTTGGCGTTTGCGGCGGTTATATCATTTGTCGGATGCGACAAAAAGACAGCGAACGGGGACGACAGCGTGGGCCGTACCATGCAGGGCGAAAGCGTTGCCGCGGATGAAAGAATGGAATCCGACGGTCAGTCGAGTGCTGAAATCTCCGCATATTATCTCGGCATCGGACTTGACAGGGAGAGTCACTGGAAGATGACCGAGGAGGATAATCAAAGCGCGGATGGCAAATATATCAAAAACAAAGCCACCGAATATGACTCCCATGGGAATCTTCTGAGCAGCGACGCGGATACTTACAAATATACTTACAACAGCGACGGCACAGTGAAGGAGATAACCCGCTCGGGCAGCCGTGAGTGCATATACCGCTACAAGTATGACTCAGACAAGAGAATATCGCAGATATCCACTCTGAACGCTTCCGGCAAGGAAGAGGATGTGCTGAAGTTCACTTATAACAATTCAGGGAAACTTATCTCAGCGCAGAACGGCAGCAAGAAGGCTGTGTTCTCTTATGATGGCAACGGCAGGCTTATTAAAAAAGAAATCACCGATTCCGATGGGTATACATTTTCCGATATTTTTGAATATAACGACCGCGGCGAGCTGATCCGCGTGATAATATCGCAGGACGAGAACGGCATGGCGGACTCCACGGAAGAATATCAATATGACGAAAACGGCGCACTGACAAAGAAGGTTTCAAAAAATTTCCGCGGCATGACGGAGGAATACGAATACAAAAACGACGAGCACGGAAATCCGATTGAAATAAAATACACCGAAAAAGAGCACGATGAGATATCTTACTCCTCCACCGAGACTTACTCCTATGAATACAGCGCGAAGAAAATAGTTGTCGTCGGCAAAACGGGTCGCGGAGGAGTAAAAAGAACATACGAATATCAAAAAAGCCAATGCGTAATCATGCCCGAGTCGGACATATTCTGACGACATTAATTATTATCCCGGTCACGCACCGAGATTTTTTCTGTCCGCGAATCAAAAGTAAAGATTACCTTTACGCGGGCAGGTGATTTTGTAAGGGTCATCGAGTCGCCGACCACACAAGGGAAGCTGAAAAGATTTTTATATTTGATGTTTTGCGTGCAAATTAATTTATTGCCGAACAGAAAAATCCCGGAAGCCTTAGACTTCCGGGGCTTTTTATTTAGGCGAGGTTCTTGCCCTCATCCTTTTTCAGCGTGCGGTAGGTGTAGATTATCACTATAGCCGAGGCGATGAACGCGAGGACATCCGCCGCGGGCATTGAAAATATCACTCCGTCAAGCCCCCACGCAAGCGGGAGCACGAGCACCAGCCCGACGCCGAAGACTATCTCTCTTATCATCGACAGCGCGGTCGAAGTGACCGCCTTGCCCATAGCCTGAAGGAAAATAAATGCCGCCTTATTGACGCAGGCGAGCGGCATCATGCACAGATATATCCTGAAGCATTTCACCGCGAACTCGGTATAATACGCGCTCTCGTTCGCCGCGCCGAAAACGGCTATAAGTCCGGTCGGGAACAGCTCGACTGTGAGCGTCGCTATCGCGCCCGCAGCCGCCTCGCATATCAGCAGGCGGGTGAACAGCCCGCGCACGCGACCGTACTTCTCTGCGCCCATATTATATCCGACGATCGGTATGCACCCCGCCGCCATACCTATCGAAACAGATATGATTATCTGGAAGAATTTCATCACTATTCCGACGACCGCCATGGGTATCTGCGCATATTCATCAAGCCCGAAGACGGGATCAAGCGCACCGTATTTTCTTATCATATTGTTCGTCGCCGCCATCGCCGCGACAAGGGATATCTGCGCCAAAAAGCTGCATATGCCCAGCGGAATGAATCTTTTTATCACGCTGCCGCAGAGCCTGAACGAGGCTTTTTCGAGCTTCACGGAGCGCATATGGAACAGATAATATACAGCCATCACCGCCGTTAGCAGCTGACCGAGCACCGTGGCGACCGCCGCGCCCATCATACCCCAATTGAACACGAAGATAAATATGGGGTCGAGGATGATATTGACCACTGCGCCCGCGACCGTGGACACCATCGCGAAGCGCGGGCTTCCGTCCGAGCGAATAACCGGATTCATCGCCTGACCGAAAACATAGACGGGGATGCCCAGGGCTATCCAAAAGAAATATTCTTTCGCAAATTCGAAGGTTTTTTCGTTGACCGTGCCGCCGAACATGGCGATAAATTCATCCGAAAAAACCAGATACAATATGCACAGCACTATACCGCTGACCGCCGAGAGCACAACGGCGTTGCCGACGCCTTTGTGGGCGTCCTCGCGCTTGTCCGCGCCGAGGGATATGCTCACGAACGCGCAGCATCCGTCGCCTATCATGACCGCTATCGCGAGGGCGATGACCGTCAGCGGGAACACGACGGTGTTCGCGGCGTTGCCGTCCGAGCCGAGATAAGCGGCATTCGCTATAAATATCTGATCGACTATGTTGTAGAGTGCCGCGACGAGCAGGGAAATGACGCAGGGCACGGAATATTTGCCCATGAGCCTGCCGAGCTTCTCCTGCCCGAGAAAAATCTGATCGTTGTTCTTCATGGTTGTCTCCTTTGCAAAAAAATAAAAGGCGCAAACCCATCCGGATTTACGCCTTTCGCTACACGACGAAGAGCATTATATCAGCTTTTATCTGAATTTTCAAAGGCAGTTATCATCAAAGTTTTCCGCTTTTGCGCTCGCTCTTTTATGTAAAAAACGCATGGGAGCTTGAAACCTCGATTCAAATTATGCTATAATTCGGAAAAAGGCAGGTGGGTAACGGGCATGAACAGAAAAAGGCTCGGCGCAATAACGGGCACGCTCGGTGCGCTGACGGCACTGACTGCGGCTTCGGCGGAAATATTCTATAATTTTGCGATAAATACAAGGTCGCCCATACATATGAGCAAGCTCAACAACCTTGTTCAAAAGGCGACCGGCACGGATGCCGGCGAGGACGAGGCAAGCGCGAAATACAGCGGCATGACAGGCACGCCGGAGACGAAAATGTGGTATGACGACGAGGGCGAGGATGTTTATATAGTGTCCGACTCTCTTCGCCTGCACGGCAAAAGGTTTAAAAATACCGGCTCCGACTATGCGCTCGTCTGCCACGGATACACGAGCAAGGCAAGGCACATGGCGGGCTTCGTCAGGAAATTTCACGACCTCGGATATAATGTTCTTGCGGTCGATGCGCGTGCCCACGGCGAGAGCGAGGGCGAAAAAATCGGCATGGGCTGGCCGGAACGAATGGATATCGTCGCGTGGACAGAGCAAATTCTCTCATGGGAGCCCGATGCGCGGATGGTGCTCCACGGCGTATCCATGGGTGCAGCGACCGTCCTCATGGCATCGGGCGAGGAGTTGCCGAAAAATGTCAGGGCGATAATCGCGGACTGCGGCTACACCTCGGAGTGGGACGAGTTCCGTTGGGAAGCGGAAGCGCTGCACATCCCGTGGTTTCCGGTGCTCAATGCCGCGTCCCTGCTGTCGAAGATACACGACGGCTATGATTTCAGGCAGGCGAGCGCCGTTGAGCAGGTCAAAAGGAGCCGTATACCGACGCTGTTTATACACGGCTCGGAGGATGAGCTCGTGCCCTATAAAATGCTCGGCGAGCTGTATTCGGCGGCTGCGTGCGAAAAAGAAAAACTGACCGTTGAGGGTGCGGGACACGCACTCTCGTCCTGCGTTGACCCGCAGCTGTACTGGAGCACGGTTGAGGGATTCGTAGAAAAATATATAGGCGGATAAAGGAAAACCCCGACCGGTCAAGGTCGGGGTTTTCCTTGTATAAAACGGGGGCAAGAAGATGGTAGGTGTCTGATTTATTCGGCCTGCTTCGAGTATTTCTTGAGATAGATAACTCTCATGAGCAGGCTCTCGATAGGATTGATCGGCTTGCACTTACCGAAGAGACCGGAGCCTATGTAGGTAAGGCAGCTCTTTTCCGCGATCATCTCGACCGCACCCGCGTTGCTCTCATTCGAGCCGCAGCAGAGCGCGCCGCCGTCCTTGACGAGAACGCAATGACGACCCTTGAGTGCCCTGACGACCTTCTTGGGCGAATTCTTCGCGCACTTGAGGCTTGTGCCGATTATCTGGGCACTGTCGTCAAGCTGGGGCTTGACAGTCTTGCCCATGGCGGCGACTGCGAGCACCTCGGGAGCCTGGGAATAGAGGATAGCATTGATATCGTCACGCGCTTCATATATGGCGCGGTGCAGCATTGCTGTCGGGATCTCTCCCTCGCCGCTGACCATAGAAGTCGCGGGATCGACGGTGACGGTATGCTCCTTGTCACCGGCTGCATAGAACACTATCTTTCCGCTTGCGTCTCTGTATGAGTTATTATAACAGGTTTCATCACACTTTACAAGAGTTTTTCCGTGCTTTTGTGCCCATGAAACACACATTTCGCTCAAATCGGCAATTTTTTCGCCGAATTTTTTATCAAACAGGTCGAGAACATACAGTGCGCTCTCGCGTTCGAGGGTGGCGGCAACGTTGAAAGCCTCCTCGCTGTCCTTCCCGTAGCAGACGGCTCCGTGGTGCGCCATGATAACGGCCTTGCTGTCCATATCGGCGGCAACGGCGGCTGCCACGCCCTTCTTGAGCTTCTTCGTGCCGGGCAGTCCGTATGCACCGAGCAGAACCTTGTCGCCTATAATCTTGCGACCCTTTTCGCTGAGCGAGGGGATTCCCTGCTTTGTCGCGCTGACTATGGAAGCGAATTTCTGATGGGTATGGATAACAAAGCCCGCCTCGGGATGAGCCTTGTAGACCTCGGCATGAACGCCTTTTTCGGAGGAGGGCTTGACATCGCCCTCATAGCTCAGGGTATCGATCTTGACCTCGACGATATCGTCGGGAGTCAGTCCCTCATAGGGCTTTCCGCTCGGGGTGATGACAAAGCTGTTCTCGTCAACGCGGCAGCTGACATTGCCCCATGTTCTCGCGATAAGTCCCTTTTCGACAAGGCGCAGACCGGCTGCGATAACTTCTTTTTTTGCCTGTAAAATATCCATGAAAACCGTCCTTTCACGATAAAATCCTAATTGTGCCTGCGAACAATTTTGTACTACAGTTCAATTATAACACAAGAAGCCCAAAAGTCAACAAATTACTCTTTTTCTCCGCCGTCGGTTTCGGGTTTCTCCTGCTCGGTCGGGGTCTCCGGCTGCACCGCCGCAGCGTCCGCCTCAACGGAATGTTTCGAGCTGCGCCAGATATGGATAACTCCGTCGTCGTTGAGCACCTTGAGCACGGTTATGACTATCGGCATAATAAAGATTCCGATGAAGCCGAAGAGCTGGAGACCGATATACATACCCATTATGCTGACTATCGGCGGGATGCCGAGGTTGCTCGCGACTATCTTCGGCTCGATTATCTGACGAATGACCGTTATGCAGGCATATATCACAATAAGTCCGATGCCGAGACCGTAGCTGCCGTTTATCAGCGAGAACGCCGCCCACGGGATAACGACCGTACCTGTGCCGAGCACGGGCAGGATATCGACTATTGCGGTTATTATTGCGATAATGAATATATATCCGCTCTTGTATACGCCGATGACCTTCAGCACGCTCAGTCCTATCGACATTTCGGCGAAGGTTATGAGCATTATCAGCGCGTATGACTTGACGAGCTTGCCCATGGACGAGAACACTATCCGCTTCGTCTTTGAGAGCGTCCTGCGCTTCTGCGGGGTCAGCTGTCTCTTGATGAAGCCGACTATTCCGTCATATCCGGCGGTCATGAAGCAGGCGGCGATTATAAACAGGAGCACGCCGACCAAGATGCTCGGAATCTGCTTTGCCGTTGACCACACGCCGCTGAGCGGAGTTTTGAGGACGGACAACAGATTGATATTTGAGCTCTGCTCGCCGCCCTGTGTGCGCTGAGCCGCACGCTCCTCGGAGGAGAGCAGGAGCTTGTCCGAGAACGATTTTATCGCGTCCTCGGCGGAGCTTCTCAGCCCGTCCGGCAGGCGCTCGGTGAAGCTGTACAGCGAAGACTCCCAGCCCTTGACATAATCGGGCAGCTTCTTGAGCCACTCGGTGAGCACCGAAGCGAGTCCCTTGACCTCTGACACGACCCTCGCGCCGGTCAGGGCGACTATTGTTATCAGCAGCGCGATTATCAGCAGCACCGCGACAACCGAGACGATTCCCTTTTTAATATGAGTTTTCTTCGAGAGAAAGTCGGTCGGGCGTTGGAGCGCGGTAGCGACCAAAAACGCAAACACGAACGGGGCGACTGTCCAGAAGGCATATTTCATGAACAGATAGAACGCTCCAAGCACGAGAGCGATATATGCGACATTGATAAGTATGGCTCTTCTCTTTTCCACAGTGGCGGGGGACATTTTATGCACCTCTTCTTTCAACTGTTTTCTTCCTGCCTCCAATGACAAAACAGCACAATACACCATATATATTATACTATTTTATCCTAAAACTCAATGAGTTTAAAAAATACTTCACAAAAATGTAAGAAAGTTTTCTTTTGGGTCTTTATCGCCGGAGCCGTTTGTGATAAAATAATAAAAATAAATGACAGTGGGGAGACAGTTATCATGTATATAGCGATAATGGGCTACGGCGTTGTCGGAAGCGGCGTTGCCGAGGTCATCAACAAAAATCATGACAGCATCGTGCGCAAGAGCACACAGTCGGAGCTTGAGATAAAATATATTCTCGACCTCAAGGATTTTCCGGGCGACCCGAACGAAAAGCTTTTCATAAAGGATTTCAACATTATCCTCAACGACCCCGAGGTGAAGGTCGTCGTCGAGACGATGGGCGGGCTTCATCCCGCGTATGAGTTCGTCTCCGCCTGCCTCAAGGCGGGCAAGAGCGTCGTGACCTCGAACAAGGAGCTTGTCGCGGCAAAGGGCTGCGAGCTGCTCGGATATGCCGCACAGCACAATGTGAACTTCCTCTTTGAAGCATCGGTCGGCGGCGGAATACCGATAATCAGACCGATAAGCCAGTGCCTCGCCGCAAATGAGATAAACGAATTTGCGGGCATACTCAACGGCACGACAAACTTCATTCTCACCCGTATGATAAACGACGGCATGGCGTTTGCGGATGCGCTCAGGCTCGCGCAGGACAACGGCTATGCCGAGCGCGACCCCTCGGCGGACATTCTCGGCTTCGACGCCTGCCGCAAGGTCTGCATTCTCGCCTCCCTGTGCTTCGGCAAGCATGTCTATCCCGACCTGGTTCACACCGAGGGCATAACCGAAATAACACTCGAGGATGTCGAATATGCCAAGGACTGGGGCGGGGTCATAAAGCTCCTCGGCAGGGCTCGCAAGAGCGAGGACGGCAAGCACATCTACGCGATCGTCAGCCCCGCATTCGTCGATCACCACAGTCAGCTCGCGAGCGTTGACGATGTTTTCAACGCCATTCTCGTGCGCGGCGACGCGATAGGCGACGTCGTATTCTACGGCAGGGGCGCGGGCAAGCTGCCCACCGCTAGCGCGGTCGTCGGCGATGTTATTGACTGCGCACGCCACGAGAACAAGCAGAAGTTCTTCGGCTGGGCGGACAGCGAAGAGGGCTATGTCTCCGACTATCTCGACATGCCCACGGTGCTCTATGTCAGGGCACGCGCCCAGCAGAAGCAGCAGGTCATCTCCTCGGCGGAGAAAACCTTCGGCGAGATAAAGCTCCTCAAGCGCGCCGGTGCGCCGGAGGACGAGTTCGCATTTGTCACCCCCGTCGCCTCGGAGCGCGAGCTGCGCACGAAGCTTGAAACGCTTCTCGGCGCCGAAATTATTTCGACGATACGGGTTACGGATTATTGATAATTTTTCAGGAGGGACTGCCGTTTGGCAGTCCTTTTTAATTTTGCGGGATTGATTGATGGGGGATGTAAAGTCCCATTCACATTGTCTGTCCTTCTGTCTCACACCAGCTGCTTCTCCCGACAGTACCGCCGCAAAACCTGCGGCTGTTTTTTGTTTTTAAGGCTCGGGGGTAATGCTTCAAAACAGT
>CAVDWM010000053.1:0-9611 GCA_963612725.1 Faecalibacterium prausnitzii | reverse complement strand
CTCTTTTCGGTTGCTTGCAGTCGTTTTTTTGTCGGCTGTTTTTTTACAGCCCCTTCTGTTTTACTAACCGATATATGCGAACTCCGTTTGCCTGATTTTCGGCTCCCCTGCTTCGCTTAGGGTGCGGCGACTCGACTCACCGATGCCGCGCAAGCGGCACGAAAGACAACCACCCAACTTTCCTGTCCATAGGCTCCCCTACAGGGGAGCTGGCTCGGCGAAGCCGAGACTGAGGGGTTTATTTCGCTTCGCTCAAGGTGATAAGTAAAAGTGAATAGCGAAAAAGTACGCGGTATGGTTAGATATCATTCGCCCGCGAAAATTTCACGATTTTATTGATATACGGATTGCAGGGTGCGGCGAAACATACCGTCCCGCAACAGCTCTTTTTGATTTTTCGGTTGACCTTTTATATTTCTTCTGATAAACTTGTGGTATCAGGAGGGATAACAATGGCAAATGTCAAAAAAGCTCTTTATAACGTAGCCGTTTTTCTGGTCTCGCTGTTCATAACCGGCTCGATAAACGTCTCAAACATCAAAAACACTCAGGATACGAGCCGTGTGACGCTCACGGTAAACGAAACGGAGACGCTCCAGGAAATGAACGGCTGGGGCTCGGCGGCGGCATGGTGGGCGCAGGTCGCGGGCGGGAGCAAAAACGCCGACGATATCGCAAAGCTTCTCTACAGCAAGGAGGGGCTCGGGCTGAACATATACAGATACAATGTCGGCTCGGGCGAAAAGCAGAACCCCAACTCCCGTCTCGATCCCGATTCGTGGAAGAGCACTTCGAGCTTCCTTGTGTATAACGAAAATACCGGCAAATATGAATACGACTGGTCGCAGGACGCGAACGCCATGAATATGCTAAAGCTCTGCATGAGCTATGGCTGCATTGACTCCGTCGTTCTGTTTTCAAACTCGCCTCACTTTTCAATGACCGTTTCCGGTCAGGCGAGCGGCGGACTGAAGAAGCACCAGAACAATCTCAAGGACGAATGTTATCAGGAATATGTCGATTATTTCCTCGACATAACCGAGCATTTTCTTGATCTCGGCGTGCCCGTGAAATACATAAGCCCGATAAACGAGCCGCTTGTCTCATGGGGCGGCGACAACGTCTATCAGGAGGGCTGCCACTACGACGAGGAGGAGATGTTCAGGCTCTACCGCATGTTTGCCAAGAGCATAAAAGAGCGCGGGCTCAATGTCAAAATGTCCATGTGCGAGGTCTCGAAAATAGGCAATCCCGCATTTGAATACATAAAGAAAATCTGCAAGGACGAAGAGCTCAGCAGCGTCATGGCGACATATTCCTATCACTCCTACTGGTCCGACACGAACTATCTGCTCAAGAAAGTCTGGGGGCAGTATCTGAGAAGATACTATCCCGATGTGACGGTTGAGATGGACGAGTGGTGCGAGTTGCCCTGCCACAGCACGACGAGGTCTATCTCCGGCGCACGCACCATGGCGAGGACGATATGCCAGGATATCATGTATTCAAACGCCACGGCGTGGACCTCGTGGGTCGCAGTCAGCGAATGGGGCGACAACTCCGACGGACTCATCATCGCCGACCACGAGTGCAACGAGTATTATACCGCCAAGCGCTACAACGCACTTGCTCATTTCTCGAAGTTCGTCCCCGTCGGCAGCAAGGTCATCTCCAACGAAAAGGATGTCAACGACCGCGTAGCGTGGAAGATAGAGAATCAGCTGGGCTTTGTTATCCTCAACAAGACCAACTGCGCGTCCTTCCTCACGCCGGACGGCAGCATAGTCGTCGTCATAGTCAACGACGATGCGGGCTGCACCTTCAATTTCGAGGGCATCAGCGGCAGAGACAGCCTCAGGATATACACCACGAACGAGCAGTACGATCTCAAGCTCACCTACGACGGAGAGTATAAACAGGAGGTCGAAATCCCGGGACTGAGCATCACTACGCTAATTTTCAGCTGACGGTGCGCCGCGAACCCCTTTTGGCAGTTTTGATTAAAAAGAATCCCGCCCGATTCCGTCGGGTGGGATTTTTGTGTTTATGGAAGCTTTATCTGCTTGGACGCCTATCGGACTTCGGCTGCGGGGGTCTTCTCCTGTTTCCTATCTGCCTACCTCCTATCGCCTTGAGCGCGGCAAAAAACCTCTGCATGATATCATCACACGGAGGCTTTGGGTGCTGTTTTTACTTTACCTGCTTTATCTTGTTGCCGGAGACGAGGAACGCGTGCTCGGATATCTCCATCATCGGGGTGTCGTTGACGGAATCGGTATAGAAATTGTCGATCATTGTGTCCGGATACATCTCCTTGAACAGCTCGACCTTTCTGCCGCGGAAGCAGAGGTCGGTTATGTGCGCGTTGCCGTCGGTGCGCGAGCAGATGTAGTTCCTGATGTTGAGTCGGTGCATAACGTCGTCGAGCAGAACCTCGGGGCTCGCTGAGATTATTATGTCGTCATCCTGCCGCTGCTGCGCATAAAACAGAAAGAAACTTATGCCATTGATTTATTATGGCAGGAAAACCTTGCGAAAAAGGCACTCACAGTCCGTTTTATTAGCCAGCACATGTGATATATTATAGTTAGGGCAATAAAAGTTTTTCTGTAAAGCGGTGAAAGATATCCCTTTTGCCATAAAATTCGCAATGCTGCCGTAATTGATAATCTTTCCTCTTTTGATGCTTATTCCATTGAAAAGCGCAACCTCGATTCATCGGAGACGGAAAGGGACAACAAAATGTTTACAAAATTCTATAATGTGTTAAAATGTTATTGGCACTATGAGAGAAGGTTTTTCTATATTTAAAGGACGCTGTCATTTAAAAATGGTACAAAAGAAAAGAGCCTGCAAGGCAGGCTCGGGTCTCACACAGTGAGGGCTCATAAAGAGCAATTTGAAAAAATTGTATTTGAACTCGTAGTGTAATTCCTTACGGTGATCAACCTTTTGGAATCAAGATTATCTTATCACAATAGTCAGGAGATGTCAAGATGAAAAAACAAGAATATTATATCGGCTTGGATTGCGGCACAGATTCAGTGGGTTGGGCTGTGGTAAAGCCCGATTACACAGTAGTAAAGAAAGCCGGTAAAGCATTATGGGGAGTACGTCTGTTTGATGAAGGACAGCCGGCAGCAGAACGCAGAGCCAATCGCAGCGCGAGAAGGAGAGCAGGCCGCAGAAAATGGAGGCTTAAGCTTCTTAGAGAAATTTTCGATTCTGAAGTTTCTTCTGTCGATCCGGCATTCTTTGCAAGATTAAACGAAAGTAGATATTGGGAAGACGACAAAAAAGTTGACGGAGCCGATTCGTTGTTTCACGATGCTGATTTTACGGATCGTGATTATCACAAAAAATATCCCACAATTTATCATCTTCGCTCCGACCTTATGACTTGTACGGAAAAACCGGATATTCGTCTTGTGTACCTTGCTGTTGCACATATTATTAAAAATCGCGGACATTTTCTTAACGAAGGCAAAAGTTTAGATGAGGCTCGTTCATTTGACAACATTTGGGGGGATTTTTGCACTGCATGTGAAGACACTCTTGAAATTTTCTTGCCTTTCGAAGCAAAAAAAGAAGTTGCAGATACCCTGAAAGACAGCAGTATAAAAGTTAAGGAAAGCGCAAAAATACTTGCGGCGGCTTTCGGTGAAGGCGAAGAAAACTCAGCGGCTCTGAAGGCTATTGCAATTTTGCTTTCAGGCGGAAAAACTGCTTTCAGAGATTTGTTTGAGGATGAAGAGTTAAGTGATAAAGTCAGCTTCAAGGAGAAAGATTTTGAAACAATAGATGGCGAATATTCTGCTGTTTTGGGCGACGACCGCTGTGACTTTTTACGTTATGCTTACAGTGTTTACAGTTGGGGACTTTTTGCACAGATTATCCCGGACAACAAGACCTTTTCGCAAGTAAAAATTGAACAATACAACAAACACGGGAAAGATTTAAAAACGCTTAAATCGCTTGTAAAACAATATGCTCCGGAAAAATATTTTGCCGTATTTCGTTCAAATCGGGTCAAAGACAACTATGCGTCATATGTTGGCGGCACCAATTACGGCGCAGGAAAAAAGAGTGTTAACCGTTGTAATCAAGAAGACTTTTATGCTTTCTTGAAGAAAGAGTTAAGCGATCTTTGGAAAAATGAAGGCGAAGATGTCCATGCTGTTTTGGGAGAAATTGAAAACGGCACATTTCTGCCGCGCCAAACAGGCAGCGAAAACAGTTTGATTCCCTATCAGTTGCATTTGCAGGAGCTCAAGGCTATTTTGAAAAACATGCAACAGTTTTATCCTTTCCTTTTGACAGAAGATGAAAACGGATATACTCCGGCTTATAAAATTGAGAAGCTTCTTACATTTCGTATTCCGTATTTTGTCGGACCTCTTAATGATGCCCATAAGGAGAAAGGCTTTTGTTGGATCGAAAAGAAACTCGATGCTCCTGTTTTACCATGGAATTATGATAAAGTTGTAGATGAAAACAAGAGCGAAAACAAGTTCATCGAGCGTATGACTTCAACTTGCACTTATTTAGTAGGCGAAAATGTATTGCCTAAGAATTCAATTCTTTATTGTAAATTCACAGTTCTCAATGAGCTTAATAATTTATGCGTTCGTGGCGAAAAAATTTCCGTTGAATTGAAGCAGAAAATATATAATGATCTGTTTAACAAGGGTTCCGGTGCCAAGGTTACTTTGAAAAAAATTTGTGATTATCTTAAACAGCACGATATTGAAATAACAAAAGATGACATTTCCGGAATTGACGGCGATTTTAAATCGAGTATGTCCCCGGTGCTTAAATTAAAAGCCGCCTTTGAAAACGTTCCGGATGATGATACCTTAGAAATGCTGGTTTATGCATTAACTGTTTCAGGCGACAGTCCCAAAATGGTAAAAAGGCGAATAAAAAGTGTTTTAGGTGATGCGGTATCTGATTTGTTGGTAAACAAAATCAGCAACATAAAGTATGCCGGATGGGGTAGGCTTTCCGAAAAGCTCCTTACAGGAATTTATGATGTAGACCCTGTTACGGGTGAATGCCGCAGTATTATGGATGCCCTTTGGAACACCAACGAAAATCTCATGCAGCTTCTGAGCAACAAGTACACTTTCGTTGATAGAATTAAGGAATACAACGAAGAGCAAAACAGCTCCTGCACAAAATTTGATTACAACCATACCGTTAAAGACTTGTATGTTTCTCCGGCTGTAAAGCGCGGATTGTGGCAAACCTTGCTCGTGGTCAAGGAAATACGCAAGATTATGGGATGTGATCCCACCCGGGTGTTTATAGAAATGGCTCGCGGTGCATCACAGGAACAAAAACATAAACGAACCGTTTCCCGTAAGGCTCGCCTTTTAGAGCTTTACGAGAATTGCAAAGACGAAACGAGAGATTGGCACGGTGAAATTGAAGCACTGCCTGAGGATAAATTACGCAGCGATAAGCTATACCTTTATTACACACAAATGGGCAGATGTATGTACAGTGGCGAACCGATTGATTTGGAAGCCCTTCTTCTGGAGGGCGACAATCCCAACCGGTTGTATGATATTGACCATATTTATCCCCAGTCAAAGACAAAAGATGATAGCCTTGATAATCGCGTGCTTGTAAAGCGCACTCTTAATGCTGCGAAAACGGATGTATATCCTATTCCGAGCAATATGCATCAGTTCAAGTTGTGGCATCTTCTTTACGACAGAAAGCTTATCAGCAAGAAAAAATATGAACGCCTCACTCGCAGCACTCCGCTTACAGATGAAGAGCTCGCCGGGTTTATTAACCGCCAACTCGTTGAGACAAGGCAATCTACTAAAGCAGCGGCACAGCTTCTTAATAATCTTTTGCCGCAAACGGAAATGGTTTATGTCAAAGCAGGGCTTGTTTCGGATTTTCGTCAGAATTTTGATTTTGTTAAATCGCGTGATGTAAATGATTTTCATCACGCGAAGGATGCATATCTGAATGTCGTTGTAGGTAATGTATACCATGAAAAATTCACGAATAATTATCTTAAGTTTATTCACAGCGGCAGTGAATACAGCCTAAACATTGATGCCCTTTTCAAAAAATGGGATATTGTTAAAGGGGAACGAGTTGTTTGGCAAAAGGGCAAAGACGGCAGCATTAAAACCATACAGGAAAGAATGGTTAAAAACGACCCGCTTGTCACGAGACTTTGCACGGAGCAAAAGGGAGCGTTGTACGATTTGTTGCCGTTAAAAAAGGGTAACGGGCAGTTACCGCTGAAAAAAGATGAGCGGCTTAAAGATATTTCCCGTTACGGTGGTTACAACAAAATTACCGGCGCATATTTTGCTCTTGTTACCTATAAGAAAAGGGGGAAATCCGTAAAATCTATCGAAGCCGTTCCCCTTTATCTTATGCCTGAGCTAAAAAAGGATCCACAGGCCTTAGAGAAATATTTCAAAGAGCAACTTGAAACGGATTCATTGAAAATACTTATACCCGAAATTAAAATCGGGGCTCTTTTCAAATGGAACGGCTTCCCGATAACTCTTGCCGGAAGATCCTCAAACAGTATTCAGTTTAGAGGTGCTGCTCAATGGCACGCAACACCGGAACAGGAAAAATATGTAAAAAGAATCAGCAAGTATATCGAGAGAAGCAAGTCCCGCAGAGAGGAGCTTAAAATTATACCTGAATATGATAAGCTGACAGAAAAGGAAAATCTTGACTTATACGATAGGTTTACCGAGATGCTTCAAAGCGGCATATATGCAATAAAGCTAAGCAAACAGGGAGTTTTCTTAAAAGACAGCAGAGATAAGTTTATCTCTTTGTCTCTTGAGGCTCAGGTTAAACAGCTGTCGGAAATATTGCATTTATTCCAGTGTAAATCCGGATCGGCTGATTTAAGGGCATTAGGAGGGGTCGGAAAAGCAGGAATAATTGCGTACAGCAAAAATTTGTCTGAAAAAGACCAGATTTTCATAATTCATCAATCCGTTACCGGCTTCTTTACTGAGGAGGTGTCTCTTAACAACTTATGAGTTGGCGCACGGTAATAATTCGCGGTCCGGCAAAGTTGGATTTGAAAATCGGGCAAATGGTTGTGCGTAAAGACCCCACGATCAGAGTTAATCTTAATGAAATCGGAGTGCTGATAGTTGAAAACACTTCCGTTTCCCTTACAGCCGCTTTGCTTAGCGAACTTATAAGAAGAAAAGTTAAGGTAATCTTTTGTGACGAAAAGTGTATTCCTCAGTCGGAGCTTGTGCCTTATTACGGCAGTCACGATACAAGCGCGAAGGTTAGAGCGCAGATTGCTTGGTCGGGTCTTATAAAAGAGCAAGTGTGGACGGAAATTGTTCGTGAAAAAATAAAAAACCAGGTTCTTTTTCTTGAAGAGAAAAAATTGCCTCAAGCTCACCTTCTCAATCGGTATGTAGAGGAGCTTGTTGCAGGAGATGCCACAAACCGAGAAGGACATGCGGCAAAGGTTTATTTTAATGCTCTTTTCGGCATGGAGTTTACCCGCTCCAAAGATACTCCCGTAAATGCCGCCCTAAATTATGGCTACAGCATCTTGCTTTCCGGATTTACTCGCGAAATCGTCGCAGCGGGGTATGTTACTCAGCTTGGGCTTTTTCACGATAACATGTTTAATCCTTTTAATCTTGCCTCAGATTTAATGGAACCGTTTCGCCCGCTTGTTGATAGAACTGTTGTTAACTTGAACCCTCAAAAGTTTGACACAGAAGAAAAAACAGTGCTCGCAAATTTATTAAATCAAGAAGTTATAATTGCAGGTAAAAGGCAATATCAGTCAAATGCGATTCGCGTCTATTGCAAGAGCGTTTTTGATGTTCTTAATGGCGAAGATATGGCTGAAATAAAATTTTATAAACTTGTTGCCTCAAAAAAAGCAAAAATTGATATTTTTGCAGATAATGAGGACGAAAGAAAATGAGTTATAGGTTTATGAGAGTAATTGTGTTTTTTGATTTGCCGACAGAAACCAACGCTCAGCGCAGAGAATATACGCGGTTTAGAAAGAAACTGTTAAAATCAGGATTTTTGATGATGCAAGAATCGGTATATAGCAAATTGGCGCTGAATGCTACCACGGCAGAAATTATTCGGCGAGGGGTTATCAGCGAAAGCCCTCCCGAGGGGATCGTACAGCTTATGATAGTTACGGAAAAGCAGTATAATGCCATAGAGTATGTTACCGGCTCGGCAACCAGCTCCACGCTTGCGACGGATGAAAGGCTGGTTATTTTATGAATTTTTGTTGGAGCTTTTTAGATGAGTCTTTGGAGTTTGATGAAAATCACCCCGGCGTTTTAATTATAGAAAATCCAAAGGCGTTCACAAAACTGTTGCAAAATTTATACGAGCTTTTTCTTGCCGGGGAAGGCGAATGTGCTTTTTACGAAAACAACAGCCCCATTAAAGCAGGCAAGAGAGTGGAACTTATCATTGATCCGTTTTCTGTTGATTTAAACCAAAGAAAAATTATAAACGCACTTTATTCACGATTAAGCAACAACATGTCGGAAGGAGAAATTGTCAAAGAAACCTCTAAACTTTTTTCATCAATACAAGCGTATCTTTCTCACTTAGTATCTACTGTGGATTTTCCTGTTGATTTTGAACAAGGAGTAATAGGAACAGAATTTTTCAAGGCGTTTAATTTGCATCTTGAAACAGATGAGGGATCTTTAATCCAAAAGCTTGAGAACTATATGACGGCTGCCCATGAATTTTTGGGTAAAGATGTGTTTTTCTTTGTTAATTTACACGCCTATATTTCTTTGGAGGAGCTAAATGAGCTTTATAAATCAGCCGCATATAAGAAGTGTAAGCTGCTTCTTCTTGAAGCTTTTGAATTTCCTGCTTCGGAAGTGGAAAACAGAATAATTTTAGATTCCTCTCTGTGTCAGTTAACTTTCACTTGTAATCCAAAAGCCGATTGTGATATACTTAATTTTGACGATGGACTGTAAGAAATTCCCCGCGTTTTTGTAGTGTACGTGGAATCTTTCAAACCTAAACGTTTATTTATTTGAGGTTTGAGGTTTGAGAGTAGTGTAATTCCTTATGGTGATCAAACAAAAAATCAAAAGTATAAACCTGTTCATCCGTTTGAGAGTAGTGTAATTCCTTATGGTGATCAAACCCTGATTACGCTCAGAATCGAAACCGACCGGTTTGAGAGTAGTGTAATTCCTTATGGTGATCAAACATTAGCTATAAAAAGCCGTCAAAGCGTGATGTTTGAGAGTAGTGTAATTCCTTATGGTGATCAAACTATTCAAACGGCTTGTTATCCGCTGCAAGGTTTGAGAGTAGTGTAATTCCTTATGGTGATCAAACAAAGCGGAACACATAGTTATTGAATTGCCTGTTTGAGAGTAGTGTAATTCCTTATGGTGATCAAACTTAAAACATCCATCTAAACACCTCAAAGTAGTTTGAGAGTAGTGTAATTCCTTATGGTGATCAAACTTTTGCGGAAAATTCCTATGCTTGGCATCTGTTTGAGAGTAGTGTAATTCCTTATGGTGATCAAACACCATTACAGATATAACTACCGAGGATTTGGTTTGAGAGTAGTGTAATTC
>CAVDWM010000052.1:0-10456 GCA_963612725.1 Faecalibacterium prausnitzii | reverse complement strand
CGCGGGACTTATCCGGAGCTACACCGGCATTGTGAATAAGACGGTGTGGGGGAAATAGCACGAGCAGCGAATTTGTGTCGCTCTTATTTTGCAGATAAAATAACGGGCGCGGTGTAATTTACATCGGGCGACTTGCGCTTTGGGACAAAAACAGCATAAATTTCGGCGTCGGAGTTTTATTTTCCGACGCCTTTGTTACATTTTGTTGATTTTTTGTCGCGCATACCATGACCAAATAACATCTTTTGAGCCGCCATGAGCCCACGGTATCGTCAGCTGAGCTCCGAGCTTGGAGCGACAACTCCGACAGCTCGCAGTCGGTCTGCCTATATATGCAGTGCTTTTAGCAGCGCTTCGGTGTCCTCGAAGTGCGGGATTATCATATCCGCGCCCGCCGACATGAGCCGTGCCCGCTTCTTTTCGTCTGTTCCGTCGCCGGTCTTTTCGTTTGTAGCCACGCCGACCGCATAGCCGCCGAGCTTCGCCGTGAGTTCTATCTCAACGAATCCGTCTCCGAAGGTGACAAGCTCCTCCGGGTCGAGCTTTCGCTCCTCGATCATGTTTTTTATAACGGCTTCTTTCGAGCAGTCGAGCAGCGCGTCCTTTGCGCCGTGAATTCCGCCGTCGAAAAGGTTCTTGACCCCAATGAGGGACGCTTCATATATGACATCCTCTTCGTCCGTGCCGCTCGCGAGGAAGCATCGTATCCCTGCGTTTCTTAGTGCCTTTATGAATTCGACCGACCCCTTGACCGCGAGATCATCGGGGGAGAGACTGCCGCTTTCGAGCCCGTTTTTTCTGTCGGCTATCCGCATTTCGAGCCTGCGCAGATATTCTTTTTTGTATTCGCCCGGGTCAATGTGATTCCTGCCGCGGCGAACAACCGCCTCGTCGAGCGCGATGCACTGGAATATCGTCTGCTTGCCGGTCAGGCGGTCAACGAATTCCGTGACCTCATCGCATATTGCGTCCTTGTTCTCATTTGTGCCGAGAGCCTCGATGACCTCGCAGAAATACGGAATCATCACCTTCTGCCAGCCCTCGCGGATAAGGCTTATCGTGCCGTCAAAATCGAACAGAGCGCATTTGAAGCCTCTGCCGCCGTATTCTTTTATCGTTTCGATTGAAAAACTCATTTTGTGCCTCTTGGTTTTATTTTGTTACTGTGCGAGCGCCTCTATTTCTTCGGGCGATGCCGTGCCCGTGACGCCGATTTTTCTGACCGTCACGCCGGACGCAAGCCCTGCGAACCGAGCCGCCGTTTTGAACTCCGTCCTTGCGGCGATCGCCGCAGAAAAGGCGGAGAGTGAGGTGTCGCCCGCGCCGCAGATGTCAACCTCGCCGTCGAACAGTACGGCATCGGCTGTCTCCGTCCTGTCGCCGTCGGTGACTGCCGAGCCGCGCCTCCCGAGCGTGCAGAACACGGTCGAGCGGTTCTTTTTTGCAAGCAGCTTCGCCGCCTCGATGAGCTCGCCGTATCCCGCGTCTGCGTAGCCCTCGTTGTTATACACCGCACGCCAGCACTCGACCTCGTTGGGCTTCAATATGCAGTCGGTGTATTCGCCTATGCTGTATCTGCTGTCCGCAATGACGGTGAGCCCCGATTTTGCAAGGGCGATTATCTCATCTCGCACGTGCTTTGTGATTATGCCGAATCTGAACTGATCCGCAACGCACAGCACGTCGATATTTCCCGAGACCTGTCTGAGATTTTCAATTACCCTGTCTTCGGTCTCTTTTGATATCGGCTCGTAGTTGTCGAAGTCGAGGCGCGGATCTTCATATTCAAGCTCCGATATGCCCTTTCGCATCGGCTTGCAGTAGGCGTTGGTGAAGCGGTCGGGCACTTTGATGACAAAATCCGTGTTCATGCCGCTCTTTTGGAATATGTCCTCCATGAGCATACCGCGCCAGTCGCCGCCGACAAGGGTTATCGGAATAAGTGCCTTTGGGGAGAGTGCCGCGAGATTTGCCGCAACATTTCCGCCCGCGCCGAGATAGACCCTCTCGCCGACTATCGGCAGGGGATAGTGCGGAGTCTCACGCGAAAGCTCCGATTTCGTCATGTCCGCGTGCCAGTAGATGTCAACGCAGAAGTCTCCGATTATTCCTATGCGAGCATTTTTTATGCCGGCGCATATTTTTTTGACCTGTTCTTTTGAAAGCATATCTTACCTCGAATCAAAGCTGCTCCCTGAGCATGTCGTAGAGCGTGGGTATGGTTATCTGATGGTCGCCCTCAAAGTGCCAGCCCATGCCGCCGCAGCAGGTCGGGCGGTTGACGATATTCTTGCGGGGGCGGTAATAATAGTTCGGATCCTCGTAGCCTATCTTGCAGCGGAAGTTGCCCAGGCGCACGAGGTCGAAGTTCGCCGTGGTTATGTTAAAGGTGGGGTAGCCGAGATTGCGCGCTATTGAAAGAGTTTTGAGGAACACCTCGGGACCGATGACGGCAGAGCCGAAGTTTAGAAAAACGCCGCCGTCAAGCTCGGACACGCTGTAGGCCATCTTTTTGAAGTCTATTCCCGAGCATTTGCCGATAGCCTCCATGTCGCAGGAGGGGTGCTGGTGGATGATATCCGTGCCGAGCGCAATGTGATATGTTGCGGGAATGTCCAGCTTATATGCGTTCCAAAGTATGCAGTCCTCGCGGTTCGGGAACTTTTCCGGGTGCATGTCGATATATTCGCCGAGTGCCTCGCCGTAGCCGAGGTCGAGCTTCGCGCCGCGCCTTATAGCCTCGTTCATCCATGCGCCCGTCTGCTCCCACATTCCGAACGAGCCGTCCTCAATCGCGGTCGGCACATCCTCCGAGGTGCCGCCGAGATACGCGAGCTCAAAGTCGTGTATGCTCGTCGCGCCGTTTGCGGCAATGTGCGTGATAACGCCCATCTTCATCAGTTCAATGACATAGCGGGAAAGGCGGTTTTTGACAACATGCGCGCCCATGCTCCATATGACCGGACGCCCGTTTTTGCGCGCCCTGACTATTCTCTCAACAAGCTCGTCAAAGCCCTCATATCTATATTCCTCGTGCGGAGTGACGCCCGGCGTCATCATATTGTCTATGGTGACGAGATTATGGCGGTTTTCAGCCGAATATGTCTTTATTCCGGAAAAATCAAGCTGCATCTGTCTGCGAAGCATTAAACCCTCTCCTTGAAGCTTTGTTCTTATCGAATTTTATCATATCGCCGTGACTTTTGCCACAGTTTTGGCAAAATTTGTTGCGGTGTTCAAGCAATTTGGTGCGCCCGCAGTTTTCTGCGGGCGCGGCTTAATTCAATCTTCTTTATCTTTTGTTTCTCTCTCGGCTCTCTTTTTCTTGACGAACGCGGGAGTTATTTTGTCGAGAATCTCATCGAGCCTCTGCCACTCCGCCTCGGCCTTTATCGAATCCTCCTCGAGGCGTTTGTCCATGTCATAGTACATGATGCTGCATCCGCAGTGGGGACAGTTGGGCTTCAAGTCGAATATGCCGAGCTTTCCGCCGCATTTCGGGCATTTGCGTTCCATTTATATCTCTCCTTCCGCCTTGGATATCGTCTTTGAGTTGAGCTCGCGGCGAGCAATCATCTCTTCCTGAATGTCCCTGAGCTTCTTGCCCTCGAGGTCATAGAACTTATACGGAATGAGCGAGACGAGCGACACCACGGGCGGCAGTATCGTCACAAGTGCCCAGAGCCAGAAACGGGTGTTTATCTGCGGGTTTTCAACAAGCTGGAGCGAATTGTCCGCGAGCTCGACGGTGACAAGACCTATAACCGGAATTATAGCCGTTGCGATAGCCGTGCAGAGTGAGCCCGTGAGCTTGCTGATGAAGGTCAGCAGCGAGAAAGCCATACCCTCGTTTCTCTCGCCTGTCTTCCACTCCATGTAATCGACCGTGTCGCCTATCATCTTCGTGGGGACGACCATGTTTATGCTCGACAGTGCGCTGAATATGAAGCCCTGAACCATGAGCAGGGGAACGATAACAGCGGGATTGCGGTAGAATTTCATGCCCGCGAGGAATGTTACAGTTCCGACGACCGCCTTGATTATCGTTGTTCTGATAACGATCTGCTTTGAAGTCCATCTTCTCTCGAAAGCGGGCAGCAGCAGATATGCAAGGAAGCCGGAAACAATGCCGGGGATCCCTATTATCGTGCCCCAGCTCGCCGCGCCGAGGGAGAATATGTAAAAATACTGCGAGAAGGTGTCTGTGACTCCGCCGACCGTTGCAAGAATATTTGAGCAGACGATGAGGAGCAGGGGCTTGTTTTTGAAAAGGAATCTGAAGCAGTCGAGAACCTTCGGCTCGTCGGAGTTCTGAACCACACGCTCGCGGCAGAAGATACCGGAGAGCGAGAAGAGTCCCATGCCGACAGTTCCCGCGACAATTCCCATCACAAGGAAGAGCTGGCGCATATTGATTCCGATAACGCCCTTGTTGCTAAGGTCGATAAACAGCGAGATTATGGGTGTTACAAGTCCGCCGATGATGCTCGAAATGAAGCGGGCGGAGGTGATGGCATTCGACCTGTCAATGGGGTTCGGGGATATCGCGGCGGACAGCCCCCAGAACGGAATGTCGCCTATTGTATAGAAGAACTCCCAGATGAAATATGTGACGCACATATAGACTATCTTGAGCGTCGTTGACTGGACTCCCGCGAGGAATTCCGCTCCGCCGAAGAATACTACTGTAGCGATCCCGAGCGGAATGGGTACAAACAGCAGATACGGGCGCAGCTTCCCGAGATTCGTGCGGGTCTTGTCAACTATCGTCCCCATCATCGGGTCGTTGAGCGCGTCCCAGATACCCATGACGGTTATCATCGTTGCGACCGCTCCCTCGGGTATGCCGAACACGGTCACAAGGAAGAAGGTCAGCTGCATACGGACCATGTTGTATCCGATGACCTGACCGCCGTTTGCTACGCCGTAGAGCACCGTTTCTTTTACTCCGACATAACGTTTTTCCTTCAGCCTTTCGTTGTTAGCCAATTTACTTTCCTCCTACGGGCGCTTGAAGCGCGGATTTATTTTCAGTGCCTTCACATTCGTTTATGAATTTTTCCGCCGCCGCTTCATAAACTTGCGGGTCGGTATAGCAGCTCTGCGCGTGAACCGCGTTTTCGACCGTCAGCAGCTCCTTCTTCGTCGGACACGCGTCAAACAGCTCCTCCTGCATTTTTACGGGCACGAGCGCATCTTTTGCACCGTGAATAAAAAGTATCGGCACTTTCGCGCCGCGAACGGCTTTTATCGGCGACGCGTCGCGCAGGCTGTATTTGCAGATTATGCGGCAGTACAGGTCGAATATATACAGCAGGGGAAACGCCGGAAGCCCGAACGGATTTTTGAGCTGATAGGCAAATTCGTCCCATGCGCTCGTGTAGGAGCAGTCCGATATAATTCCCTTGACCGTCGGGTCGGTTATTTTGTCGCTCATCATTAAAACCGTCGCGCCGCCCATCGAAACGCCGAGCAGGAATATGTCAAGCTCGGGGAACCGCTCGCGGGCGCAGTCTATCCAAAGAAAAGTGTCCGCAGATTCATGCGTGCCGTAGCCCAAGAATTTTCCCTCGCTCTCGCCGCAGCCGCGGTGCTCCGGCATCAATATCGTATAACCCATGCGGTGAAAGTACGGCGCGGAGAAGCAGAATTCGCATATTCCGGAGCTGTGCGCCCCGTGGCAGGCGATTATCATGCGCCCGTTGCTCTTTTCGGGCAGGAGCAGGCGCGCATATATCTTTTCGCCGTTCGACGCCGTAATAGTAAGCTTTTCAAACGGCATTTGCCCGAACTCTTCCTCGGCTTTTTTGTGATCCTTTGCAAAGTCGTCCTCGACCTCGCCTTTTGCGGCGGCGGGGAGCTTAACAGGCTTATACCATATTACCTGATTGAACAGAAAGCCGCATATCGCGAACAGCAGCGCGACGGCTGCGGCGAGCACGACAAGCAGAACTGTTATTACGGTGTTCATGATTGCACCTCCCGGATTCCCCGTAGGTCAAGTAACCTCTATCGTATGATTATACGGGAACACGCTCCAAAAAGCAATACAAATTGAACATAAAGACAAAATATATGTGCATAATTATATGAATCTTTTACAAAAAATTACGGACAGCCGATAAAAGAATACCCCCTGTGCGAAACATTGCCAAACGCAAGTTGCATATAAAAGTACTCTTTTTTCGGTAAAAAATACCTTTACTCCGTGAAAACCTATGATATAATTTAAAATAAGATGAAAAATATATGCACTTTTCACAGAGGGGGCATAGAATTGAAGCTGAGCATAAGTGAAGAGAAGCGGTATCAGACTATAGAGGGCTTCGGCGCGAGCGGGGCATGGTGGGCGCAGATAGTCGGAGACTGGACTCACGAGGACCCGATAAGCGGCAAGCCCGTCAGGGACAGAATCAGCGAGCTGCTTTTCAGTAAGACCGAGGGTATCGGTCTTGGCATCTACCGCTACAATATCGGCGGCGGGTCGAAGCACAGCGGACGCGGCACCTTCAGTATGCCCGCGAGAGCGACAGAGTGCTTTGAGACCGCTCCCGGCGAATACGATTGGTCACGCGATGCCGCGGCGGTCTATATGATGCGCCGTGCCGTCAGCGACGGTGCGGAGGAGGTCATTTTCTTCGTCAATTCCCCGATAGAACACCTGACGAACAACCGCAAGACGCATCTCGACAAGCATCAGATATTCAGAGAGAATATAAAGAAAGAGAACTATCCTGCGTTTGCCAAATACTGCGCCGATGTTGCCGAGCATTTTGTCGGCGAGGGCATACCCGTGAAATATATCTCGCCCGTCAATGAGCCGTTCTGGGTCTGGAACGGCGGGCAGGAGGGCTGCCACTACCGCCCTTCGAGCTGCCGAAAGGTGTTCCGTGCGTTTGTCAAAGAGCTTGACGGCAGAAAAACGCTCAACGGAGTTAGGCTCTCCGGCTGCGAAAACGGCGATATCCGCTGGTTCAACAGGAGCTATTCGCGTGCCGTCTTGGACGATCCGCTCGTCCGCACGCGCCTCAACGCTCTCGATGTCCATTCCTATTGCCTGCATATGCCTATCCCGTTTTTTAACAACCGCCTGAGCTTCCTCAAGCGGTTCGCGAAGTGGATGAGCAAAAAATATCCGGATGTCCCTGTCAATATGAGCGAATGGACTCATATGCAGGGCGGGCGCGACAGGGGTATGGACTCGGCGCTCGTCACGGCTGGTGTTATGTATGAAGATCTGTCCGTGCTCAATGCTATCTCGTGGCAGCATTGGATAGCCGTGTCCGAAGTCGATTACTGCGACGGGCTGATATACATAAATCTTGACGATAAAACCTTCGAGATGACCAAACGCTACTATGTTACTGGCAACTTCTCGAAATATGTTCCCGCAGGCTCCGTGCGTATTGATGCCGCCTGCGCCGATTCCGAGCTGCGCCTGCTCGCGTTCAATTTTGACGGCGGCTGCGCGGTCATAGTGATAAACAGCACCGAAAAAGAAAAAGAGCTGAGCCTGCCGGAGCAGTACTCAGCCGTAAAATCGGCGGTCACGGACGATAACAACGATCTGCGCGAATATGATATCGCCGACCCCGAGCATATAAAAATCAAGCCGAGATCGGTGACGACAATTATTCTGCACTGAGGTCGGATTTGAGCTTCTTTCTGTATTGATTCGGCGACATGCCGTATGCCTTCATAAACGCCTTTCTGAAATGGCTGCGGTCGCAAAAGCCGATGAGCCCGCTTATCGCGTCTATCGTCAGATCGGTGCTTTTGAGAAAATATTCGGCGGACGAGAGCTTGCACTGCATGTGATACTGCGATGTCGAAATGCCGTATTTTCTGATGAACAGCTCGTTCATCGTGTTCTGCGAGATGCCGAATTTCAGCGACAGATCTTTGTTCGTCAGCCGCTCGTTGCATTGCTTTTCGATGTATTTCTTTATGTCGAGAACGACATTGTCGGCGGTCTTGATATACGGCACGTCCTCGCGGCTCCGACTGTTCGCAGGGGTCGCCATCGCCATTTCGAATATGATTCCGTGGACGAGGAGCATCAGCTTCTTGTCGTTGTCGAGCATATCCCTGCCGAGTGCGGTCTGCTTTATCTGGCTGTAATATGACGTGATGTCAAGGTGCTTTATATACACCTGCCGATCTATATTGTAAAAGTCGAGCCACCTGTCAATAAGGCTTCCGCATACCGTTACCCAGACTTTGGAATACGGCTTCTTGTCGTCGGAGTAGTAGGAGTAGCCGCTGCCTTTCTTTATTATATAGCAGTCGCCCTTTTCGACTGTAGTGACCGTTCCGTTGTGCTCGATATATCCGACCCCGTCGGTCACACATTCGATTATCGTGTTCGGGTTGTCCTTCAGCGAGATTATGTAGTCGGCGTCGGGAAAGAGCCTGCCGAAGGAATGAAGATGAAAAAGGTCGCTGTTCTGATTCTTGTCATATAAGTACATCTCTTCGTTGAATATCGGCATAGCATCACCTTTTTTACTCATAGCATTCAATATTTTACTCTTTTATACTAACATATTGAACTCATCTTAACAAGGGGGAATATGACTGTGAAAATCGCCGGAAAAATCAAATCCGTTGTTTCTTCGGTCAAAACGCACTGGAACAAGCCGCCGAAAGAGCGGTATATGAGCTATAAGGAGATAGCCTCGCTCTCTGTTGGCGGCATAGGCGTCAGATTTATAGTCTACTGCGTGTCAAATATGATAATCGCCGTGGGCAATACTCTCATAGGCAACACTATCGGCATCGACCCCGGTGCGCTCTATGTCATATATATCCTCAGCAT
This sequence comes from Faecalibacterium prausnitzii, assembly GCA_963612725.1. Lineage (GTDB taxonomy): Bacteria > Bacillota > Clostridia > Oscillospirales > Acutalibacteraceae > CAG-177. Next base: position 1,638 of record CAVDWM010000052.1, on the reverse strand, counting down.
CCTCTCGGGTTTTCCGCTTACCGCACTGCGCGCAAAGATGATAGACAACACGCGCAGCATGAAGGGAAAGTACCGCCCGTATATCCTGACCATGGGCATACCGACGGTCATTCTCGGCATCGGCTTCGTATTGATGCCGTATGAGCATATGTCACTGACAATGAAGTGCATAGTCGTTCTGCTGTTCAATATCGGCTTTCAGTTCTTCTATAACTTTATGGTCGATGCCTATGAGAGCCTCATAAATGTCCTTTCGCCAAATACTATAGAGCGCTCGGATGTCCTCTCGATAAGGAGCGTTGTCGAGAATCTTTCGCCGTCGATAGCGGGCATATTCCTGCCGATAGCGGCGCGGCTCATAACAAACGACAACACCCTCTACGATATGCGGATATACAGGGTGCTCTATCCGCCGATGCTGCTCGTCGGCTTTCTTGTCTCCATGCTCGTCTATGTCAATGTCGAGGAGAAGATAGTTCAGGCAAAGACGCATGTTATCCGCGTAAAATTTATCGACGCGCTCAAGGCGATAGCGCAGAACAAATATTTCTGGATAATCTCGCTCGCCGGCTGGATAGGCTTCCTCGAAAGCTCGTTCAACAGCATCCTCGGCTGGATGTACAACTATCAGGGTGCGTGCTCGCCGGGTCAGTATTCGCTCATAGTCGCGATATCGGGCAACGCATCGTTCTGGCCGAATCTCGTCGCGCCGTTCCTTATCAGAAAGTACGGCAAAAAGAAGATACTCGTCGTAACCAATATTTTCAATATCGGCTTCATCGCGCTTATGCTCCCGATAGTCCGCCGAACGGGCGACCCGGGAATAATATGGATGCTGCTCATATGCATTTTTATCAACCAGTTTATAACCTCGCTCGGTCATCTTCTCAATCCGAGCATACAGGCGGATATAAGAGACTATCAGCAGTATAAAACGGGCGAGCGAATAGACGGAATGTTCGCCGCGGTCGGGCTTATAGGCAGCGTCATAACGCTCGTCACAGGTTCCGTGCTTCCGGCGATATATGAGGGCGCGGGACTTAACCGCAGCGTTGCTCTGTCGCTCGGCTACGACGGCTCAAATGTCTATGATGTTCTCTATAACCATGAATATTTTATTCGTATAAGCAGTGTCCTTGTTGTCGCGTCCGTCGTCGGCGCAGTACTCAATGTAATTCCGTTCTTCTTCTATGATTTCACCGAGGTCAAGCAGAAGGCGATAGTCAGGGTGCTCAAAATAAGGGCGCTTTTCGAGGACTACGGGAACAATGTCCTCTCCGACGATGCGCTCATAGAGACCGTTGATATCATAAAGGAAGCCCAAGAATATTCCGACCGCGAAATGAATGTCCTCTCAAAGGACGGAATAAAGCGGGCGAAAAAGTCCGGCGGCAAGGCGCTTATAAAGACGGCAAGGAACGAGTATAATCTTAAAGCTCAGGAAAACGAGAAGATAGAAATATCCCGCTTTGTCCTCGCGGAGCTCGACCGCTTCAACACGCCGGAGGGCATGGAGGATCTTGAGCTCGCGAAGAGAATAAGCGCGGCGGGGCTCGGCGGCTTTATGTCGGCAATAGAGCTCAAAAAGAGCGAGGTCAAGCGTATGCCCAAGGCGACCGCGCAGCAGAAGGAGCGCAG
>CAVDWM010000051.1:0-10617 GCA_963612725.1 Faecalibacterium prausnitzii | reverse complement strand
ACGGCGGCAGCGGGTATGAGGTACTACAAGGACAAGTATTATCTCGACGGCGAAAAAATTTACAGATGCACGAGAGACGACAGCAACGGACAGGGCACTGTCCTGCACTATCTGCCGTCACAGCTCGTGGGCATTTACTTTGAGGAGGTAGGCTAAAATGAAAATCTGTATATCTATAGGTCACGGAAAATCAGCGCGTGGTGGGTATGACAGCGGCGCAGTCGGCGGCGGATATCACGAGTTCAAGATTGCCCGCAAGATTGGCTTTTATGTCGCCGAAGCACTTAAAAATTACGGCTGCGACGCAGTACTTATAAACTACGATGCCGATATGTATCTGACGGACAGGATAGCTTATGTCAACCGCGAAAGCTTCGATTTGGCTGCCGAGATCCATTTGAATGCAGGAGGCGGCACGGGTAGCGAGGTATATTATAAGCACGCCGACGAGGGCGGCAAAAAGCTTGCGGCGAAGATAAGCGCGGGCATTGCGAAAACATTTTCCATGCGCGACAGGGGAGCCAAAATAAAGCTCAATTCGGCGGGCGGCGATTATTTCGGCTTTGTCCGCTCGGTCGGATGCCGCAGTCTGCTCATTGAGACCGTGTTCATAGACAGCTCTTCGGACAGAAAGAATGTCGAAACGGAAGCGGGTCAGAAAAAATGCGGCGAGTCGATCGCCGCGTCGATAGCCGAATTTTACGGGCTTTGCGCAAAGAACGAGCCGCAGAAAGCGGAGCGGTCCGCCGATATCAGGGCGGGCGACCATGTCAAAATCACGGGCAAAAACTATGCCACGGGTCAGCGCATCCCGTCGTGGGTGAAGCTCAGAACGCACACGGTTGCAAGGGTCGAGCCGAGCCGCGCACTGCTCGCGGAGATAAACTCGTGGGTCTTGCTCTCCGATTTAAGGCTTGCGGAAAGACCGTCGGTTTCTGTCGGGAGCGTTGTCTTGATAAAGCCTGATGCTGTCTACGGCGGCTGCACCTCGGCTCGCGGAAGACGCGTGCCGGATTCTCAGCTATCGCCGAAAAGGCACACCGTCACAAAGGTTCAGCAGAACCGCGGCACGCTCGAAGCCCTGCTCGGCGATATTTCGAGCTGGGTGGCGGTCGGCAGTCTTGAGGAGGTGTGAGATGGATGCGGAAATAACCGTTGCTCTGCTCTCTGCGGCGGGCACGCTCATAGGCTCGCTCGGCGGCATACTCGCGTCGAACAGGCTGACAAATTACCGCATCGCTCAGCTCGAAAAGCGGGTGGAAAAGCACAATAATCTTGTTGAGCGTATGGCTGCGGCAGAGGATTCGATAAAGTCCGCGCACAGGCGCATAGATGATATTGCACGGAGAAAATAAGGGGGATTTTCATGAAAGGGCTTTTTGGAAATATAACAAAAATATCGGTCGGCACATGGGTCAGGGGCATTTTGTCCCTGATATCCACAGTCAACATGGCGCTGACCGCATTCGGGAAAACAACGGTCAGTGTCGAATACGGCGAGCTCTACACGGTGATAAGCCTGATATTCGCATTTGTTGTCGGTGCTGTGAGCTATTGGAAGAACAACAGCTTCACTTCGGCTGCAATTGAAGCGGACAAATTCATGCACGAGCAGCGCATAGCTCAGGGCGAAGATGATAACGGCACTTCTCTATAATATAATGAATATCTCGGGGCTGTATCTCGCGGCGGTTTTGGCTGCGATATGCCGTAGCTTGGGACTTCGCTGAAATAACATATCCGCCGCAGGGAAAACATCTCTGCGGCGGATTTCTTTGCTTCCTTTCTCTTGAAAAAATGCTTGCAGATGCAACACTCTTGCGGTATACTGTTACATATTGCAGGCAAATATCCGCACAGCGGAAAAATATATTTTTGGAGAGAAGAATATGCTGGATTTAAAACAGACCGACAGAATGCTCAAAAAGCTTGAGCGCTTTGTCGATATCATCGAGCCGATGATTTTTGAAAAGGTCGGCGAGACGGACCCCGTGAGCGCGTTCGCCACCCTTGAACGCCTCCACTGCATCCCGGAGGACAGCCTCTTTGACCCGATAGAAAAGGGCTACAAGTGGGGCGAGGAGTTCGGTTATTGCTGGTTCAAGACCGGCTTCACCGTTCCCGACGGGCTTGACGGAAAGGATATCTTCATCCGTCCGCATATTTCGGGCTATGAGGGAATGCTTTGGGTTGACGGAGTACCCTACGGCAACTTCAGCACGAAGATAGTCTTCACCGGTCACGGCAACCACTATTGCGACCTGCTCAGAAAGAACGCAAAAGCGGGCGAGAAGATAGCTGTTGACCTCGAATATTACGCGGGTCACTCTTATAAGGGCTGCCACCCGACCGAGAACAACCCTCTGCTCACATATGATTTTTCATATGAGGGCATCGACATCTGCGTCAAGAACTATGCCGTTCAGGAGTTCTATTTCGATCTGCGCACCCTCGTTCAGCTCGTTCAGAACCTGCCGGCAAACTCCTTCAGACGCGCCTCCGTCATCAACGAGCTTGAAAATGTGTTCAGGGAGATATATCAGTCGCCCGACGATGTTGACCGCGACGAGTTCACGGCGGCTCTCGAGAGGGCAAAGCCCTATCTCAAAAAAGCCCTCTCCGTCAAAAACGGAGACGACGCACCGAAGGCTGCGCTTATAGGACATTCGCATATGGACACCGCGTGGCTCTGGCATGTCGGCGAGACGGTCAAGAAGTGCGCACGCACCTATGCAAACCAGCTCGCGCTCATGGACGAGTATCCGGAATATAAATTTATCCAGAGCTCCTCGTGCCACAGCGACTTCCTGCGCCGCAAATATCCCGAGCTCTTTGCGCTTATTCAGCAGAAGGTCAGGGAGGGCAGATACGAGCCCAACGGCGGCGTGTGGGTCGAATGCGACTGCAACATAACCTCCGGCGAGTCTATGGTCAGACAGTTCCTCTGGGGTCAGAGATTTACGAGAAAATATTTCGATTTCACCTCGAACTGCTTCTGGCTGCCCGACACCTTCGGCTACAGCGCGGCTATCCCGCAGATAATGAAGGGCTGCTGCGTCGATTATTTCCTGACAACCAAAATAGACTGGAACGACACCAACATATTCCCGCTCGACACCTTCTATTGGGAGGGCATCGACGGCACAAAGGTGTTCACCCATTTCAACCGCACCCACATCTGGCCCGACGCAGAGGATCTCATAGCCCATGTTACGGGCACTCCCTCGAACGACCGCTCCTGCATTAAAGACAAGCGCGTCACCGACACCCGCGTTATCTCCTACGGCTACGGAGACGGCGGCGGCGGACCGCAGTTTGAGATGATCGAGGCGGCAAAGCGCTGCGCCGACTTAAACGGCTGCCCGAAGTCCGAGCACAGACTCGTCGGCGAAGTGATGAAGGAGATGGAGAGGGACGCGGTCGAGCCCGATACATACGCGGGCGAGCTCTATCTTGAGCTGCACCGCGGCACGCTAACCAACCAGCATATCATCAAGCGCAACAACCGCAAGGCGGAGTTCGCGCTCAGAGACCTTGAAATATTCACGGTAAACGACGCCGTGAAGAGCGGCAAGACGGCGGACGGCGCGGATATCGCTCCGCTCTATGAGAAGCTTCTCGTCAACCAGTTCCACGATATTCTCCCCGGCACCTGCATCCCGCGTGCCCATGAGGAGTCCCGCGCCATGACCACCGCGCTCATTTCCCGCGCCCGCGAGCTTGTCAAAGAGCTCGCTCAGAGCGATAAAAATGACTGCGTGACCGTTACGAACACCCTTTCCTTTGACCGCTCCGATGTCATTGTTCTTGACTACAGCGGCAAGATAGTTGACGGCGGCTACAGACAGCAGGTCTACACCGATGTCAGAGGCAGCAGGAAGCTCATGGTCGGCGGCGTGACCGTTCCGGCGTTTTCGAGCGTCACGCTCAAGCTCGTTGACGGCGAGCCCGAAGAAAGCAGCGTGTTCAGCCTTGACGATAACAGTCTTGAAACTCCGTTCGCGTCCGTCAAGTTTGCGGATAACGGCACGATTTCTTCTTTTGTCGATAAGCGCGCCGACCGCGAGATCTGCGGCGATGGATATAACCTCAACACCTTCATCATGGCGGAGGATTTCCCGTCCGAGTGGGATAACTGGGATGTTGACGCCGATATCGAGATGAAGTTCGAGGATGTCTCGAGGCTTGTCAGCCGCGAGGTCGTTTCAAACGGCTCCGTCGCGCTTGTTATTCGCAGCAAGTACGCGATAAGCGGCAAATCGACTGTTACGCAGGATATGATATTCTTCGCGGACAGTGCCGAGGTGCGCTTCGACACCGTCATGGACTGGCAGGATAACCACCGCTTCCTCAAGACCGCGTTCGATACCTCGGTCAGGCAGGAGTTCGCCCGCTTCGATGTCCAGTTCGGCAATGTCAAGCGCCCGACCACCCGCAACAACAGCATCGAAAAGGCAAAGTTCGAGGTGCTCAACCATAAATATACAGACCTCTCCGAGACCCGCTTCGGCGTCGCCGTCCTCAACGACAGCAAGTACGGCATCAGCGTCAGCGGCGGCAAGCTGCGCCTGTCCCTGCACAAGGGCGGACTGCGCCCCGATTTCAAGGGCGACAGAGGCGTTCACCACTGCGTCTATTCGTTCCTGCCGCATGACAGCGGCTTCGATGCCGAGAGCGTTATCCGTCCGGCATATGAGCTCAATGTCCCCACCGCAGTGACTGCCGGCGAATATTCGGCTCAGAAGCTTATGAGCATCGACGCCGACAATATATTTGTCGAGGCGGTCAAGCCCTGCGAGGATGCTCAGCGTGCGTTTATCGTTCGTATGTACGAGGCGGAGGGCACCTTCACCAACGCAAAGGTCAGCTTCTTTGACGGCGCAAAGAGCGTGAAGATAACCAATATGCTCGAGGAGGAGCAGAGCGAGGTCGAGAGCATTGCGCCCGCGAAGCTTCAGTTCAGACCATTCGAGATAAAGACCCTCAAGGTCACTTACTGAGGAGGCACATCATGACGGTTGAAAAGCTGGAGCTTAAAAGCAACCCCGGGGCGACTCTCACCGCGTATCTGCTTGATACATCAAAGGAAATGCCGAATATGACCGACCGTCCGGCGGTTTTGGTCATTCCCGGCGGCGGATACCATATGTGCTCCGACCGCGAGGCTGAGCCGATAGCCATGGCGTTCGCCGTGCACGGATACAACACCTTCGTCCTGCGCTATACCGTGGGCGAGGGCAAGGATTTCAAAATGCCCCTTGCCGATGCCGAAGAGGCGCTGACGCTCATACGCGAAAGGGCGGAGGAGTGGCATGTCATAAAAGATAAGATTGCCGCCATAGGCTTTTCCGCCGGCGCACATCTTGCGGCAGCTCTCTCGACTCTCGGCAGCGCAAGACCCGATGCGTGTATGCTCGGCTATCCGTGCATCCTCTCCGAGATAAGCCGTATTCTGGCTTTCCCCGTGCCGTCGCTTGACGAATATGTGGACAGCAGCACTCCGCCCACATTCATCTTCGGCAGCGCGACGGACAAAACCGTCCCGATAATAAACTCCGTAAAATATGCCGAGGCGCTCGCCGAAAACGGGGTGCCGTTCGAGATGCATATTTTCGCCAAGGGCTGGCACGGCTTCTCGCTGTGTACCCCGAGCGTCTGCGACAGACCGGAGTCGGTCATAGAAAATGCCCGCGCTTCCCAATGGGTGAAGCTCTGCACCGATTGGCTCTCGGATACCTTCGCTTTGGGCGAGATGTAAAAAACAAAATGAGTCCCCGTAATATCGGAGGCTCATTTTTTTCAGCTTGCAAGCATCTCTTCAATTGAATTGCCGTGGAGAACGCGCCTTGTAGTCTCCTCCTCGCGCTCGGTCGTCGGCTCGTATGAGTCCTCGCTTTTGAGATACGGGACATACATGGTTCTTATCGCTTGGAATGCCGAACAGAAGCCGACACCGGTCTGCGGCGTTATCTGAGCTTTCGGGGTGCGCTCAGATATCCACAGTATCGGTCTGTTTCGATGAATATAAGTGATTCCCAGAGCGACATCATAAATCGGATACTGTGTGTCGGTTACGGCGAGGTCGGCAAAATAGAATATCCTCATTCCGGATTTATATTCAAACTCGACATTGGAAACGGTGCCGTTTTTTGTCGAATCGGTGCTTCTTTTGACGCTGATCGGCTTGTTCTCTGTGGTTTGCCCGTTTTCCTCGGTCAGAATGAGAAGAGAATCGTTGCTCAAGGACAGGTCGTAGGTTTGCCTATAACATAACTTATCGCTTTCCTCAAATTCCATGCAGTCAACATAGTTCTTTGACTTGTCGTTACCGCTGAGCGGCGGAATGTTTTTGAGCTTGAAGCAGCAAAGCATATGCTTCTGCCCGTCGGACTCCGTGACGCAGTATGTGAGCCTTTCAATGTAGTATGCAGCGTTGTCGCGGTATATGTATCCGGCATAAACGCCGCTTTTCATTTCACCGTCGCTGTTCTTCATGCTCTGATATTTCTTTGTGTATTTAATGCCCTGAAGGGATCTGCTGCTCAGCTCGTCTACGCTCGCCGTGTTACGGAATCGCATAATCTCGCTGTTCGGCAGGAGCTTCAGAATCTCTCTGTCAACTCCGTAGTCCGCAAGTGTGTTTTCTATCTTAGTGCGCTCGTCTGCAGAAATTTCGATGTCTGCCGTGCTGTACGGCTCGGTTTCGGCTTTTCTCGTGAGTCGGTATGCGTCAAATCCCGCGCATGCCGCGAGCACCAGCGCGAACGCGCAGAGCGTTATGGCGGTTTTCTTCAGTCCGGAGCACTCCGCGTCATATTCGTGTCCGCTCTTGTAGAGAAATTTGTTCGCCCGCCGCAGAACGGTTATTGTGATTATCATGTTGAGTATTATCAGCGATATCGCGATAAGAAGGAAAAGCGGTGCGTTGTCCGCGTTGAGAGCTGCCGTGCCGGTTGCATACGTATATACATACGCCACGCAGCTGAGTGCATAGAGAAACACATTTGATATTGCGCACAGCGGGAGACGCAGTGCCCTTGCGCCCTCGCGACCTTTTGTGATATCGATAAGCCCGCCGACGAAAAAGAACCAGAATGCCGCGCCGCATATCGCGCCGAGCAGCGAAAGAATGAAAAACGGGAGCGGGTGTTCCTCCGCAACGGGAGACAGAGCCGTTGACGCGCCCGAAAGAAAATATTGACCCATTATTGCGGCGAATGAAATTTTGAGTTTTTTGTGTGTCTTGCGCAGGCAGAACATACCTGCGGTCATCATCGACTGCCCGAACAGCTTTATGAGTATGTCCATGCCGCTGAGCAGACTTATTTGAAACGATGCGAAGAAGAATCCTGCTGTAACGAGCGTCAGCGCACTCTTGAACGCAAGCTCGGGGAAGCTTGCGTGAACCTGTTCGAGCTGCGCTCGCACAACATTCCTGTCACCCATGGAGTTCTCCGCTTCGATTGCCGCGTGTTCCTCGTCCATGCCCTGCGCAAGATTGCATTCGTAGGTGCACATCAGGTGGTCGTAAAGCTCGTTTCTGGCGTTTTCGCGCTCACGCTTTGAAATTATATTGCCGCAAACATAGTCGAGAAATCCGTCAAACCTCTGTCGCAAGCTTCGCACCTCCCAGTACCTTTGAAACGGCGCCTGAGAAGCTCTGCCACTCGCGCTTTTTGTCCGCAAGCTCGGCGAGCCCCGATTCGGTTATCTTATAGTATTTGCGCTTTCTGCCCTCCGCCTCGCACCAGTAGGATTCGAGCGAGCCCTCCTTTTCGAGCGAGTGCAGAATGGGGTAGAGCGTGCCCTCGTTGAGGCTGAACACATTTTCGCTCATCACCTCGAGCGTTTTGATTATCTGATAGCCGTACATGTCCGTTTTTGATATGACACTGAGCACTAAAAGCCCCGTGCTGCCCTTTGCGAGCTCCTTGCTTATCTTCACGGTATCACCTCATATACAATTTTACTCAATGCATTGAGTATCTATGTATATGTTATCATGTATTTTCTCCTCTGTCAACAGAAAAATTCTGCATTACCCGCCCGCATTGCATCCGTGCGGCGATTGTGATATAATCTGTCCGTTATCGAGTTCGGAGGTGCTTTTTATGGATAAAAAGGTAGCGGTTTTGACAGGCGGAACATCGGGCATAGGTATGCAGACGGCGCTCGCGCTCAAAAATGCGGGCTACACCGTGTATGAATTGAGCCGCCGTGCGCAGGGCATCGAGGGGCTCAATCACCTTGTCGCCGATGTGACGGACGAGGCGGCGGTGAAGAGAGCGGTCGATGAAATAGTCGCCCGCGAGGGCAGGATAGATGTGCTTGTCAACAACGCGGGCTTCGGCATCTCCGGCGCGGTCGAGTTCACAAAGACCGAGGATGCCAAACGCCTTTTTGACACCAACTTCTTCGGTATGGTCAACATGAACCGCGCCGTTGTTCCTGTTATGCGTGAAGCTGGGCGGGGGAGAATAGTCAATATCAGCTCCGTCGCGGGGCAGATCCCCATTCCGTTCCAGACCTATTATTCTGCGGCGAAAGCGGCGACAAATTCATATACCATGGCTCTCGCAAACGAGCTTCGCCCCTATGGAGTCACCGTCTGCGCGGTTCAGCCGGGGGATATAAAAACGGGCTTTACAAAGGCGCGTGAAAAAACGGTTTACGGAGACGATATTTACGGCGGGCGTATCGGGCATTCCGTCTCCCGTATGGAGCATGACGAGCAGACGGGCATGGATCCCGCAGTCGCCGGACGGTTCATTGCCAATGTCGCCATGAAGAAAAAGATAAGCCCGATATACACCATAGGAGCGAGCTATTCTTTCCTGACCTTCCTCACCCGATTCATGTCATGGAAGACCATGAACAGGATAATCGGCGCGATATATGCAAAATAAGAGCAAAATTTAAACAGAGTCTCCGCTGCCCGGCGAGGCGGAGACTTTTTTAAGAAAAACTGAAAAAAATTGCAAATAAGCCTTGACAGAACGTGGATTTTATAGTATATTAATCTGCGTCGTCGGACGGAAGACCGATCGATCAGGGAGCATAGCTCAGCTGGGAGAGCACTTGCCTTACAAGCAAGGGGTCACAGGTTCGAGCCCTGTTGTTCCCACCAAATGGCCCGGTAGCTCAGTTGGTTAGAGCGCTAGCCTGTCACGCTAGAGGTCGACGGTTCGAGACCGTTCCGGGTCGCCATTATTTCGCCGAAATCCGGCTTTGCCGGTTTTCATATATTTGCCTCTGTAGCTCAGTTGGTAGAGCAGCGGACTGAAAATCCGCGTGTCGCTGGTTCGATTCCGGCCGGAGGCACCAACCGTGCGGATGTAGCTCATCCGGTAGAGCGCCACCTTGCCAAGGTGGAGGTAGCGAGTTCGAGCCTCGTCATCCGCTCCATTCTCTTGATGCCAATTAAATTTAATTGGCATTTTTTTGACCGAGAGAGCGTAAAATTCAATACGGCGCCATAGCCAAGTGGTAAGGCAGAGGTCTGCAAAACCTCGATGCCCCAGTTCAAATCTGGGTGGCGCCTCCAAAAATAATAGCACTTGCAAAAGCAAGTGCTATTATTTTTGGAAATGAAGCGCTCTTTGAGCATGAAAAATGAAGAGCGGCGCTGCCGCATGAAGTATGCCTGCGGCATATGAATATCCGGGGCTTCACTTAATGTCCGGTGTTCCGGACGCTTCATGCAATTTATTGCGTTTCATGTCCGCGAAGCGGACACTTCATTTACAGAGACAAAATTATAATGTATGCTAAAATCGGAGGGATAAAAGTGCGGGAAGATAAGCTTTCGGCTCAGTCAATGGATTTTGCTGTGATGATAATTCAACTTGTAAAACAGCTCAAGTCTGCTCATGAGTCGATAATTTCGAACCAGATAGGCCGCTCGGGGACAAGCATCGGCGCAAATATAAGAGAAGCGCGGTATGCCCATGGAAAGGCAGATTTTATATCAAAACTCCAAATTGCGCTCAAAGAAGCGAACGAAACCGGCTATTGGATAGAGCTTTTATACAGAACCGATTACATAAGCGAAGACCGGTATAAAACTCTCGACTCAGCCTGCACCGGTATACGGGTGCTCCTCATCTCCTCCATCAACACCGCAAAGCAAAACGCGCAGTAAAACGAAAGGGTGATTCTATGACAACGGAATGGGAAAAATTATATGCCGCCGCACTTGCCGTCGCAGTGCCGAAAGTGATATCGGAACAAATGTGTTCCGGCGGGGTGGGCGCCGCCGTGCTGACCGATAAAGGGAATGTATATACGGGCGTGTGTATCGACACCGATTGCTCGCTCGGTATGTGCGCGGAGCGAAACGCGCTGTCAACGATGATATCTCACGGGGAGTATGCCGCAAGAAAAGTCGTTGCAGTAACAAAAATGGGAGAGATTTTGCCCCCGTGCGGAGCCTGCCGTGAGTTTATGATGCAGCTTGGCAGCCCGGAGAATATAGAAATTCTTGTTGATTCCGATACCGCCGTGACTCTAAAAGACCTTGTGCCTTATCCGTATTAAAATAATCATAAAAGCCTTCGCAAGCATGATATAATCCCCTTAGAGTAGACACTTGAAAAAACAAAAAGTTTTCGAGACTAC
>CAVDWM010000050.1:0-10690 GCA_963612725.1 Faecalibacterium prausnitzii | reverse complement strand
AGGGCTATGATGTGTATATCGGCAAAAACGCCACCAAGGAGATCGACTTCGTGGCTGTGCGACGGGACGAGCGGATCTATGTACAGGTATGCCGCAATCTGCCGGAGGAATCCGACCGAGAGGTTGCCAATCTGCTGGAGATCAAAGACCATTACCCGAAATATGTCGTAACGATGGACGAACTGGCCGCAGGCAATATCAATGGTGTCAAAATCGTGCATCTGGCAGATTTCCTGCTGAGTAAGGAATATTAAAAGCTTGAGAGGATGTGTCAGGAATGGCAGAAAACAAATATCACTTTGAACGATTAATAATGCCCAGAAGTATCTTACATCACAACAAATGAATCAAATACCTGATAAGACTAACTATCATGCCACAAAAAGCTATCGCTCCCAAGCCAAGTCCCACATACATCCTAACCTTCAGAAGATAGTAACCCTCTTCTCCAACATTTTTTTCGTTTAAAAAATCGCCCTTAAACTTATATACCGAAATACCGTCTGCCAGAAGACATGCACTCACAAAAAAATATCCACTAATATACTGTGCCAGATCATTCGCATATGTTACGATCAAAAACGTTAGAATGAATGCTACCGGCCATGCTATCAAATCAACGCCCAAAGCTTTTAAACTTATTTTTGTATAATCATCCATTTTCTTCAAATCGCCCACTCCTATAGATCCTAAAAAGATCCACTAGAACCTCCGTGTATTGCTCCGTTGCTGGACTTGTGTACTTTTGAGCCCTTAGATTTTTTGCAATTTCGATGTCCTGCATTCGTTTTTTTGTAATCCCGAGTATGTTTTTCAGCAGATTTCAACACATGTGTCTCCTCCGTCTTAGGTGACAGGACATGAAAATCATATCCTATGCCTACGCCGAGCGTAAGTAATATCCCATCAAATAGATCATACTTATTGTCAAGTAAAATTACTGCGTCTATTCCCAGGGATATTCCTTTTCCAGGTATCGCACCGGAAGCTCCGTATTGAACCGCGCCCCCCTCAAGGTCAAATATAGTATCAACATTATATACGCCGATACAAATTCCTGCTCCTAAATCGGCAAAGCCAAAATTCACTATATTTTCCACGCCTGAGCCTAATCCAGCATGAGAAAATTGGATTCCGATATTTCCTTTGTTATCAAAAGCCACGCAAAGAGAAAGGGAAACGCCAAAAGCCAAAAAAGTAAAATTGGCCGATAAACCTACTGTAAAAGCGAGTAGCCCATTGATATCGCTATAAAGATTAGGATTATTATAGCAATACAAAAACATATTGCAACCATTAGGTCTAAAGCTTGTGAGAATATATCCGTCAGCATTAATAAACCGCCCGATCTCAGAATCGTAATAACGGCTGGATACATAGTAGAATCCAGTCTCAGAGTCAAAGTAATACCCACGATAGCGAAGCGGGTTGACATTGGCAATGTGGGTTGAATCTGTAATCGTCGCACCATTGGCATCGGTAACAGAAATTACATTTCCCCAAGCGTCATAGTTGTAGTTGGCAACAACCGTACCTGCACCGTCGTAAATGCGAATAACATCCCCGCGCCAGTTGCAGACAAAGTAGTAGTCGGTTGTAGTGCTGCCGTTCTTGTAGCGAACACCGGAGGGGTTGCCGTCGGCATCATAGAAGAACCACAGCTCTGTCGTACCGAACTTCTCATACTGCAAGGTGTTTCCGACATAGTAGTACTCATGCTTAACACCGTTGACGGTCTTTGATGTTCTCAGTCCGTCAACATCGTAGGTGTAGTTTGCAGTTACTCCGTTGCCGTTGAGCGTCGCCAGCTGTCTGCCGTTCTGCCAAGTAAGAGTGTACCCTCTGTAAGACAGCGGATTGCCTATCTCATCATAGGTAATAGCCTGACCGTCATAGGAGGTCAGCTTGTCCTTCCAGTTGGTGTCGTCATAGCCGTAATTTACCGTCTTTGTTGCCGTAACACCATCAAGGCTTCCCCATGTCAGAGGATAAGTTGTGACAGACAGAATGTTGCCGCCGTTGTCATAAGTATACACTTCCGTGCAGTTTTTGACAAGGTCATCTGCACGAACCAGCTGATTCAATTCGTCATAAGCAAACTGCTGCTGTTTGGTGTATGCCGTCTCTGCAAAGCGGGTCACAGCCCTTTAAAACAGCAATTCTGACATTTCAAGTTCTCTCAACTGTCGATGCAGCTGAGAGAACTTCTTGCTAAAATGACTTTTTATTTAGCGAGCTATCAACGCCCGACGATATCAGCAACAACTAATGTTATACTTTTGCTGTTTAATTGACTCTGTTCATTAACATTTTCATTTAAGCAAACCACTCTATTATTTTGCCCGGAACCCCAATAACTGTCATCCCGCAGAACCCGAGTGCCCATATACCCGAAAAAACGATTAGCCAAAAAGCCTGTTTCAAAGGACTCATTACTATTACCTCCGGAATATTTTCTCTTTTTCAATGTACTGCGCAATTGATTTTGTTCCGCTAAAAGTTTTCAGCCCCTCGGAATCACAGCCTCTGCGTCAAATTTGCACATATAAATTCTTCTCTAACCTGCTTTTCAGCCTCATTATATCATAGCGCAATTATCAAGTCAACCGTTTTTTTGAATATCCGAAATATACATCTATGCCCTACACCATCAAAAAACTCCGCCCGGAGAACCGGACGGAGCTTTTGATTTAGCTTTATGCGTTGTGCTTCTTGATAGCTGCCTGAGCTGCGCTGAGGCGTGCAATCGGCACGCGGAAGGGCGAGCAGGAAACATAATCAAGACCGATGTCGTTGCAGAACTCGACGGAAGTCGGGTCGCCGCCGTGCTCACCGCAGATACCGCAGTGGAGCTTCGGGTTGACGGGCTTGCTCAGGGAGATGGTCATCTGCATGAGCTTGCCGACGCCGTTCTGGTCAAGCTTTGCGAACGGATCGTTCTCAAAGATCTTGGTGTCATAGTAAGCGTTGAGGAACTTGCCTGCATCGTCGCGGCTGAAGCCGAAGGTCATCTGAGTCAAGTCGTTGGTGCCGAAGCAGAAGAAATCAGCCTCAGCGGCGATCTCGTCAGCGGTGAGAGCCGCTCTCGGGATCTCGATCATGGTGCCGACCTCATACTCAAGCTCGATGCCGGCAGCCTTTATCTCAGCGTCAGCAACCTCAACAACGATCTTCTTGACGAACTTGAACTCCTTGACGTCGCCGACAAGGGGAATCATAATTTCGGGAACGATCTTCCAATCGGGATGCTTCTTCTGAACATTGATAGCGGCGCGGATAACAGCAGCGGTCTGCATCTTTGCGATTTCGGGATATGTGACGGACAGGCGGCAGCCGCGGTGACCCATCATCGGGTTGAACTCATGGAGAGAAGCGATGATAGCCTTGATGTCCTCGACGCTCTTATGCTTTGCAGCTGCAAGAGCCTCGATGTCGGCCTCCTCGGTGGGAACAAACTCATGGAGAGGCGGATCAAGGAAGCGGATGGTGACAGGCTTGCCCTCAAGAGTCTCATAGAGCTTCTCGAAGTCGCCCTGCTGATAGGGAAGAATCTTCTCAAGAGCTTCTTCTCTCTCTTCAACAGTGTCGGAGCAGATCATCTCGCGGAAAGCGGCGATTCTGTCAGCCTCAAAGAACATATGCTCTGTGCGGCAAAGACCGATGCCCTCAGCACCGAGCTCAACAGCCTTGGCTGCGTCACGCGGGGTGTCTGCGTTGGTGCGAACCTGAAGGGTTCTGTACTTATCGGCCCAGCCCATGATTCTGCCGAACTCGCCTGCGATGGAAGCGTCAACAGTCGGGATAATGCCGTCATAAATGTTACCGGTGGAGCCGTCGATGGAGATGAAGTCGCCCTCATGGAAGGTCTTGCCCGCAAGGGTGAACTTCTTGTTCTCCTCGTCCATTATAATCTCGGAGCAACCGGAGACGCAGCAGGTGCCCATACCGCGGGCAACAACGGCTGCGTGAGAGGTCATACCGCCGCGGACAGTCAGGATACCCTGAGATGCCTTCATGCCGGTGATGTCCTCGGGAGAGGTCTCAAGGCGGACAAGGACAACCTTCTCGCCTCTTGCCTTCCAAGCCTCGGCGTCGTCGGCGGTGAAGACAATCTTGCCGCACGCAGCGCCGGGAGAAGCGCCAAGACCCTTACCGATCGGGGTAGCGGCCTTGAGTGCCTTTGCGTCAAACTGGGGATGAAGGAGGGTGTCGAGGTTTCTGGGCTCGATCATAAGAACAGCCTCTTCCTCGGTTCTCATACCCTCATCAACGAGATCGCAGGCAATCTTGAGAGCTGCCTGAGCGGTTCTCTTGCCGTTACGGGTCTGAAGCATGAAGAGCTTGCCGTGCTCGACGGTGAACTCCATATCCTGCATATCTCTGTAATGGTCTTCAAGAATCTTGCAGACCTTCTTGAACTCTGCGAAAGCCTCGGGGAACTTCTGCTCCATCTCGGCAATCTTCATGGGAGTACGGACGCCTGCGACGACATCCTCGCCCTGTGCGTTGGTGAGGAACTCACCGAACAGACCCTTAGCGCCGGTTGCGGGGTCGCGGGTGAACGCAACGCCGGTGCCGCAGTCATCGCCCATGTTGCCGAACGCCATGGACTGGACGTTAACGGCAGTACCCCACGAATAGGGGATATCGTTGTCGCGGCGATAGACGTTTGCGCGGGGGTTGTCCCACGAACGGAAAACAGCCTTGATAGCGCCCATGAGCTGCTCCTTGGGGTCGGTCGGGAAATCCACGCCGATCTTTGCCTTGTACTCAGCCTTGAACTGAGAAGCGAGCTCCTTGAGATCGTCGGCGGTGAGCTCGACATCCTGGGTAACGCCCTTCTTCGCCTTCATAGCGTCGATGAGCTGCTCGAAATACTTCTTACCGACCTCCATAACGACGTCGGAATACATCTGAATGAATCTTCTGTAGCAGTCCCAAGCCCAACGGGGATTGCCGGACTTCTCCGCGATAGCCTCAACGACCTCTTCGTTAAGACCGAGGTTGAGGATGGTGTCCATCATGCCGGGCATTGAAGCGCGGGCACCGGAACGCACGGAAACGAGGAGCGGATTCTCCTTGTCGCCGAACTTCTTGCCGGTGATGCCTTCCATCTTGACGATGTACTCGTTGATCTCCGCCATAATCTCGGGATTGATCTCGCGACCGTCCTCATAGTACTGGGTGCAGGCCTCGGTGGTGATGGTGAAGCCCTGGGGAACGGGAAGACCGATGTTTGTCATTTCAGCAAGGTTCGCGCCCTTGCCGCCGAGAAGCTCTCTCATCTGAGCGTTGCCTTCGGAGAACAAATAAACGTACTTGTGAGCCATTAATATACCTCCGTAAATAGTGTTTTTAGCTGCGAAGAAGATGCAGAAAAAAGGCGTCTGTATCTTCGCCTCACATTATTATAACAGACCCTTTCGCAAATTACCATATATTTTTACAATAAATTAGCGATTTTTGCGGCTTTTCTTTTGTACAGAATTGACTATACAATAATATATAGCGCAGAGAGAGCCTCCCTGCGCCGAAAAAGTGTCTGTAATTTAGATGTTTAGAGCATAAAAGGCAAAAGAAAGCCCAACGCTGCAACAAAAATCAGCACGCCCGTAAATATTGCCCACAGCTGCCATATATCCCCTTTAACAATGAGATTTACCGTTTTAAATCCCGAAAAAGTTGCGCCTACCGTTGCCAGAAAAACCAAAGCAATAATTAAAATAGATGGATCCATATTTCGCACAAACTCCTTTTACACTGCCCAAAGATATTATTCATTAGATACTGAAGATGCTCTATTGATTACATTTAATGCACAGCCAAACTGCATATGCAATTGACACAACAAGGGCAAAGAACAACACCGACGGCAAAATACCGTAGTCTTTCGTAAGACCGTTATAGTCGTCAATTGTGCATACACAGACTGCAACCGGCACGACCGTTGCAGCGAAAGGATAAACCGCCTTCCTCTTTCTGTAAACCGCAATCAGCACGAGATATGCCACAATAAAAAAGAACATTGACAGCATCACCGCTACATACAGCGCTTCGTTGTGCGGAAAAATCGCATCGTATAGCCGTTTTAAAAAGCCGTGTTGGGGACGAACAATCAGCTGTGAAAAAATTCCGTAATACGCACATTGCAAAGCAAGATAAAATACAGCGAGAGCATACATCACCGTTGCGGAGATACGATAGATGTTTTTTATATCTATATCATCGCGGTCGTCCTTCATCGTTCTTCCTCCTCTCACTCGAAAAACGGAACAGAACTGACCTTTCCGAATTTGTACAGCACCATTGCGCTGTACATTGCTGCCCTTTGCAAGCTGTTTTTAATAACTCTGTCCCATTCTTGATTATCAATATTGCGGACATCTTTTCTCAAATTATTCAAAGACATGTTTAAAAAGCCTTTGTTGCATTTTAATTTTACCATGCAAAATTGTTTTTGTCAATCTTTTCCTAAAATTTAAAAGCTTAATGATAAATTTTTATTGAGTTTTAATGAGAAAGCCGTCCGCTCGGTTTATAAAATCTTTAAAAAATCGCGCCGTCATATGAACAACGGCTTGTAATTTCGATCTTTTTCTGTCATAATATACTTCGAGATATCGCACGGGTATCAATGATGAAAGGACAATGAGCTTTATGGATAAGAAATGTGCTGTTATTCTCGCCGCCGGCGAAGGCACGCGAATGAAGAGCAAAAAGCCGAAGGCTCTCGCCGAGGTTTTGTTCGCGCCGATGATAGACTGGGTAATAGGCGCCGTCAGGGAGAGCGGCATAGACGACATATGCGTTGTCAAGGGCTTCGGCGCGGAATATCTCGACGCGCACCTTGCAGGCAACTGCGAGACCGTGCTCCAGAGCGAGAGGCTCGGAACGGGTCACGCCGTTTTGCAGGCGGGAAAATTTATTGAAGGCAACGGCGGCGATGTCCTCGTTTTAAACGGAGACGCTCCGTTCATCGACGCAAAAACAATATACGACGCGCTCACCCTGCACAGAAAAGAGGGCAACGGCGTCACCGTTATTTCGGCTCTGGTAGACGACCCGACCGGCTACGGCAGGATAATCCGCTCGGCTGACGGCTCGGTCGAAAGGATAGTCGAGCAGCGCGACGCGAATGCCGAAGAGGCGGCTGTCAGAGAGATAAACTCCGGCGCGTTCTGGTTCGACGGGAACGCACTGATGCGTGCGCTAAACAGCCTCAACGCAAAGCGTGCGAGCGGAGAGAATACGAAAAAAGAGTTCTATCTGACGGACGCTCTCGAGGAGATAAAATCCCTCGGTCTGCGTGCAGGCTCCTTTGCGGCGCAGAGCGGGGACATAGTCCTCGGCGCGAACGACAGAGTTCAGCTCAACGCTCTCAACGAGCTTGCCCGCCGCCGCGAGCTTGAGAAGCATATGCGTGCGGGCGTGTCCGTCCCCTGCACCGACGGCGTTATCATCTGCCCCGGCGCAAAAATCGGCAGGGACACCGTGATTCTCACCGGCTCTGTAATCAAGGGCGACAGCGTTATCGGCGAGGACTGCACGATAGGTCCCGACTCGCTCGTTGAAAACAGTATGATAGAAGACGGCGTTTCGTTCGTCCGCTCGGTCTGCTACTCGTCGAAGATACTCGGCGGCGCGGACATCGGACCGTTCGTGCGCATCCGCCCCGGCAGCGTTATCGGCAGCGGCGTTCATGTCGGCAACTTCGTCGAGGTCAAGAACAGCACGATAGGCGACCGGACAAAGATATCCCACCTCTCATATATCGGCGACTCCGATCTCGGCACGGGAATCAACATCGGCTGCGGCTGCGCGACGGCGAACTACTCCGGCAACAGCAAGAGCCGCACCACCATCAAAAACGGTGCGTTTATCGGATGTCACACCTGTCTCGTAGCTCCCGTTGAGGTCGGCGAAAACGCATACACGGCGGCAGGCTCGACCGTGACCGAGAATGTTCCCGACAACTCGCTCGCAGTCGCCCGCTCCAGACAGACGGTCAAAAAGGGCTGGGTGAAAATAAAACAGCCCTACAAGCATAAAGTTTAAAGGAAAGACGGTGAAGTTGCCATGAAAAAAGGCAAGAAAACGGCGATAATGGCGATAATCATTATTGCCGTCATCGCAGTCGCGGCGATAGTCATCGGCGGACTCATTCTCGGAGGAGTTATCCCTGTCGGCAACGAGAGAACGGCTTCTGCGCAGGAGATAGCCGTTGACGATACCGCGATGAACGCATACAGGACTATCCCACAGGTCTACAAGATAACCCTCAAAACGCTCTACGGCATGAGCGCAGACGATGTCTCAAAGTTCTATGAGAACAACGGCGAGGGCTGGAACGTTTACGCCCAGACGGTCTCGATAAAGAACCGCTCGGACACTGCGATAGTTATCTCCAACGCGAAAAGCGAAGCCAACGGAACGGGTAACATCTGGGTCTGCTCGCGCACCAACGAGGCCGACTATGTGACCGTCGCTCCCGGCGAGACCGGAACGTTCACCTTCAATGTCCTTGCCAAGGGCTACAGCAGCCCCGACGATGTAAAAGCGGCTCTCAAAAACCTCAATCCGAGCATCGTGTTTGCGGAGAACAAGTCCGCCGCGAACCAGTCCTTCGTAAAATTCGACATGACGAGTGCCCAAAAATTTGCGATTGACATAAAGTTCTGATAAAGACAAAACAGCATACGGGCGCTCAGGTTTTCGGGCGCCCGTATAAAATGTAAGGAAAAAAGATATGAATTTTTTCAGACGAACTCCCCGTGCCGTCGGAGCACCCGAATTTCTGATAGTCGGACTCGGCAACCCGGGCAAGGAATATGAATCTACCCGCCACAACGCGGGTTTTCTCTGCCTCGAGCTCTTCGCGCAGGAGAACGGCATAAAAATAAACCGATTGAAGTTCAACGCCCTCATCGGCGACGCGGAGATAAGCGGCAAGCGCTGCATTCTCGCGAAGCCGCAAACCTTTATGAACAACTCCGGCGAGGCGGTGCGCGACATAGCCTCTTTTTACAAGATACCGCCCGAAAAGATAATCGTCATTTTTGACGATATCTCTCTCCCCTGCGGCAGGCTCAGAATACGCCGCAAGGGCACTGACGGCGGGCACAACGGAATAAAAAGTATAATATACCAGCTTCAGAGCGATCAGTTTCCGCGCATCAAGCTCGGCATCGGCGCGAAGCTCCACCCGGAGCAGCCGCTTGCGGACTGGGTGCTCTCCGGCATAAAGGGCGACGACCTCGAAAAGCTGCGCTCCGCCTGCCTCAAGGCGTGCGACGCTATTCCCCTGCTCGTAAACGGAGAGACGGAAAAGGCAATGGGACTCTACAACGCCGCAGAATAACCGCGCGGCGACCGAGTCCCATTAAAAGTCAGATCTTGAAGTTTTTCATCGAGGACACATCGTCCATTATGCCGCTGACGGTCTTCATAGCCTTTGCGGCACTTTTCCTGACATTCTTCTTCGCCTTTTTGAGCGAATTGTTTGAGCTCATCATCATCGCACCCGACACCGCTGCCGCCGCGCCGCCGACCGCGAGGGCTACCATGACATTTTTTGCAGTCGATCCGGACTGAGCCATCTTCATAAAGAACACACCCCTTTTTAATTTTCAGAACGCTTCGGGCGTTCCCTTTATATTTTGGGCAGGGAGCGCGTCGGGATTCAAGACAAAATTTGTTTTGTAAAAGCGCACAAAGCAGGAGGACAAAAATGCAGCTGAACATAGTTCTCGTCGAGCCCGAAATACCGCAGAACACCGGCAACATCGCACGCACCTGTGCCGCGACCGGCTCGCGCCTGCACATAGTCAAGCCCATGGGCTTCGCTGTTGACGACCGCAAGCTCAAAAGAGCCGGACTCGATTACTGGCATTTGCTCGACATAACATATTATGAGAACCTCGCGGACTTTTTCGAGAAGAACGCGGGCGGAAAATTTTTCTATTTTTCAACCAAAGCGGAGCACATCCATTCGGATGTAGCTTATCCCGACAACGCCTACATAGTCTTCGGCAAGGAGACAAAGGGACTGCCCGAGGAGCTTCTGCACGATAACCCTGACAGCTGCGTGAGAATACCGATGATAAACAATTCGGACGCCCGCAGTCTGAATCTCTCGAACTCCGTCGCCGTCGGCGTCTATGAGGTTCTGCGCCAATGGGGATATCCCGAGCTGCTGACAAAAGGCAAGCTGACAAAATTCGACTGGGACGAATAACGGCAAACAAGCGGACGGGCAGCACCCATAAAGCATTGGATTTATAAGCGGTGCGGCTTTTCGGTCGCGCCGTTGTTTTTAAGTTGTGAGTTGTGGGGCGGCGCAATTTGGGATTTGTCGTGAAACTTGTAGGGTGCGACGACCTCGGCAAAGAAAATCTCGGGCTTCCGGAGCCGGAAGAACACGCATGGACGCATTTTATCAGATAAAAAACCGATGAGGCTCCCCGCTTTGGAGAGCCTCTATTCTTATGCGCGGACGCACAGCCGCGGCTCCCCTGCGGACAGAAATCTGTCACCTTCGGCATATCCGCGCTCGTTTTTGATTCCGTGGGGAACGACCCCATAGCATAATATGCCGAAAGGGTGAAAACGGACAGCCGCAAAATAAAACAGCCGCCGTATTCAGCGTGTAAAACCGAATCGGAGGCTGTTGATTTTATATATCAGCGTGTGT
>CAVDWM010000049.1:0-11187 GCA_963612725.1 Faecalibacterium prausnitzii | reverse complement strand
AAATCTGATAGCTCTTTACTTTTACAATAATTCAAATAATGTTGCCATTTTGTTGTCACAAAGGACTTCAAAGTGGCGAAAAGCCTGTATTTACGGGCTTTTCTGAGTACCGTGGATTATTCCCACTCCACCGTTGCCGGGGGCTTTGTGGTTACGTCGTAGACCACGCGGTTGACTCCCTTGACCTCGTTGGTGATGCGGTTCGAGACCTTTGCGAGCACGTCGAACGGGATGCGTGCCCAGTCTGCGGTCATGAAGTCGTCGGTAGTCACTGCACGCAGCGCAATGAGGCTGTCGTAGGTTCTCGCGTCACCCATAACGCCGACGCTGCGGACGTTGGTGAGCACCGCGAAATACTGGTTGATGTCGCGGTCGATGCCGGCGTTTTTGACTTCCTCGCGGAAGATAGCGTCCGCATCCTTGAGGATATTGAGCTTCTCCTCGGTGATGTCGCCGAGAATACGCACGGCAAGTCCGGGACCCGGGAACGGCTGACGCCAGACAAGATCCTCGGGGATGCCGAGCTCAAGCCCGACCTTGCGAACCTCGTCCTTGAACAGGTCGCGCAGAGGCTCGATAAGCTCATCGAAATCGATGTGTTCGGGCAGTCCGCCGACATTGTGGTGGCTCTTGATGACTGCCGCGTCGCCCACACCGCTCTCGATAACATCGGGATATATTGTGCCCTGAACGAAGAAATTCATTCTGCCGAGCTTCTTGCTCTCGTCTTCAAAGACGCGGATAAACTCTTCGCCGATAATTTTTCTCTTCTTCTCCGGCTCGATCACACCTGCGAGCTTGGTGAGGAAACGCTCCTGGGCGTTGACTCTGACGAGCTTCATATCGAAGCGCTCGCGGAAGATGTGCTCGACCTCGTCGCCCTCGTTCTTTCTGAGCAGACCGTGGTCAACGAAGACGCAGGTCAGCTGCCTGCCGACCGCCCTGTGCAGAAGCACTGCGGCAACGGAGCTGTCAACTCCGCCGGACATGGCGCAGAGCACGGTCTTGTCGCCTATCTTCTCGCGCAAGTGCTTAACCTGCTCCTCAACGAAGCTTGACATAACCCAGTCGCCCTTGCATCCACAGATATCAAAGAGGAATGTTTTGAATATCTCCTCGCCGTACTGCGTATGCATGACCTCGGGGTGAAACTGAACGGCGTAGATTCTCTTCCCGTCATTCTCCATCGCCGCGCAGGGGCAGTCGCGTGTGACGGCAGTCACTTTATAGCCCTCGGGCGGGTTGCTGATATAGTCCGTATGGCTCATCCAGCAGACGCTCGTATCCTCGGGGATATTTTTGAGCAGTCGGCTGTCCCTGCTGCGGGTCATATCTATCTTGCCGTATTCGCTCTTTGAGCCGCTCGTTTTGACAACGCCGCCCGCCATATACGCAATAAGCTGAGCGCCGTAGCAGATGCCGAGCACGGGAATGCCCGCGTCGAGTATCTCGGGCGAATAGTGGGGCGAGCTCTCGTCATAGACGCTGTTGGGTCCGCCCGTGAATATTATTCCGACATATCCCGCCGCCTTTATCTCAGCGACGGTTATGCGGCTGTACGGTTTTATCTCGGCGTAGACATTGTGCTCTCTGACGCGGCGCGCAATGAGCTGATTGTACTGTCCGCCGAAGTCCAGCACAAGAACCTTCTCATGATTGTCCTGCATAATACCCACCTTTTTATCTGACTATAATCTCTTCTCTTCTCGGTCCGTTGGAAACGAGCTTTATCGGCACGCCGATCTCCTTCTCTATGAAGAGAACGTAGTCCTGCGCCTCCTTGGGAAGCTTGTCAAACTCCCTTATTCCGCGGATGTCGCACTTGAAGCCGGGCATGGTGACATAGACGGGCTTTGCCTTTTTAAGAAGCGGGGTGACGGGGAAATCCTTTGTGACTTCGCCGTCTATCTCGTAACCGACGCAGAGCTTTATCTCGTCGAGATACGACAGGCAGTCGAGCGCGGTGAGCGCGACCTGAGTTGCGCCCTGAGCCTCGCAGCCGTAGCGGGTCGCCACGCAGTCAAACCAGCCCATACGGCGCGGTCTGCCGGTTGTTGCACCGTATTCGCCGGCGTCGCCGCCGTGATTTCTCATCCTGTCCGCCTCTTCGCCGAAAATCTCGCTGACGAATTCGCCCGCTCCGACGGCACTTGAATATGCCTTGGTGACGGCGGTTATCTCCTTTATGTCATACGGTGCGATGCCTGCGCCGACGGCACCGAAGCCCGCGAGGGTCGATGACGATGTGACCATGGGATAGATGCCGAAATCGGGATCCTTGAGCGAGCCGAGCTGACCCTCAAGCAGAATATTCTTGCCGTCTCTGACAGCCTGACGGATTATCCTGCCGGTGTCCGCGACATAGGGTCTGACCATCTCGCGCAGCTTCATCATGTGGTCGAACAGCTCGTCCACATCGAGAGCCGGCTTGTGATAGACATGCTCGAGCAGCAAATTTTTGACTTCGCAGACTCTTTCAAGCTTCTCTCTGAGATACTCCTCATCGAACAGCTCGCAGACCTGGAAGCCGATCTTCGCATACTTGTCCGAATAGAACGGCGCGATACCGCTCTTTGTCGAGCCGAATTTTTTATCCTTGAGGCGCTCCTCCTCATAGGTGTCGAGCATAACATGATAGGGCATCATGATCTGCGCACGCTCGGAAACGAGGATATTGGGCTGCGGCACGCCTGCCGAGGTGACATGCTCGATCTCCTTGACGAGCTTCTCGATATCGAGAGCCACGCCGTTGCCGATGATGTTGACCGTGCCGGGCTGGCACACGCCTGACGGCAGAAGATGAAGCGCGAACTTGCCGTAGTCGTTGATTATCGTATGTCCTGCATTGGCGCCGCCCTGAAAACGAACGACCATATCGGCCTGAGAGGCAAACATATCGGTAATTTTACCCTTGCCCTCATCGCCCCAGTTGGCACCCACAATTGCTTTGACCATACTTAAAACGCACCTCCGAAAAATCAAATACACTTAATTATATATTATTGCCCGCACGGTGTCAATGAGCCGAGAAGCGCGAAAGGTCGAATTTTGCGGCTTCTCAATTGATTTTATTGGTTATTGTGGTATAATGTAAAATGGTATAACGCAAACACAAAATATATTTAAATTAAATCGCCTTTTTCGGCACACAATAATCACGAAGATCTGTGAAAGGACTGTGTTAAATGAAGAGACGAAGATTTTTAAGCCTTGCTCTCGCGCTGACGCTTCTTTTCTCGCTGTGCGCGTGTAAAACGACGGAGATTGACGACGGCAGCACGGAGGTCACTCACGGCAACGCGCCCGTGACCGGTCAGACACGCGAAGAGACAACGACTGCGCCGCAGACCACCGAAGCTCCGCAGACCGTGAAGGCAACAGAAAGCACGACCTCTGCTCAGCGAAAGACCGAGAAGGGCACTCTCGACCCGAGCACAGGCACATATACCGGACTCGCCCCGCTGCCCAAAACCGAGATGACCGCCACCGACCCGCAGAACACTCGCGGGCTCTCAACGGCGACGGTCGGATACAGCTACGGCGTTTCCAAAAACGGCGTCCCGCATCAAAACTCGACTAATGCCCAGAAATATTTTGACGAAAACGGCTTCAACGCCGTCTCGATAGACACGAAAACGAAAGAGAAGGTTCTCTATCTCACCTTTGACTGCGGCTGGGAAAACGGATACACAACGACCGTGCTCGACATTCTCAAGCAAAAAAACGTGCCCGCCGCATTTTTCTGCACGCTCTCGAACATCAAGGCAGAGCCGGGACTTATCGCAAGAATGATAAACGAGGGGCACATCGTCGGCAATCATTCGACGACCCATCCCGATTTTTCAAAGATAAGCCGCGAGAAAATGGCGGCGGAGATAGAGACCTGCGACAACTACCTGCGCGAAAAGTTCGGCTATTCCTCGCCCTATTTCCGCTTCCCGATGGGGTCGTATTCCGCCTCGGCGCTCGACCTCGTCTCCTCGCTCGGATATAAATCCGTGTTCTGGTCGGTCGCCTACGCCGACTGGGATGTCAACGACACAAAGGGCAAGCAGTATGCCTTTGACACCGTTACCTCGCGCCTGCACCCGGGGGCTGTTATCCTGCTCCACGCCGTCTCGCCGGACAACGCCGCCGCCCTCGGCGATATTATCGACTGGGCGCGCAAGCAGGGCTACGAGTTCCGCTCGCTCGAACAGCTGCCGAATTAAATATTACAAAGCACAGGTTCTGTCGCATTTAGCGCAGAGCAAAAATTGAACAGTGTCTAAGACACAAGCCGGACAAGAGAGACAGGCGTTTCAGCCTGTATTCCCGTCCGGCTTATTTTATGTCTGATACCTGCCCTCGGGCAACGGAGCTTATCCCGCCGTCTGCCGCCGAGGTCAGGATTTTTTGTTTTCCTTTTCCTGCTCCTCGTTGTGCGCCCTTATCGCGGCGGTTATCTCCCTGTCATTATAGAAGATATAGACAACGACCGAAATCGCGACGAAAATCATCGCGACAAGTGCCGTGTTGCGCACTCCCGCGCTCGTTGCGGCACCCGTGCCGTCTGCGCCCTTGCCGAGCAGGAGCGAGCACGCGATAACGACTATCGCCTGGCACATCTTGTTGGCAAAGTTGCGCGCGGCGAAGAACATACCCGCTCTGTTCTGTCCGGTCTTTATCGAATCGTACTGCGCGAGATCCGCGAAGATGGACGAGGGGATTATATTCGTTATCGCTATGGGCATGGCTATAACGAGTCCGATGAGTATCGCGAACGGCTTCGCGCCGATGGCACCGATAACGAGCTTATAGTTGAAAATGGCGCAGTAGAGCAGGACATAGGTTATGCACGCGCCGAGCAGAAGCGGCTTTTTGCCGACCTTTCGCGCCAAAATATTGACGAGCGGATAGGTCATTATGCCGACTCCTATTGATATAACGGAGACATATGTCACCCACTCGTCGCCGAGAGCAAGCAGATTGGTTATGTAATAGACCTCGGCGGTGTTGAAGAAGGTGAACGCTATCCACATGATGAGATAGCCCACGGTGATTATCGTGAAATTGGGATATGAGACCGTAGCCTTGAGGGCATCCCAGATGGACTGGTGATATTCCTTGGGCTCAACATAGTCCTTTTCTTTTATCACAAAAGCCGGAATGAGCGCGGCTATTCCTCCGAGCACACAGAACGCGATAAAGGGTATGCGAAGAGCCCATATCTCCGTTATGCCGCTTTTCATCAGCATACTCTTTATCATCGAGGTACAGAATACCATCGCCGACGACACGACATAGAGCAGGCTGACTATCGAATAGAGGAACACTCTTTTGCGCGGCTCTGCGACGACCTCCGCCTGGAGTGCGCTGTAGGGTATGTTATAGAGCGTTGAGAACAGATAATAGAGCGCGAGCATCACGCCGACCCACAGGGCATTTATAATGCTCGAGCCCGCCACGGGCGGGAAAAAGATGAGCAGGCAGAACAGACCGTAGGGTATTGCCGACCAGCGCATAAAGGAGATGCGCCTGCCGCTCTTCGCCTTGCTGTTGTCGGAAAGGCTCGCGACCCACGGGTCGGTCACTGCGTCTATAACCGTGCCTATCCCGCGGATTATCGCCATGGTCAGCGCGGCTTTCATAAAAAACTGCGGCAGCGTCGTGTTCGAGTTCGTAGGAATGAAAAAGGTCAGCAGATATGTCGTGATGATGCCGTTTATCAGTCCCCTTGCAAAGTCCCCGAGACACAGGGCAAAAATTTTTCCGTTTGTTATCTTTTTCACAGGCTGTCCCCTCTCCCGCCGTCTCCGGCTGTTTTGAGAATTTTTAACAAAGATGTTCCCTGTGCGTCTCGCCCGCGCCGAAGAGCTTCGTGTGCGGAACGGCGAAAGGCAAGCCGTTTGTGAGTAAGCTGTTTTCTGTCGGCGGCAACATCTTTTTTGATTATTGTATCACCTTTCGGCACGCAAGCCAATAAATAAATTATAAAAAATGCCCCTCCTGAAAAAGAGAGGCACAGTAAAGATTATGTTTTATCAGCCGCCGAGATAGGCTTTGACTATCTCCTCGTTGTTGAGCAGCTCCTGCGCGGTGCCCTCTGCGGTTATTGCACCGGTTTCGAGGACATAGGCGCGGTCGGAGATGGAGAGCGCCTTTTTTGCGTTCTGCTCAACGAGCAGTATGGTCGTGCCGGAATTGTGATAATCCTTGATTATCTCGAACACCTGATCGACAAGCAGCGGGGAGAGACCCATCGACGGCTCGTCGAGCATGAGCAGCTTCGGATGGCTCATCATGGCTCTGCCCATCGCGAGCATCTGCTGCTCGCCGCCGGAAAGAGTGCCCGCTATCTGCGACTTTCTCTCGCCGAGGCGGGGGAAACGGGTGCAGATCTCGTCGATATCCTCTTTTGTCTTCTTTTTGTCCTTCTGCGTGTATGCGCCGAGAAGAAGATTTTCATAGACGGTCAGCTCCTGGAACACGCGGCGACCCTCGGGCACCTGGCTCATTCCCATGCCGACGAGCTTATGCCCGGGAACCTTGTTTATCTCATTGCCGTCATAGACGACCGAGCCGCTCTTTATCGGAATGAGGCGCATAATGCTCTGCATCGTGGTGGTCTTGCCCGCTCCGTTTGCGCCGATGAGCGAGACTATCTCGCCCTGATCGACATGGAAGCTGATGCCCTTGAGCGCCCTTATAACGCCGTAATAGACCTGAAGATCCTTGACTTCTAACAATGCCATGACTTTTCCCCCTTATTCACCGATATACGCCTTTATGACCTCGGGGTCACTCAGCGCGTCCTCTGTCCTGCCCTGCGCGAGCACGGTGCCGAAGTTGAGCACGGTTATCTCGTCGCAAAGACCCGACACGAACTTCATATCGTGCTCGATAAGAAGTATGGTCATGTCAAACTCGTCTCTTATGCGCCTGACGATGTCCATCAGATCCTCCGTCTCGTGGGGGTTCATTCCCGCCGCCGGCTCGTCGAGGAGCAGCAGGCACGGATTTGTCGCGAGAGCGCGGGCTATTTCAAGCTTTCTCTGCTTGCCGTAGGGCAGGTTGCAGGCGAGGTTGTTTCGCTCGTCATAGAGATCGAAGATGCGGAGTATCTCCTTTGCCCTGTCGCGCATCGCCTTCTCGGTCTTGTAGTGCTTCGGGAGGCGGAGAACACTCGAAAAGACGTCGCACTTGAACTCGGGCTGGTTGTGCAGACCGACGAGGACATTTCTTATCACGCTCATATTGTTGAACAGGCGGATATTCTGGAAGGTTCTCGCGATGCCCTTGTGATTTATCTGCTCCTGACTCTTGCCCCGAAGCTCTTCGCCGTTTAAAAAGAAGGTTCCGGTGGTGGGCTGATAGACGCCGGTGAGCATATTGAAGACCGTTGTCTTGCCCGCTCCGTTGGGTCCAACGAGCCCGTAGAGCTGCTTTTTCTTTATTTTCAGATCGACATTTTCGACTGCCTTCAGTCCGCCGAAGGAAATGCCGAGATTCTTTGTTTCAAGAACATATTCAGCCATTTTGCTTTCCTCCCTTTTGCGGCTTGTCGGGGACATATTCCTTGCCCTGCTGCATATCGACGGAGAGTATTTCGTCCATGGATATCTTCGTGGGAACGTTGCTCCACTCGCCCTTGTCGTCGCTGATATCCTCGGGCTTGCGTCTCTTGTCGGATATACGCGCCATGATGAAACGCGGAGCGAGCTTCTCCTTTATGCCGGTGAACGCCGGCGCGTTGTTGAAGATGACGAGGCAGATGAGGATGAGCGCGTAGATAAGATATTTGAGCGCCGCAAGGTCGCCGGAGAGCTTGCTCTGGAGCTCGAAATTTATCACCGTTATGAGCGCGGCGGAGACTATCGAGCCGTTGATGCTTGCCATACCGCCGAGGACGACCATGACGAGGATCTCGATAGAGTAGTTATACGAGAAGACCGAATACTGGACGGGCGTGATGTAATGCGCATAGATAACGCCTGCGACACCCGCGAAGAATGCGGAAAATACGAATACAAAGAGCTTGTAAAAGGTCACATTTATGCCCATTGCCTTTGCCGCTATCTCGTTGTCGCGTATGGCGGTTATCGCTCTGCCGTGCTTTGAGCGGATGAGGTTATTTATCATGAACAGGACGATGAGCACGACGACAAAGGAGACGATATACAGCGAGGTGTCGTTCCTCGAATCGTACTTTATCGTGTTCGTGCGAAGACCCATTGCCTTGCCGAAGGTGTCGAGGTTTTTGAATATCGTTCTGACTATCTCGCCGAAGGCAAGGGTCACTATCGCAAGGTAGTCTCCCTTGAGTCTGAGCGCGGGGAGTCCGACGATAAGTCCGAACAGTGCGGCTATCACGCCGCCGGCGAGCATACTGATGATGAGCACCAGAAGCTTGCTGCCGATAACGGCGGAAAGCTGTATTGCTATGTATCCGCCGAGATATGCGCCGACGCACATGAAGCCCGCGTGACCGAGCGACAGCTCGCCGAGAAAGCCGACGACGAGGTTCAGGGAGACGGCGAGAATGATGCTGTAAGCTATCTGGACGAGCAGGGTCGAAGCCGAGCGCTGGAGGTTGCCGGTCAGCTGGAGGATGACCGCCACGCCGAGGACGGCGATGACCATTATATAGCTGATGTAATTTTTGAGCTTGAATTTACTTGTTGTCTTTGTTTTACTCATCAATTACACCTTCTCTCTTCTCTTCTTGCCGAGCAGACCGATGGGTCTTACAAGAAGAATCAAAATCAAAAGACTGAATTCAACGGCAGTGGTGTAGGGTGCGAGAGCGGGGACGGAGAGGCATATCTTCTCGATAACGCCGAGGAGCACGCCGCCTATCATCGCGCCGGGGATGGAGCCGATACCGCCGATAACCGCCGCAGTGAACGCCTTGATGCCGGGCATCGAGCCGAGGGTCGGCTCCGCAGTCGGTATCTGGAAAAGATAGAACACGCTCGCAAATGCGGCGAGAGCCGAGCCGACGGCAAAGGTGACGGTGATTATCTTGTTGACATTTATGCCCATGAGCTGCGCCGCGCCCCTGTCCTCGGAGACGGCGATCATGGCGCGTCCGGTTTTGGTTTTTTTGATGAACAGGGTCAGGGCGACCATTATAACCGCGCTTATTCCCATGGTGAGAATCGAGCTGACGCTGACATTTGTGCCCGCGATATTCACCGCGCCGAGAGAGGGCAGCGACACGCTCTGCGCCTTTGCGCCGAAGATGAGCTGCGCGACACTCTGAAGCAGGTAGCTGACGCCTATGGCGGTTATCAGAACAGCAATGGGAGTGACCCCTCTCAGCGGTCTGTAGGCGACCTTTTCAATAATGACACCCATCAGCGTGCAGACAATAATAGACGCCAGAACGCCGATAGCGAGATTTCCGCCCGCCGCCAGCGTCGTGAAGACGGCATATGCGCCGACCATGATGATATCGCCGTGGGCAAAGTTGAGCATCTTCGCGATGCCGTAGACCATCGTATAGCCCAGAGCTATGAGGGCGTAGATGGCGCCGAGGCTGAGTCCGTCAAATATAACACTCATAATAAACCTAACGCTCCTTTGGAATGGGAGAAACTTGAACTGCCGAAAGAAAAACAGAAAGCGGCAGGAGAATACACTTCCCCTGCCGTTCAAAAACCAATAAATATAAATTTTAGAAATTAATAGTTATCAGCCAAGCTCAACAATAACGGGGACCTTGTTGCAGGCACCGCTGGCTTCCCAGGTCATCTTACCGGTAACTCCGTCATAGGAGAAATCGGAGGCGGTGACAGCCTTCACCATAGCAGTGCCGAGAGCCGTGGGATCGACCTTTACATTGTCAACGCCGGTCTTCTTCATGGCGTTGTAGATAGCATAGACTGCATCGTAAGCGTCAGCCGCGAACTGGTCGGGAAGAGTGTTGTACTTCGCCTTGTAGCTGTTGACGAATTTTGAAACCTTCTCTTCCGTGCTGTTGACATCGAAGGGAGTGATATACTTTATCTGATTCTTAACGGAGGAATCGATCTGGCCGGCTACGCCGTCAAGTCCGTCGCAGCCGAAGAGAACCGCGTTGCAGCCCTTGGAGGCGCAGGTCTTTGCGATAAGTCCCGCCTCGGTGTAATAGATGGGAAGGAAGATAACGTCGCAATCCTTAAGAGCGGCGACCTGAGTGGAGAAGTCTCTCTTGTTCTCCTTGTCGAAGGTCTGCTCGATATAGGAGACCCCGAGCTCGCTCATCTTTGCCTTGAAAGCCTCGTAGATGCCCTGCGAATAAGTGTCGGAGGTATCGTAGATAGCACCGATCTTCTTATACTTCGAGGTCAGCTCCTCAGCGGCAAGAGTGCCCTGGTCGGGATCGCCGAAGCAGACGCGGAAAGCGGTGTCGCCGGTCTCGATAACGGAAGCTGCGGAAGCGGAGGGGGTCATGAAGAAGATGCCGTACTCGGCAGCTGCGGTGCCGAAAGCCTCGCAGGACGCGGAGGTAACGGAGCCGAGGGAGACCTGCATTCCGCCCTCAAGCAGGGAGGTGAAGCCCTGACCCGCCTCAACGGCACCGGCCTTGTCGTCCTTCATGTCGAACTTGAAGTTCACTCCGTTTATACCGCCTGCGGCGTTGATCTCGTCAACCGCAAGCTGAGCACCGTTCTGAACGGAAATTCCGTATGACGAGGCGTCGCCGGTCAGCGGACCGGTCGCGCCGATAACATATTCGGTGTTGTTAGCTGTGTACTCGCCAACCTTGGTGAGATCGGCGTCTGTCTTGGTATCGCTGCCGCCGTTTTTGCCTGAGCATGCGGTGAAGCCGCACATCACGAGCGCAAGAGCGAGGACTAATGCAAATACTTTTTTCATAAAAATCCTCTTTTCTTTCCAGTTTTTTATTTTATTCCCAAACGCCGCCTGCGAACTGCGGCGCAGAAAATCGAATATAATAAGGGCAATTGTGAACTACCTTCAATTTTTATTGATTATACTTTTGTGCGGGTCTATTGTCAATACTCATAAAAATTTTCGCTTTTTTTAATAAAAATGACGAAAATCAAGAAAAACGCTTTATTACTTTTAACAACTGAAATGTTCTGTTTAAACAAAATATTTGTTTGCGTCCCGTCAGCTTCGGCTCGCAGCGCAAACCGCTCCTGTTTGAGCGGGGTCTGCGTCTTTTCAAATAAAAAAACAAAAAGAGCCTTCAGTCTC
>CAVDWM010000048.1:0-11211 GCA_963612725.1 Faecalibacterium prausnitzii | reverse complement strand
AAAAAACTCTTGATTTTTATATCTTACTGTGATATAATATCCGAGCATTACGCACGCGAAGCTTCAGGATGCCGCCCGGTGCGGTGATTTTTCACCGTTGCGGCCGCCATGCTTTGCGGAGGAAAAACCAAAGGAGGAAAAACAAATGTCAGTAGTATCAATGAAGCAGCTGCTTGAAGCAGGTGTGCACTTCGGTCATCAGACCAGAAGATGGAATCCCAAAATGGCTCCCTATATTTTCACGGAGCGCAACGGCATTTACATCATCGACCTTCAGAAGACGGTCAAGAAGCTTGAGGATGCCTATATGGCAGTCCGCGATATCGCCGCAGACGGCAAGGAGATTCTTTTCGTCGGCACGAAGAAGCAGGCTCAGGATTCTATCCGCGAGGAGGCTGAGCGCTGCGGTATGCCTTATGTCAACGCCCGTTGGCTCGGCGGTATGCTCACCAACTTCAACACCATTCAGCGCCGTATAAAGAGACTTGAGCAGCTCAAGACCATGGAGGCTGACGGAACCTTCGATATGCTTCCCAAGAAAGAAGTCATCAAGCTCCAGCTTGAGATAGAGAAGCTCGAGAAGTTCATGGGCGGTATCTCCAAGATGAAGAAGCAGCCCGCCGCCATGTTTATAGTCGATCCCCGCAAGGAGAAGATCGCCGTTCTTGAGGCTCACAAGCTCGGTATTCCGATCATCGCTATTGTCGATACAAACTGTGATCCCGACGAAGTAGACTATGTTATCCCCGGCAACGACGACGCTATCCGCGCTGTCCGTCTTATCTCCGCCGCAATGGCAGACGCTGTTATTGAGGGCAGACAGGGCGAGCAGGGCGACGCAGAGGCTGCCGAGGTCGAAGAGACAGAGGAGGATAAATAATGAGCTTCACTGCTAAAGACGTACAGGCACTCAGAGAGAAGACCGGCGTCGGCATGATGGACTGCAAAAAGGCTCTCCAGGCATCCGACGGCGATATGGATAAGGCAATCGATTTCCTTCGCGAGAAGGGTCTCGCCGCCGCAACGAAGAAGTCCTCAAGAATTGCCGCCGAGGGCGCAGTCCTCGCTTACAATGACGAGGAGAAGAAGGTCGGCGTTGTTGTCGAAGTCAACTCCGAGACCGATTTCGTTGCAAAGAACGATGTTTTTCAGGCGTTCGTGCTTGATATAGCAAAGACTATAGTTGCAGAGAATCCCGCAGATGTTGACGCCCTTCTTAACGTCAAGCTTGCAGGCTCTGACAGAACCGTTCAGGAGAATCTCCAGGACAAGGTTCTCTCCATCGGTGAGAATCTCAAGATTCGCCGTTTTGTCAGACATGAGGGCATTGTCTCCACTTATGTCCACATGGGCGGCTCCGTCGGCGTTATGGTTTTCTTTGACACCGATGACGCTACCGCCGCTAAGCCGGAGTTCAAGGTCATGGGCAAGGATGTTGCGATGCAGATCGCCGCTATGAGCCCGCTTTACCTCTGCCGCGATGAAGTCCCCGCAGATGTCATCGAGCATGAGAAGAGCATCAACCTCGCTCAGATCAAAGAGGATCCCAAGATGGCAAACAAGCCCGAGAAGGTCATCGAGGGCATCATCAACGGCAAGATCGCAAAGTTCTGCAAGGAGAGCTGCCTGCTTGATCAGCAGTTCGTCAAGGACGGCGACCTCAATGTTGCGAAGTATATCGACAGCGTTGCCAAGGAGCTCGGCGCTTCTATAAAGGCTACCGGCTTCGTCCGCTATGCGAAGGGCGAGGGTCTCCAGAAGAAAGAGGAGAACTACGCCGAGGAAATCGCAAAGATGACCGGCAATAAATAATTAAAAAAAACGAGGCAGTCGAAAGGCTGCCTTATTTTTATGCCGTGATATAATTTGACCCCGCAGTAAACAGAACTGCGGGGTTATATTCATTCCGCTTTTGCAGGCTTGCTATCTTTTTTATAGATGCTGTAGCTCAACCAGCGTTTGCCTTTGTATCTCAGGCAGAACGCAGCGGCACGGAATATCCAGTCAACTATCATCGCTATCCATACTCCGATAGCACCCATGCCGAGCTTGAGACCGATTATGTAGCTCAGAAGCAGTCGGAAGGTGAACATCGAGAACAGCGCGACGCACATCGTAAATTTGACATCGTTTGCCGATTTGAGAATGTTGGGCACAGTAAAAGCCGCCGGCCAAATGAGTATCGCGCAGCCGTTATGGATGATTATAAGCTTGAGCGCGAGCGAATATGCGTCCGGCGAGATGTTGTACATCTTGAGCGTCAGCGGCAGTGTGACAAGAATTATTGCGTTCCATACCGCCGCCATCAGGTATGTCAGCCTCATCAGCTTTTTCGCGTGCAGTCTTATCTGCTTTTCGCTGCCGAGACCGACGCACTGACCGATAACCGTTATCATCGCGAGCCCCATCGCCTGACCGGGTATGCATCCGATTCCGTCGAGGTTGTTCGCGACGGCATTTGCGGCTATCTGAACCGTTCCGAAGGAGGTTATTATGCTCACAACAAGTATGCGTCCGAGGTGAAAAAGACTGCTCTCAACGCTGTTGGGAATGCCTATTGTGAGTATTCTTTTTATCAGCCCGAAGTCGGGCTTGAACTTGTCCTTGAGTGATATATAGATCGGATTATCTTTTTTGTGCAGAAGAATCAGCAGCAGGAGCATCGCCGAGAAGCGCGAAATGGTCGAGGATGCCGCCGCACCCGCAACGCCCCATTTTACTCCGTATATCAGCAGTGAGTTGCCGATAATGTTCATGACATTGGTCATGAGGGAGGCGAGCATCGATATCTTCGAGTTGCCCATGGCGCGGAAAAGCGCGGCACAGCAGTTATATACCGCGATAAACGGGAACGACAGCGCGGATATCCAGAAATATGTCAGCGCCGATTGCATGACACCCTCGTCAAGCGTGCTGAAAAACAGTCGGAGCAGCTGCGCCTTGAAAACGAGGGTCAGAGCCATGAGCACGAGTGAAATTATGAGCGCGATGAATATCAGCTGCGATGCGCTGCTCCTTGCGTCTTTTACTCTTTTTGCGCCGATGAATTGCGCGGCGACAACTGCGCCGCCTGTCGCAAGCGCGGCAAAGACGTTTATCATCAGCGTCATTATCATATCAACGAGAGAAACGCCGGAAATCGCCTCGTCGCCGAGACCCGATATCATAACCGTGTCGCAGAATCCGACGGATATTGCAAGAAACTGCTCGATGACGAGCGGGAATATAAGCTTTTTGAGTGCTTTGTTGCTGAAAAGCGGCTTTTCAGCGCGGGGAGTTGCAACAGCTTCCAATTTCAGACCTCCGTTCGTATACGGATTATATACTATCATACTTGACCGTCAAATTCAATCCGTACAGACTGTAAAATATGCACTGCGGGCTTTTCCACAGTGCACATCTTTATTTTTTCTTAACTATTTTGAGCTCGCTTATCATAACTCCCGCGTGTTCCTCGGATATTTCAATTTCAACGCATCCGTTGACAAACACACCTTTGGGCAGCTGATATACAGCGCAGACGAAGCCGTCGGGGAGCATCTCGCGGTTAATTTCTTCGTCCTCTTCGCCGAACTGACCGCCCTTGTAGACAACCGTTCCGTTTGCCTTTACCGTCAGGTCGTCAATGCTCTCATCTTTTTTCTGATGATATGTGACCTTCAGCTCATAGTCGGTGTCATATCTGAATCCGCCCAGCTTGCACCTGAACGACCGGTTGTCGAATACCTTGAAGAGGCAGGTCGGGAGACTGCCGTTGTTGACATCGGGGCGGTCGCCCTGGAAATTCATGTATATGCCATCGGGACCGACAACTTGCTCGCACCCGAGCACTCCGAAGCCGTGCTCCGCGACCGAGAAATAGTATTCGTCGCTCTCGACTTCGTTGCGCCTGACGCTGCGAATCATGTATTTCTTCGCTTCGTCTTCGGGCATCGATTCAGCCTTTTCGAGCCGTCCCATAAGCCATGCGCGGTCGGTGTTCGGCAGGTCGATTGTCTCAAGCACTGCGCCGCGCTCCCAGCTGTTGGCGCAGTATCGCTCAACATCGGTTTGCAGACCTATCTGCTCAAAAAGCTCTCCGGCAATGCACTCTATGTCCGCACGGAGCGACTTTTCGCGCCCGTCCTCGGCATTTTCGAGTATATTTTTCGCGCTCGCGAGCCTGCCCGCGAGAATTTCGCGCTTTGCTTCTTTTATGGCTCGAAGCTCGACTATGCGCTTGTGCCTTAAATATGCGTCGCACTTTGCGCGGAACAGACACTGGTTGAATCGCCAGAGCTTCACGGCATCCGGGTATCTTTCGGTGAGCGACTCCCAACCTCTGAGATTGTCGTCAATGCCGGGATTCTCCGCCGGATCCGTCTGCCAATTGAGCTCAAGCCCGAGTATCCTGTCCGCAACCTCGCTTGCCGGAAGAGAGGGGAAATACAGGCGCGAATAGTCCTCAAGCGAGTCGCGGACATCGACATCGGAGAAGAAGTCCATGTCGCTCCAGACGCATTTGTTGACATCGTCCGTTATGCCCTCGGAATATGAGACGCTGCCGACAACATATCTGCGCGTGAGGCGGTGAATCTCCCTGTATTCGCAGGGGCGGGGATTCGTGCATTCGCGGCTGAGTCCGGCGGCGAGCGCATAGTGCCAGTCGTCGCGGTCGAAGTGAACCGGATATTCGCAGCGCACGTTGTGCGTTATGTCCGGATAGAATCTTATCGGATATTTTGCGGGCACTCTGCGGCGCAATTCATCCATTTCAAAGGCGTGGTTCGGTCCTGTTATAATGCCGTCAATTTCGTCGGGCAGCTTTTGCAGCTCGCTTATGAGCTTTTCGCCCCAGTTCGGTATCGAGTGCGGCTGCTGTGCGGACGGCCACATCTCGGCGTTCGGGTGATATTCCTTGAGCAGGCGCGAAAAATCACGGCAGCGGCTTATAAATTCGTCCGCGTCGTAGTCGCCGGGGTCGCCCCCGGGCGGGAACATCGCATCTATTCTCGGCGTGCGCT
The DNA here is from genome assembly GCA_963612725.1 of Faecalibacterium prausnitzii. Taxonomy (GTDB): domain Bacteria; phylum Bacillota; class Clostridia; order Oscillospirales; family Acutalibacteraceae; genus CAG-177. Next base: position 6,208 of record CAVDWM010000048.1, on the reverse strand, counting down.
CAAAAACGAGCCTGCGCCGTCTCTCTGCGTCCTCAAGGCTCTCACGGTCATTCGGGTACCAGAGCGACACATCGAGATCGTATTCGTCCGCGATTTTTGAGGCTTCAACAAGAAGGTCCTGCGGGTCGTATTTCATCAGCCTGTTCCGCTGCGCTCCGAGCCCGTTACAGGGAATGTGCTCGACCGTGTTGCAGCCGAAGAACATCAGGTCGAGATAATATCTGCGGTAGTTCTCCAGATCCCACGCATCGTAGCTGTTGGGCGTTGTGCGGTAGCCGAGCTGATGACCCCTTATGCGCTTGTCGGGTTCATATCTGCCGCCGATATCCTGTGTGAGCGTGATTTTTTCGCCCGAAACCTCAAGCTTTCGCAAAAACATACCTATAGCGAATATCAGCCCGCGTATGCTCTGCGCCCTAAAGACAAGGCGTCTGCCACTCTGTTCTATCTCATATCCGTCGCGCAGTCCGTTCGGGTCGGCGATAAGAGATATGTCCGCTTTTTCAGACTCGGTCATTTGCGGCATAACTCCCGTTCGCGATTCTATTTCGCTGCGCAGTATCTCTGCGGCTTTGAGCGCGTCACCGCCCTGCGCAAAAATTTTAATACTTTTATACTCGTATCTCATTTTACCCTCACCCGAAAAGCTTCTTCATCATTTTCAGCCCCTCTGCCGCTTCGGCTTCAAAGTCTATGCAGTTGGCTTCAATGCTCATTCTTCCGTCATATTCGGCTTCCCTTACTGCTCCCACAAACGGCGCATAATTATATCCGTCGCCCTCGGCGGGAAAGGTGCGCTTCATTTTGCCGCCGTTCGGTGAATCCTTTGCAGTCGGGTTCGAGAAGTGTATATGTATCAATTTATCTCCCGCATACCGAAGTGCGCCGAAGTCCTCATTTTCCATGACCATATGATATATGTCGGCAAGGACAAATATATTTTTGAGCCCCAGAGTGCGGCAGATGTCGACACTCTCGTGGACTGTCGTAAACACATTTGTTTCGAGCCTGTTCAGCGGCTCAACAGCAACTCTTATTCCATGCTTGCCCGCTTCGTCGTCTATGACTCGCAGAGCCGAGTATATCTGTTCGAGCCCTTTTTCTCTGTCGAATCCGTCCGGCACGCTGCGCGAACGCCCGCTTCCGAGCACGCAGGTCTTAACGCCGAGAAACACCGCGTTGTCAAATGCGCGGCGCGTGTAGTCTCTTATTGCTTCAATGTCCGCGTCCTCTCCGGCGAGGTGTATCTCTCCGGGGAAAAAACAGTTCGCCGCCTCGAGCCTTGCACCGTAGCCGTCAAGCATTGCTTTTGTCTCTTTCAGCTCCCGCCCGCTTAAACTTTTTATGTGCCCCAGGTTGCTCTCAAGATAGTCATATCCGAGCTTTGCAGCCGATTCGAGCTTGTCAAATCCGACGCAGGTTCCGAATCGCATAGTGTGCCTCCCTCATGCATTTTTATTCCGAATAAATGGTAACACGCCCGCCGCCGCCGTGTCAATCTCAGTTCAAAATTTTTTACCCACAGTATTAAGAGTGCGCTATATGGGAATAATTTTTTATAGCGTGAGCAAAGTGGGAGGCGGCTGAATGCAGTACAACAGGGTCGAGATCTGCGGAGTGAATACATCAAAGCTGAAGGTGCTCAAGGAAAAAGAAAAGACGGAGCTTCTGCGCCGTATGCATTCGGGGGACAAGTCGGCGCGGGACGAGCTTATAAACGGAAATCTGCGCCTTGTTCTGAGCGTTGTCCAGCGGTTCACAAACAGGGGAGAGAACCCCGACGATCTCTTTCAGGTCGGGTGCATCGGGCTTATAAAAGCTATAGATAACTTTGATATAAACCAGAATGTCCGCTTTTCGACCTACGCCGTTCCCATGATAATCGGCGAGATACGCCGCTATCTGCGCGACAACAACTCCATGCGCGTCAGCCGGTCTATAAGAGATGTAGCCTATCACGCGATGCAGGAGAAAGAGAAGCTCGTCGCAAAGCTCGGGCGCGACCCGACGGTCGAAGAGATAGCGAAAGCGATGAACATGAAAAAAGAGGAGATAGTTTTAGCCCTCGAAGCGATTGTCGAGCCGGTTTCGCTCTATGAGCCCGTGTTTTCGGACGGCGGCGACACGATATATGTCATGGATCAATTAGGCGACAGCGGCGACGACGGGAGCTGGCTCGATGAGATAATCTTTCGCGAGTCGGTCGAAAATCTGCCGGAGCGGGAGAAGAAAATACTTTATCTGCGCTTCTTAAAAGGCAAGACTCAGATGGAAGTGGCAGGGGAGATAGGCATCTCGCAGGCGCAGGTCTCGCGGCTCGAAAAGGGAGCTATTGAAGCAATAAAAAGAAACAACAGAGCGTAATTTAGGATCTGCCGCATTCAGTGTAGACCGAAGAGTAAAAGATGCAGGTCATATTTCGCGTGATTATAATGCGGAGTATGACCTTTAATTATTGCGCTTTTAATTTTAAAAAGGATGACAAATCCCGCAAATAATGATATAATCCGTATTGGTGAAATTTTTAGAGGAGGTCATGAATTGAAGAAAAAGATAGAATTTGATTCGGGAAAGAAAGTGTTCCCGATAATCGTCAGCGTTATCGGTACTGCGCTCATGCTCGCTATGTGGATAACAAGGCTCAATATGACTGCGGTCGTCTGCGTGGGCTTTTGCTGCATTGTGTCCGCGCTTATAGTTATCGGTATGTTTTTCAAGCGCCGGCTTTATCTCGGCTTTCTTATCGGCTATTGCGCCGCGCTGTTCGGCGTTATCACTTATTACATAATTTTCGGCGCGGATGCGGGCTTCGGCGCGTTCACTTCCGGTCTTGCGGGATTTTCGAGCGCGGAGCATCCCTGGCTCACGGGCGAGGGCAATTTCTTCACCCGCCTGCTCGGCAATCTCCTGCTCGCCCTGCCGAGCATAGCCGTTATAGTCGGCGTTATTCTCAGTGTTTTGAAAATCGATAAAAAGGTCACTCTTCAAAAAGTTCTCTCGCGTGTTCTCAGCGTGCTGCTCGTGTTTACTACCGTCGCGTTCGTGCTGACCATGAACCTGCGCTCGAAGCCCAACACCGAGCGCCTTTGGGACGGCCAGGACGACTACCTCAAGGGGATAGACAAAAACAAGACAAAAGAAAATTCACCCAATGTCCTGTTCATTCTCATGGATGACCTCGGCTACGGAGATGTCTCCGTAAACGGCGCGATATATGATACCCCGAACATCGACCGCATCGGCGAAGAGGGTGCGCAGTTCACGAATTTCTATTCGAGCTACTCTGTCTGCTCTCCTGCGCGTTTTGCCGCGCTCACCGGACGCTATCCCTATCGCGGATATGCCGACAATGTCATATACCCGACCGTTGACACGTTCTCTCCGTTCGCCTCGACCCGTATATTCAATTCCGTTGAAATGGGCGGCAATGCCGACGGTATGCTCGGCGACGAGATAACCATAGCGGAGGCTCTCAAGGGAGCGGGCTATGCCACGGGCTGCTTCGGCAAGTGGCATCTCGGCGATTACGGCGAGTATCTGCCGACTAATCAGGGCTTCGATTATTTCTACGGCAGCCACTATGTCAACGATATGAACCCGTTCTACCATGTCCGTGAAGAGAACGGCGAATATGAAATTGTCCACGGAACCGATGAGCTCAAAGACCAGAGCAACGCCACAAAGTGGATATATGAAGAGATAAACAGCTGGATAACCGAGCAGGTCAAGGAGGGCGACGAGCCGTTCTTCGCGTTCTATGCAACTCCGTGGCCGCATGCGCCCGTTTATGTCGGCGATGAATTCAAGGGCGCGTCCGGCATGGGCACATATGTTGACTGCGTTACAGAGTTTGACTATTATCTCGGCAAGCTCTTTGACACTCTCGAGGAGCTCGGCGTTATGGACGACACGATAATAGTGTTCACCAGCGACAACGGTCCCGCGCTTCAGGGCTCGACAGGCGATCTTCGCGGCGGCAAATATCTCGCCTATGAGGGCGGTCAGAAAGTGCCGTTTATGATCCGCTGGGGCAACAACGGCGGTCTGTTCAAGGCGGGTTCGACCTATGACGAGTCCGCGACGCTCGTTGATCTGTTCCCGACCCTCATTGAGATGTGCGGCATCACCGGAAACGGCGGAACGGAGAAAAGCTATCTCCCCGCAGACCGCGTTATAGACGGCGTTTCGATGGTTCCGGTGTTCACTCAGAACAAAGTTATACACACTGCCGAAACCCCGATACTCCACATGAAGCGCGAAAAGCTCAAGGCTATCCAGTATGCTATACCCACTGCCGATATCCTCTCACGCGAGGAGTATAAGGACTATGATTTCGATGTCCTCAAGAACAATGCGTATGTCGTGTTCAAGTATTTCAAGAATATACAGAACGACAACTCCGCTTTCTTCGACAAATTCCGCAAAAACTGGCTGCATATCCTGACCGACGACGCGGGCGAGAACTACAACCGCACTCCGGCATATCCGACGATTGCCGATGAGATGCGCGACAGACTCGACGAAAAGATGAACGAGTTCAAAAATAACCGCCGAGGAATTATAGAAAACAGCTGATAAAAATGCCGCCGAACGGGCAACGGTCCGCTCGGCGGTCGGAATATCAGGGGGTGAAATTTTGCCTGAGCTTTCAATAATGATAAAGCCCGCGTCGAGCCTTTGCAATCTGCGTTGCGAATACTGCTTTTATCACGATGTTTCGCAGATAAGGGAAGAGCATAATCTCGGCATTATGTCCGCCGAAACTTCTGACAGGCTCATAAAAAGTGCGCTCGGCTTTGCAAAAGGGAACAGCGTAGCCTTCGCATTTCAGGGCGGAGAGCCGCTGCTCGCCGGGATAGAATATTTCAAAGATTTTGCCGAGCGGGTCAAAAAATATAACCTGCGCGGCAGCCGCATATTTTTCAGCATACAGACTAACGGCTTATTGATAGATGAGCAGTGGGCGCGGTTCTTTCACGATGAACATTTTCTCGTGGGTCTGAGCCTTGACGGCGATATGGAGGCGAACCGCTTCAGAGTCGACGCCAACGGCACTAACAGATTCTATAAAATTCTCAACGCCGCCCAAATGCTGACTATGCACGGGGTCGATTTCAACATATTGACCGTTCTCACCGGCTACGCCGCCGAGAATATCGACAGGATATATTCGTTCTTCAAGCGCAAGGGATTCAAATATCTCCAGTTCATTCCGTGCCTGCGCCCATTCGGCGACAGGAGCGAGAGCGAACTGTATATGACTAACGAGCAGTATGCGTATTTTCTGATACATCTGTTCAACGCCTATGTCAAGGATTATGTCCGCGGCGAATACACGAGCATAAGACAGTTTGATAACTGGGTTCAGATGTATGTCGGCAGACAGCCCGAGCAGTGCGGAGTCTGCGGTCACTGTATGCACCAGTTTGTGGTCGAGGGCAACGGTAATGTCTATCCCTGCGATTTCTATTGCCTTGACGAATGGCTGCTCGGCAACATAAATTCAGATGAGCTTGAAACGATGGCAAATTCAAAGAAAGCCGCCGATTTTATCCGCGAGAGTCTGCCAATCGACCCGAAGTGCAGGGCGTGCAGATATTATCCGCTCTGCCGCGGCGGCGGATGCAAGCGAAGCAGAGCCGACCGCGACTATTGCGAGGCGTATAAAAAATTCTTCTCCTCGTGCCTGCCGCTGTTCCGCGTGTTCTCTGACGAGGCAAACAGATAAATAAAACTACTGCCCCGACAGTGTAATAAAAGCATAAAACCCTGCCCAGTTTTCATTGGTAGGATTTTGCGTTTGCGATACATGTGACAAATTAGGATTTATCTATCACTTGAGCCATAGCAAGGTAAAAGCAAGTGACTCAAATAATTTTTTATAATCAAGCTTTCAATAGCCGCGCCGCGGTGTTGCCATAGGTGGCTCGGTTGGCGGTTTGTAGGGGTCGGCGACTCGACGACCCTTTGATGCGTGAGCATCACGGCGTTTTCGGTATGGTGCAAGTGAAACAAGCTTTTAGTCGCTTTCGCTATATGGGCTTCAAAGCGGACGAACGAGGTTTGCAACTACGGTTGGTAAAATAAACTTTTGCAAAGATTTCGTGCCGCTGTCGCGGCAGCGGTGCGTCGAGGTCGCCGCACCCTACATGTTGCACGCCACTAAAATTGCGTGAAGTTCGTGGGCGGATGATAGCCGCCCATATCG
>CAVDWM010000047.1:0-11959 GCA_963612725.1 Faecalibacterium prausnitzii | reverse complement strand
GAACAAACAGGGTTATACTGTTTCTTTGAAATATGAAGGATATAATATTATGAGTATTTCTGTCGATTCACCGAAAAAGGTCGATTCTAAAGACAAAAAAGGTGAGATGACAACGAATAAAGCAAACTATACCGATGAAAAATCGACAAGTGAAGTTGATAAGAAAGACAATCAAATTGATATTATAAATAAAGCCAACTGTTCGGATTTTGCTAAAATTCTTGAAACTAAAAATGAGTTTGACCCTGCAATTAAGAGCTTCGCGAAAAAATATGAAGGTAAAAAAATTGAGTTTGACGGGTATGTCGCAAGTGTTGCCAACTATGAAGGCTATAATACGCGATTTAACTATTTAATTTATGTAGGCGAATATGGGAAATCAAATATATCTGGACCTCAATTTCAATTTAAAAATGTTAACTACTACGATTTACATCTAACGGGAGATAATATACCGAATTCTCTTAAAGAGGGAGCAAACATTCACGTCGTGGCTGAAGTTAAATCGTATGACGAAAACAGTGGGCTTTTTGAAATACGACCTATTTCTGTCAGCGTCAGATAAAAAAACAATCCCCGAAAACCACAGCGGCTTTCGGGGATTTGCTTCGTTTTATCTTACTTATTCAGCTCATCGAACATATCCTTGATCATCTTCTTGACCTGCGGGATGACATCGTCAACGGCGACCTTTTCATTGATACTCTTTGTGCGGGTCATGACCTCGCAGCAGCCTTCGGCAAGGTTCCTCGGGCTGACAACAACTCTGACCGGGCAGCCGAGCAGGTCTGCGTCGGAGAACATAACGCCCGGGCGCACGTTTCTGTCGTCGTAAATAACCTCGATGCCGTCTTTCTGCATCTCGTCATAGAGCTTGTCCGCGAGTGCTTTCGCCTCTGCATCGTCCGCTCTCAGGCAGCACAGATGTACCTGCCACGGAGCTATCGTTATCGGCCAGATCGGACCGTAATCGTCGTGGCGAACCTCGCAGACGGAGGCGGCGAGTCTGCCGACGCCGATGCCGTAGCTGCCCATTACAGGGTACTGCTCGTTGCCCTCCTTGTCGAGATAGGTCATGTGCATCGACTTTGTGTATTTCGTGCCGAGCTGGAATATGTTGCCGACCTCGATGCCGCGTGATATCCTTATCGTGTGCTTGCCGCACTGCGGGCAGATACCGCCGTCAACTATCTTCGCAAGGTCGTTGTATTCAACCTCGCCGACATCGCGCGGAATGTTGAGACCGACATAGTGGTGGTTCTCTTCGTTCGCGCCGCAGGAGAGGTTAGTGGCACCCCTGAGCGAGCTGTCAAACAGAACTGTCATGTTCTCCGGCAGTCCGACAGGGCCTATAAAGCCCGCATGAAGTCCACATTCCTCGGTGATAACCGCGGGATGAACCGCCTCACCGAGCAGGTTTGTGAGCTTCGTTTCATTTATGTCAAGATCGCCGCGGACGAAGATAACAACATATTCGTCCGTCGCGTTCTTCTGATATACAACAGCCTTGCAGGACTTTTCAAGCGGGGAGTGGAGGAACTCGCAGATATCCTCGATGGTGTGAATGTTCGGCGTGTATTCTTTCCTGAGCTCTTCAAGTACCTCGTCGGCTTTATTTTCAACAATACTCTGCGCCGCCTCCATGTTTGCGCGGTAGCCGCACTCGGAGCAGAGAGCTATCGAATCCTCGCCGACGGGGGTAAGAAGCATATACTCGTGGGAGATATTGCCGCCCATCATGCCGGAGTCCGACTTGACCGTTATGACCTCGGGAATGCCCGCACGCGCAAATATGCGGTTATATGCGTCATAGAATTCCTGATAATATCTCTCAAGATCCTCCTGCGAGGTGTGGAACGAATATGCGTCCTTCATTGTGAATTCACGAACGCGGATAAGTCCGCCGCGCGGGCGTCCCTCGTCGCGGAACTTCGTCTGAACCTGATATATCATGAACGGATACTTGGTATAGCTGTTGGCGTAGTCGCGCACGAGCTGAACCGCCGCTTCCTCGTGGGTCATGCCGAGCACCATGCGCGCATTGTTGCGGTCGGTGAAGCGAAGAAGCTCGCTGCCGACGCTCTCGTATCTGCCCGACTCATCCCAGAGCGAAGCGGGGAGAGCTACCGGGAACAGCACCTCCTGTCCGCCGATTTTGTCCATCTCGTCGCGGATTATATCCTCGATTTTCTTTGTTATGCGGCGCAGGGGCATGAACTGCGAATAGATGCCGTTTGCAACGTTTTTCATATAGCCGCCGCGCAGCATGAGCGCGTGGCTGTCGATAACGCAGTCGGAGGGCTTCTCTTTGAATCTTTCGCCGACAAGCTTGTCAAGTTTCATCTTTCTTTTCATCCTTTCAAAAAAATAAGTCCCGGGCTCAAAAAGCCTGGGACAAACTATAAAGTCTGCGGTACCACCCAAGTTCGGACAAATATTGTCCGCTCTCAAAGCGACGAAAACCGTCTTTTCCGATAACGCCGGAATGCGTCAGCGCATTTGACGCTGCGGCTCCGGGGCGGGTTCGGCTCTTTCGCCGCTGAGACTTGCACCGACCGTCTCATCTCTTTGCCGGCATAAAAACCTACTTTTCCCCTTCACAGCCTTTAACAGTCAATAATTCTACTATGCCGCCGTGTAAAAGTCAATGCCTGCCGCAGTATTTTTTCAAAAATTGCGGTAAAATATATAATATAATGCTGCTCTCGGGTATGCTGTTAATAAGGAACCGAAAGATATATTACGAAGGGAGACTTGCATCGTGGCTGTACAAAACAAATTAAGACCGTTCGGTATGCGGGATTATTTCGGCTATGCGATGGGCGATTTCGGCTGCAATATGAGCTTTGCGCTGATAACGAACTATCTCATGCTGTTCTATACTCAGTATATCGGACTCCGGCTCAGCGACTGGGCTTGGATAATCGTGGTCGGCAAGGTGTGGGACGCCGTAAACGATCCGCTGATAGGCGGCATGGTCGATAATGTCCGCATAGGCAGGAAAAGCAAGTTCATGCCGTGGATAACCATAGGCGGCAGTGCACTGATAATTTTTACCACGCTCTCGTTTATGCCTATAGCCTCCATGAGCTATATTTTCAAGGTTGTCTACTGCCTTGCGATTTATTGCGTCTGGTCGGTCGCTTATACCATGGCAAACGTGCCCTACGGCGCACTCCACTCCTGCATAACCGACGACCCCTCAAAGCGCACTAATCTTTCGACCTTCAGATCGATAGGCGCGGGACTTGCTCAGGCGCTCTCCATGCTTCTGCCGCTTATCGTCTATGACAAAAACAACAACCTCATCGGCTCGAGAATGGTTTATGTTGCTCTTGCCTGCTCGGCTGTAGGGTTCATCGGCTTTATGCTCGTGCGCCTGCTCGTGACCGAGCGTGTTGTTACCGAAGCGCATGACAGGACGGATAAAATGAGCTATCTCAAGGCGGTCAGGGGCTTCTTCACGAACCGTCCGCTGCTTGCGATAACCGCCGTTTCGTTCATTCAGGTCATCTGCTTCATGTCAATGACCTCGGTCAACAGCATCATATTCCAGTCATATTTCCGTAACACTCAGATATTGGCGGCGGTCAATATTGTCTCCTATCTGCCCCTTGTTGTCATTATGCCTTTTATCGGCAGAATAACAAAAAAGATAGGCAAGAAGAAATTGGTCGTCATATCTTCATCGATAAGCGTTGTCGCGGGTATAGTTTCATGCCTGCTTCCTATGGCGCCCGAGGCAAAGAGCTCGCTGTTTCTCTATATCGGCGCACTTATGCTTCTCTATGCGAGCAACGCCGTTTTCACTATTATACTCTGGGCGATGGTCGTTGACTGCATCGACTATCAGTATGAAAAGACCGGAAGCCGCGACGAGGGCTCGCTCTATGCTCTGTTCTCATTCTTCCGCAAGCTTGCGCAGGGCCTCGGCTCGGCATTCTCCGCAGTTATGCTCACAGCTTGCGGTTATGTTGAAGACCTCGGCGCAGACCAGACTGCTCAGACGGCTTTGAATATCAAGAATATGTATCTCATGGTTATGACCGTCGGCGTCGCTCTGACCGTTATCATCACTCAGTTTGTTTATAATATCGACAGGGACATGGGAGCTGCTGAGCCAATAGATATCGACCCCGACCCCGCACCGGAAAATTTTGAATAAATAGAGCCTTCGCTATTGATTTTCAATTCCGCTTTTGATATCATTTATTATTATGAGCCATAAGCAAAGGAGACATATAAATGGAAAGGCTTGAAATTTCAAAGCTGTTCAGCTCATATGAAGAGCTCGGCGGCAGGGAGATAACGGTCTGCGGATGGATCAAGACCCTCCGTGACTCAAAAGCAATAGGCTTCATGGAGATAAACGACGGCAGCTGCTTCAAGAGCCTGCAGGTTGTTTTTGAGAGCGCAAAGGTCGCAAACTATAAAGATATAGTCAAGCTGAATGTCGGCGCGGCTGTCAGAGTTACGGGTACTTTTATCCTGACTCCTCAGGCGAATCAGCCGTTCGAGCTCAACGCTTCTTCAGTTGAGGTCGAGGGTCAGTCAACTCCCGATTATCCTCTTCAGAAAAAACGGCACACCCTCGAATATATGAGAACGATAGCTCATCTGCGTCCGAGAGCGAATATTTATTCTGCGGCTTTCCGCGTTCGCTCGACCGCCGCTTATGCTATCCACAGGTTCTTCAATGAGCGCGGCTTTATCTATGCCCACACTCCGCTCATTTCGTGCAGCGACTGTGAGGGCGCGGGCGAGATGTTCAAGGTGACGACCCTTGATATCGCAAACCCGCCGAAGAACGAGGACGGTGCTGTTGATTTCAAGCAGGATTTCTTCGAGAAGCCCGCTTATCTTACCGTTTCAGGTCAGCTTGAGGGCGAAGCGATGGCTCTCGCTTTCGGCAAGATATATACCTTCGGTCCCACCTTCAGAGCTGAGAAGTCATATACTCAGCGCCACGCTGCGGAGTTCTGGATGATCGAGCCCGAGATAGCCTTTGCCGACCTTGAGGACGATATGGAGCTCGCGGAGGCAATGATAAAATATGTCATCTCCTATGTTATGGAGAGCTGCAGGTCCGAGCTCGAGTTCCTCAACAAGTTCGTTGACAAGGGACTGCTCGAAAGACTTCATTCCGTTGTCAGCTCGGATTTCGCACGCGTCACTTATACCGACGCCGTCAAGGAGCTCGAGAAGTACAACGACGATTTCGACTACAAGGTCTATTGGGGCTGCGACCTCCAGACGGAGCACGAGCGCTGCCTGACCGAGCGCATATTCAAACGCCCTGTTTTCGTTACAGATTATCCCAAGGAGATCAAGGCTTTCTATATGCGCCTGAACGACGACGGCAAGACCGTTGCGGCGGTTGACCTGCTTGTTATGGGTATCGGCGAGATAATCGGCGGCAGCCAGCGCGAAGAGAGACTGGATGTGCTCACGGAGCGCATTGAGGCACTCGGACTTGACCCCAAGGATTATTGGTGGTATCTCGATCTTCGCCGCTACGGCGGAGTCAAGCACAGCGGCTTCGGTCTCGGCTTTGAGAGACTGGTCATGTACCTCACGGGTATCTCAAACATCCGCGATGTGCTCCCGTTCCCGAGAACTACCGGTTCTGCGGATTTCTAAAAAATACAGAAGCACCTGTATCGCATTGGTACAGGTGCTTTTTGCGGTAAAAAATCTCCCTTGCCGAAGCAGGGGAGACATATTTTATTCTATTGTCTCTATCTTTATCAAGTTTGTGTTGCCGGATTCTCCGTTTATCGCGCCGCCGGTCATTATAATATTGTCACCGGGCTTGAGGTCGAGCGCATCCTTTGCGACCTTCTGCGCGTGATAGAACAGAACATCGGTCGAGTCGAACTTCTCGCTGAGCACGGGCATAACGCCCCAGGAGAGCGCGAGCTTGTACCATACGGCTTTATTTGTCGCCATTCCGACTATATCCGTCGGTGCTCTGAAGCGCGACACCATGCGCACCGTCATGCCGGAAATGGATGTCACCACAATAGCCTTTGCATTTATGTCGATAGCCATTCCGCAGGTCGCGTGCGATATGGCGTCAACGCGGTTTTTTATCTTAAAGTCATTGTTGCGGAAACGCTTTGCATAGTGGATGTGCTTCTCCGTCTCTTCAACTATCTCCGCCATCGTGCGGACTGTCTCGACGGGGTATTTGCCTGCGGCGGATTCGCCGGAGAGCATGACCGCGCTCGTGCCGTCATAGACGGCGTTCGCAACGTCGGAAATTTCCGCTCTCGTCGGGCGGGGATTGGTTATCATCGATTCGAGCATCTCTGTCGCCGTGATAACGCGTTTGCCGAGCAGGCGGCATTTTGTGATTATATATTTCTGAAGCGCAGGAAGCTCGGTGAAGGGGACTTCAACGCCGAGGTCGCCGCGGCCTATCATTATTCCGTCGCACTCTTCGCAGATATCTTCGATGTTGTCTATTCCCGTGCGGTTCTCGATTTTTGCGATTATGTCTATCCCGTCTCCGCCGTTTGCGTGGAGAAATTCCTTGAGGTCTATGAGATCCTGCCTGCACGAGACAAACGATGCCGCGATATAGTCAACATTGTTCTGAATGCCGAACAGCAGATCGTCCTTGTCCTGCTCGCTGAGATAGACCTGATTGAGCACCTTGTTCGGAAAGCTCATACTCTTTCTGTCCGAGAGCTCGCCGCCGGCTATGACCTTGCATCTTGCATCCGTATCGGTCTTTCCAATTACCTCGAAAATTACAAGTCCGTTGTTGACGAGTATGCGGTCGCCGATTGAAATATCGTCAACAAGTCCCGCATAGGTCACGCTCACGCGACTATGATCACCGACTATATCTTCGGTGGTGAACGAGAATTCGTCGCCGTCGTTGAGTATTATCTTGCCCTTCTCAAATGTCTTTATTCTGTATTCGGGCCCCTTTGTGTCAAGCATTATCGCTATCGGGAGATTGAGCTCCTCACGGACTTTCTTTATCATATTGAGCTTTTCAAGCTGCTCCGAGTGAGTGCCGTGGGAGAAATTGAGCCTCGCAACATTGAGACCGGCTTTGCACATTGCGGTGAATATTTCGGGGTCACTGCTGGCAGGACCTATCGTACATACTATCTTTGTCTTTCTCATGGATATCCCTTCATTCCATATATTAATCAGATTCATTATATTATATTTCGCCTCCCGGTTCAATACAGTAGAGTAAAAAACAGGTAAAATTTTCTGATTTATATATTATATTGATTCCACGCAAATCTCGGTTTATTCGATGAGAGCGGAGCGCACGCATAAAAAGCTCCGGATTTTTGAAAAGTTCAGGATTTTTGAAAAAAGACTTGATTTTTGCGGCACGGTCATATATAATAGACGAGCATTTGATTGCAGACACGGAGAGTTGTCCGAGCTGGTCGAAGGAGCACGATTGGAAATCGTGTAAACGCCAAAAGCGTTTCGAGGGTTCGAATCCCTTGCTCTCCGCCATAAGTCCACCGTAATTTTGATAGAATTACGGTGGATTTTTCTATGTCTGAAAACCGCTTGATATAAGGCTTTTTACAGTTTCAGCACATAAGTCAACCCCGTCACAGAGCAATTCTGTGGCGGGGATTGTGCATTTTGCGGTTATTTCGGCAGCCTGCGCCGCTGTGATTCCTAAACTACTTATCCGTTAAGCTGTCGGTGCGATCGCCGAATGGCGGATTTGCTTTCCTGCATTCAGACGGACTTTTTCCATACCACTTACGAAATGCCTCCGCATAATAACTGCTTCCGTTAAACCCGACTGCATTTGCAATCTCTGTCACGTTCATATCTGAATTTTTAAGGAGAAACACACTTTTATTAAGCCGATATTGCGTTAAATACATATTAGGCGTTTGCCCGATATATTTTGCAAACAGTTTACAGCATTTGCTTTGACCTATCGCACCCGAGGCGGCTATGTCCGCAAGTGTAATTCTTGCCGTGTAGTTTTGCTGTATAAACCCTATCATATTTCTGAGAATGGAAAGATCGGTGTTTTGCTTTTTCTGCCGACTCTCCGATGGTATATTTTCATAGAGCTGTATCCATATATTTGAAAACAGATTCTGAATTTTCAAAACGGCAGTATTCTCATTCTTTGCGGAATACATCGCTTTTATATCTTCGACAATTGTTTTTTGCCAGCGAATATCAGTGTTCAATTTGATATAGGCGGCATTTCTGTTATGCAGAACCGGCAACACAAAATCCCTTTCATAAGCGTAGGTTGCGCATAACATAAGCGGATGCAGAAGAATGCAGATAAAATCGCATTCTTTTTTTTCTGCCGAAAACCCGAAATGCATTTGTCTCGCGTTAACGACTATTCCTTCATTTTCAGTCATCGTAATAATCTCGCCATTGACATTGTATTGCATTTCTCCGGATAAGACGGCGATAAATTCAATGTCATCATGCCAATGTGCGGGTGCAGCGTGTCCGGAAAATGACGAAAGCAACTCCCTTCGGATATAAATAGGATAGTCGATGTAATCATATTTCACCTTTTCGGAACGATCGTCTTTCAGCTCGAGAGACAGCAAAACACATCACCTCGCAGGATTGTTATTAAAATTAGCATAATATTGATAGACATAAAGCCTTTTTCACGATATAATTATATCACGAAAAAATAGAAGCTGTCAAGAGGATGAGATGCATAATGAATATAGACCATATCGCAATTTATGTAAAGAACTTAGAAAAAAGCGTATGCTTCTACGAAACCTATTTCCAAGGGAAACGAAACACGCTTTATGTAAATCCCAAGACAGGCTTTTCCTCTTACTTTCTGTCTTTTAGCGGCTCCGCAAGATTGGAACTTATGAATGTACCCGACATATCGGAATCCAATGATTCCGCGAGGCTCGGATATGCCCACATAGCTTTTCGGGTCGATTCAAAGGATGGGGTCGATAAATTGACCGCCCGACTCCAAAAAGACGGATACGCGATCAAAAGCCATCCGAGAACTACCGGAGATGGGTATTACGAAAGCAGCGTGTGTGACCCTGACGGCAATGTTGTAGAAATTACGGAATAGGGGATAGCCAAAATGCGAGAAGAAGAAAAAATCAAGGCGGGAATCTTATTCAGCCCTGCCGATCCCGAATTAAAGGCTATCAAGCTGAAAACGCACAACCTTAATGTGGATTATAACAACACACACGAGGATGAAGCGGAAAAGCGAGCCGAGATCCTCTCGGATATAATAGGGGAGCTCGGAGAAGGCGGATTTATTCAGGGCCCGATTGCCTTTCACTATGGAAAGCACACAAAAATAGGCAAAAACTTTTTCGGTAATTTCAACCTGACGGTTCAAGACGACGCGGAGGTTACAATCGGAGATAACTGCAATTTCGGACCGAATGTAACGATTGTAACGCCTGTCCATCCAATGCTTCCCGATGAGCGTCGAGAAATGCTGACGGCAAGCGGAGAGAAGAAACACCTCTGCTATGCAAAGCCGGTTTATATCGGCAACGACTGCTGGTTCGGTGCCTCGGTTACGGTTTGCCCCGGCGTAACGATTGGGGATAACTGTGTGATCGGTGCGGGAAGCGTGGTGACAAGGGATATTCCCGCAAACAGCTTTGCAGCAGGCGTTCCGTGCCGCATAATCAGAGAAATCACGGAAGCCGACAGTATGAAGCATAAACCGGAAATACTGTCGGATAACAAGGTAATTGAATATGAGAAATAAGCCGTCGAGTGATTTTGCCAAAAAGCTTATGACGCTTGTAATGCCTATCGCCTTTCAGCAATTTATGCTGGCTCTTGTCAGTGCTTCCGATGCACTAATGCTCGGAATGCTGACACAGAATGCTCTGTCGGCGGTGTCCCTTGCGAGTCAGATTACTTTTGTTGAAAATCTGTTCTTTGCCGCCATGACAATCGGACTTTCCATGTTTGCCGCACAGTATTGGGGCAAGCAAGACAGGATCTCCGTAGAGAAGATATTCGCCTATGTAATGAAAATTACAGCCGTCGTTTCCTTTGTGTTCTTCCTTGCGAGCTTGTGCTTTCCAAACGATTTAATGCTGATTTTCACCAATGAGCAGCCATTGATTGACGGCGGTGCAATTTATCTGCGGACGGTGTCGCTGTCATTCTTTTTAACGGGAATCTCACAGGTTTATCTGTGTACGCTCAAAAACACCGGAAAAGCAACAAAATCCAGTGCTATAAGCTCTGCAAGCGTTATAATAAATATTGTGCTGAACGCTGTTCTTATTTACGGTTTATTTGGATTTCCGAAACTGGAAATTGCGGGCGCAGCTCTAGCAACCGTAATCGCACGGGCAATAGAAGTAATGTGGTGCATATTTGAAACGACAAAGAAGGACAGTATAAAGCTGAAGCCATCATATATCGTACACGGTGATAAGTCACTGCGTCATGATTTTTGGAAATATACCACACCGGTTCTCGGTAATGAAATTGTATGGGGCGTCGGTTTTACGATGTATTCCGTTATAATGGGGCATTTAGGCACGGACGCGGTCGCGGCGAATTCTATAGCGAATATCGTGAAAAATCTTGTGGCTTGCTTTTGCCTCGGACTCGGAAGCGGCGGCGGAATTATGGTCGGGAACGAGCTTGGTGCGGGAAGATTGGATATGGCAAAAATATACGGGCGAAAGCTCTGTAAGCTGTCTGTCATCTGCGGAGCGGTGTCCGGACTGCTTTTGCCGGCTCTCAGCCCGCTTATACTTACGGTTACCGATTTGAGCGATACAGCGAACGGATATCTGAAATGGATGCTTGTCATGTGCTCTTATTATATGATAGGCAAATCCGTAAACTCAACGACCATTGCCGGCATCTTCTGCGCGGGCGGCGATTCAAAATTCGGCTTCCTTTGCGATGCAATAACAATGTGGTGCGTTACCGTACCGCTCGGAATGCTTGCCGCCTTTGTATTTGATTTGCCGGTGCTCGCAGTGTACTTCATTGTGAATTTGGACGAAATCGTAAAATTGCCGGCAGTTTATCGGCATTATATAAAATATAAATGGGTCAAAGATTTAACGCTAAAAAAGACGGAGGAGTAGAAAATGTATAATAATATCAGCGATTGGGACCGTATGGTTGCGGGAAAGCTTTACAATTCGGCAAGCAAAGACCTTTTCAAGCGGCATGCGCTCGGACTTACAAGGTGCGACAGGTTTAATAAAATCGCCGTGTGGAGATTTAAAACAAAGCAGCGCGCACTCGAAAAGCTTATTCCCTCCGCAAAAGGCAATCAGCTTGCCGTATTTGCGCCGTTTTACTGCGAATACGGTGTAAATATTCATGTCGGCAAGGGCTGTTTTATAAATTACAACTGCACCTTCCTCGATGTTGCGCCGATTACTCTCGGAGACGGCGTGTGGCTCGGTGCGAATGTAACACTTGCCACCCCGAATCATCCCTTTATCGCAGAGGAACGCTTACCTGCAGATTATCCCGACGGTCTTCATGATTTGGAATATTCTGCGCCCATTACAGTCAAGGACGGTTGCTGGATTTGTTCAAGTGCCACGATTTGCGGCGGTGTAACAATAGGGGAGAACAGTATTGTAGCCGCCGGAGCTGTAGTAACCAGAGATGTTCCGCCCAACAGCATCGCTGCGGGTGTGCCCGCAAGGGTTATCCGTGAAATTGATGAGGGCGACAGAATGAACGTGTGGGAAACCTATGTAAAAAATGAATTTCCCGTTTCCGCAAGAAAAAGACAATAAACAGCGACAGCAGTGTCCGGTAAAAGCCGGCAAATGAATCAGCCCACCGCAATCTGACAAAATTGCGGTGGGCTTGACCGTTGAAAACCGACTTGTTCTACAGTATGCAACACTCGTATGCCCGCATTTCAAAACAAAAATCATAAAATGTAGGTTTACAATAGATGTGAGACTGAAAATGAAAAAAGGGTAGAAAAAAGCGA
>CAVDWM010000046.1:0-11973 GCA_963612725.1 Faecalibacterium prausnitzii | reverse complement strand
AAATTTCACAGCCGCCGATCAGCAGGTCGGTCGGCGGCGGTTTTTTATCAGTCCCTTGCCCAGTCAAGCGAACGCTCGACTGCGCGTTTCCAGCCCTTATAGAGCTCGTCGCGGCGCGACTTCTCCATCTGGGGGGTGAATATCTTTTCGATCTCGCGGTTCTGCACGATCTCGTCCTTATCCTTCCAGTAGCCGACGGCAAGCCCCGCAAGGTATGCAGCGCCCAGGGCGGTGGTCTCGACGGTCTTGGGTCTGTCAACTATCGTGCGTATCATATCCGACTGGATCTGAAGCAGTATATCGCTCACGCTCGCGCCGCCGTCAACGCGAAGCTCGGTGAAGGTTATTCCGGAGTCGTCCTCCATCGCCTCAAGAAGGTCGGTCATCTGGTAGGCAATAGCCTCAAGGACGCTTCTTGCGACATGGGCGCGGTTGACTCCGCGTGTGAGTCCGACTATGCAGCCGCGTGCATACATATCCCAATAGGGTGCGCCGAGTCCCGTAAAAGCGGGGACAAAATATATGCCGTTGGCGTCCGGCACGCTCTCGGCGAGCTCGTCGCAGCGTCTCGCGGTGTCTATCATATGCAGCTCGTCGCGAAGCCATTTTATGACCGAGCCCGCGTTGAAAGCAGAGCCCTCAATGGCATATTCGACCTTGTCACCGATACCCCACGCGACGCCCGTGAGCAGGTTATTCTTCGATTTGACGCGCTTTTCGCCCGTGTTCATCAGCAGGAAGCA
Source organism: Faecalibacterium prausnitzii (assembly GCA_963612725.1). Lineage (GTDB taxonomy): Bacteria > Bacillota > Clostridia > Oscillospirales > Acutalibacteraceae > CAG-177. The sequence continues at coordinate 11,230 of CAVDWM010000046.1, read as the reverse complement.
GCCCGTGCCGTAGGTGTTCTTCGCCTGACCCGGCTCGAAGCAAGCCTGACCGAACAGAGCCGCCGGCTGATCGCCGATAGCACCCGCGATCGGGATACCCTCGAGCCCCTCAAGACCGATTATGCCGCCTGCGACCTTGCCGTAGACCATGCTTGAGGGCTTGACCTCGGGCAGAATGGACATCGGGATGTTGAGATATTCGCACATCTTCTCGTCCCAGCAGAGCTTGTCAACATCAAAGAGCATCGTTCTCGATGCGTTGGAGTAGTCGGTTATATGCACTCTGCCGCCGGTGAGATTCCATATGAGCCATGTTTCGACCGTGCCGAAAAGCAGCTGATCCGCCTCTGCGAGTGCGCGTGCTCCGGGGACATTGTCAAGTATCCACTTTATCTTCGTGCCGGAGAAATACGCGTCTATAACAAGACCGGTCTTGTCTTTTATGTATTCCTCCATGCCGTCCGCCTTTATCTGCTCGCACAGCTCCGCCGTGCGGCGGCACTGCCAGACAATGGCGTTGTAAACGGGCTTGCCCGTCTCCCTGTCCCACATAACGGTGGTCTCGCGCTGGTTCGTGATGCCGATAGCGGCTATGTCCTCGGGCTTCACCCCGCCCGAAGCAAAGACGGAAGTCACCGCCTGGAACTGGCTGAAAAGTATCTCCATCGGGTCATGCTCGACCCAGCCCGCGGCGGGATAAATCTGATCAAACTCCTTCTGCGCCTTGGCTACGATATTGCCTTTTTTGTCAAAGACGATTGCGCGTGAGCTCGTCGTTCCCTGATCGAGTGCAAGGACGTATTTTGCCACTTGAATCCTTCCTTTCAATTTGTATATATCATATATATCCGTTCTCTGCGCGGGCGTCCGGTCGGTCACACGCCGCCGCACAGAGCAAAATACCACTATAAAATAATAGCCCCAAACATACAAAAAGTCAATGTTATTGACGAAACACTTCGGCACTTTGACTAAAAAATAAATAATTATTCATTCGCCGCCAAATAGTTCTCTAATGTAAATATCAAGGGGCTTTTCTGATATATAATAGGATGTGTAAGCTTAAAATTAAAGGAGTGTTGATTACCAATGGGAGACAAGCTTTCAGTCGTCACGGGCGCTACGGGTCATGTCGGCTACGCACTCGTTAAGGAACTCGAGGCACGCGGCGAAAACTTCAGAATACTCATCAGAAAAGACAGCAAAATCTTTGACGGAATCAAATGTGAGCGCGTGTTCGGCGATGTCACCGATCCCGCTTCTCTCGAAAAGGCTTTTGACGGTGCGGACATCGTCTATCACCTTGCGGGCGTTATCGAGATAAACAAGGGCAACGAGGACATGACCTGGAAGGTCAATGTTGACGGCACAAAGAATGTCGTTGAGGCGTGCAAAAAGTGCGGCGTAAAACGCCTTGTCTATGCCTCCTCCGTTGACGCTTATCCCCCGCTCCCCGACAATCAGGTCATGCGCGAGATCTCTCACTTCAATCCCGAGGGTCTTGACGGAACCTATGCAAAGACCAAGGCTACCGCCACGAACTATGTTTTTGCAAACAACGACGAGAAGCTTGAGACTGTCGTCGTCTATCCCGGCGCCTGCTGCGGACCGTATGACTTCAAGGTCTCTTCCGTCGGCGAGATGGTCAGAATGTTCCTCAAGGGCAAGTTCCCCGTATCGCTCTCCTTCGGCGCATATAACTTCGTTGACGTGCGCGATGTTGCAAGCGGCATGATCGGCGCAGCCGAAAAGGGCAGACCCGGCGAGGGCTATATCCTCACCGATGAGGTCGTCACCGTTGACCAGCTGATACATATGCTCGCAGACATCTGCGGCTTCAAGGCTCCGAGCTTCAAGATTTCGCTCGGTCTTGCAAATGCGTTTGCACCTCTCATGGAGGTCTATTACAACGCCGCGAAGAAGACCCCGCTCTTCACCCGCTACTCCATCCGCAAGCTGACCTCGAACTGCAACTTCAGCTGCGATAAGGCCAAGGAAGAGCTCGGCTACGCCCCCATGGGCGCAAAGCAGTCCTTCTCCGATATGATAGACTGGATCAAGGAATACGAAGGCACAGGGAAGAAGAAATAAATCTTAACCGACAATAAAATGACCGTCCGTTTATTCGGGCGGTCGTTTTTTCATATTCTGTTGAGCACAAAATGGTTTTTCTTAAATTCCAATATTCCCTCGTCCCTGAGGGCGCAGAGCTGTGCGGACATCGCGCTGCGGTCAACGCAGAGATAGTCGGCGAGCTGCTGGCGGTCAAACGGGATGTCGAACTCGTCCCTTCCGCTCTTCATCGCCTGCGCCGAAAGATAGGACAGCAGCTTTTCGCGCGTCGTGCGCTTGCCCATGTGCCCGAGCTTCGAGTTGAAATTCAGATTTTTACATGCGAGCTCGGATATCAGATTGCCGACAAGCCTTGAATGTCCGTCGCACGACTTCGGGCACGCGCCGAGCACATTTCCGACCTTCAGCCGCATTATTTCGCATTCGCTCTCCGCCTCTGCGCCGACCGTCAGCCTTTCGCCCGTGCAGGCGAACGACTCGGCGAATATTCCGCCCTGCGTTATCCGCGCCATAATGTTGCGGTTGCCCCAGAAATCGTCCTGCACTATCAGCACATTTCCGCTCACCACGAGCCCGAGCGAATCCGTTTTTTCGCCCTCCGGCATTATTGTTTCGCCCTTTTGATATCTGCGGCTGTGCGCGTCGAGGGCGTCGAGCAGTTCGGGCAGCTTGTTTTCATCTATTCCCGAAAACAGCGGTGCGGCTTTGATTTTTTCAAAATTTTCCGACATATTTTTCACTCTCCGTTGTTTTTACAACAGTAATTTCACCTTGATTCTACTATAATAAACGCGTCAGGTCAAGAAAAACAAATCTTACGCTCGGAGGAATTTTTATGAAGCGAAGAATAATCCATATTGACGAAGAAAAATGCAACGGCTGCGGGGCTTGCGCCGCCGCTTGCCATGAGGGCGCGATTGCCATGGTCAACGGTAAAGCCAAGCTCATGCGCGACGACTACTGCGACGGGCTCGGCGACTGCCTGCCCGCGTGCCCTACGGGCGCGATAACCTTTGTCGAGCGCGAAGCCGCAGCCTACGATGCCGAAGCGGTCAAGGAAAATATGATGAAGAAAAAGCTCGGAGGGCATCCCGACGGCTGCCCGGGGTCACGACTCATGACGATGAACCGCGAGGACAACATCCCCTCGGCACAGCCCGCCGAAATGCATAGCCGTCTGCGCCAGTGGCCCGTTCAGATAAAGCTCGTGCCTGTAAACGCGCCATATTTCGACGGCGCAAAGCTGCTCATCGCCGCCGACTGCACAGCCTACGCCTACGCGGCGTTCCACGAAAAATTCATTAAAGGTCACATAACTCTTGTCGGATGTCCGAAGCTCGACAGCGTCGATTATTCCGAAAAGCTGACCGAGATAATCGCGAACAACAATATACAGTCCGTGACGGTCGTCAGAATGGAGGTCCCCTGCTGCGGCGGACTCGAGCATGCCGCGAAAACCGCATTGCAGAACAGCGGCAAATTCATCCCGTGGCAGGTCGTGACGATATCAACCGACGGGCGAATCCTCGACTGAGCGGTTGATTTATCCGCCCCTTTGCGGTATCATATACTGCGGAGGCGTTGAGATGAACAAAATCAACTATCAGCTCGAGCTTGACCGCGAAATTGACGAAATTAAAAAGCAGGGGCGCGTGCCGTCCCTGCTGCTGCACAGCTGCTGCGGACCGTGCAGCAGCTATGTACTCGAATATCTGACGAAGTATTTTGATGTCACCGTGCTCTACTTCAACCCGAACATCTACCCCGCAGAGGAATATGAACACAGGCTCAGCGAACAGCGCAGGATAATCTCTCTCCTGCCCGCCGAGCACAGCGTGAAAATGCTCGAATGCGAATACGACCACACGCAGTTCACCGACGCGGCACGGGGCTATGAGCGGGAGCGCGAGGGCGGCTCACGGTGCGAAAGGTGCTTTTATCTGCGGCTCGAGCGCACGGCTCTGGAGGCGAAGAAGCACGGCTTCGACTATTTCACGACCACGCTCTCCGTGAGCCCGCACAAAAATTCGCAGCTGCTAAACCGCATCGGCGGGGAGATGGGCGAAAAATACGGAGTGCGCCACCTGCCCGCAGATTTCAAGAAGCGCGAGGGCTACAAGCGCTCGATAGAGCTCTCGAAAAAGTATGAGCTGTACAGGCAGAATTACTGCGGGTGCGAGTTTTCAAAAAATATATAAAAATGTCCGCCGCATTTATTTATACGGCGGGCATGGTTATTTTATTTTATCTTCAAAACACCACAACGAGCAGCATCTTGAACTGCTCCTTGCCGTAGACCGCGTGCGGATGACCTGCGGGCATAACTATGCTCTCGCCCTCGTGCAGCTCGTAGTCAACGCCGTCTATCGTTATTTTTCCGACTCCCTCAAGGCAGGTAACGAATGCGTCGCCGCCGGAGGCGTGGGTGCTTATCTCCTCATCCTTGTCGAAAGCGAAGAGCGTTATGCTCAGCGCGTTGTTCTGGGCGAGGGTCTTGCTGACCACCTGCCCCGGTTGGCAGAGCACCTGATCCCTCAGGGTCAGCACCTCGGATTTTGAAATATTTTTCATGAGCTCTTTCATTTTTCTTCTCTCCTCATATATTATCTGGTTTCTTAACCCTTACAATCACATTATGGTCGTGAAGAGGATCTATTTGGTCGCATCGTATGCGACATGTTATCAGTATAAATGCCTTATTCATTCAACAGGCGGATAGCCTGGCTGTACTTTTCTTTCCTTTTCAAGGCGTTTTCATCTACTGTATCAAGTCTTGATAAATCGCTGTTGTGCTCCAAATCGGCAAGCTTGACAGCCTTTGCAATCAGGTTATCCTTTATTTTTGCTACATACTCCATATACGGTGTATCATCATTATGCGTCAACAGCTTTAATGCATCCAGCACAGCGCAAGGAAAGCCCATTTGCTCTAAATCCGCTATTGTGTAATCCGTATCTTCAACCACATCATGCAATAATGCCGCTATCGTTGTTTCTTCATCCTTCATTTGCTCTGCCAGATGAAACGGGTGAAACACATACGGCATCCCACTTTTATCCGTTTGATTTTTATGCGCCTCAAAGCAAAGTTTCAAGGCGGCTTTTGTTTTTTCTGTGTAGATCATTTACACACCCCATAAAATCATCAATTGTCTTTTTCTTAAACTTTGTTCGCCCGCATCCCGCTTTAAACGGTCTTACCCCCGCTCAGGTCGCCGGTCTGCATTTACCAAAACGGAGAAAACATGAGGTTCCGCTCGTCGCGTGAAGCTTTTGTGCGCTATTCTCTCATTTTTCTTCTCTCCTCATATATTATCTGCATATACAGTATACCCTCGCCGCTCGAAAAATGCAAATATTAATATAGAAAATCCTTTCGCTTTGTGTTAAAATAATATGCAAATAAACGCAAGGGAGTGTTCCGTTATGAAAGATAACAAAAAACTTGTCAACGAAATAATCAGCGATGTCAAGCACGACATGAGCAATGAAGATATCATATCCCTGCTCGCCGACAGCAGGATATCGGCGAACCCCGACAAGGAAAAAAACACCTTCGGTCAGCGCGCCGCGGATAAAATCGCGAAGTTCGCCGGCAGCTGGGCGTTTATATTTTCGTTCTCCGCCCTGCTGATACTCTGGATGGTCGGCAATGTTATACTCGCAAAGCACGCGTTCGACCCCTATCCGTTCATACTGCTCAACTTAGTGCTCTCGTGCGTCGCCGCCTTGCAGGCTCCGCTGATAATGATGAGCCAGAACCGCCAGGAGGAAAAGGATCGCCGCCGCGCCGAGAACGACTACAAGGTCAACCTCAAAACCGAGATAATGATAGAGGATATACACGGCAAGATGAACCGTATTCTCGCCCGCCAGGCGATACTGATGAAGCTGTTAAAAATAGACGAAGCCGCAATGAAGCAGATAACGCTCGAAAAGCAGGAGGAAATCTGCGCCGAGGCGTGCAAAGCCGAGAAAAGCAAAAACGGACACGGCGAGCATAAAGAAGACAGGGAAAAGCCCGAGGGCTGAATTTCGCCTTGCTTTTGCACCGTGTTTATTGTATACTGACCTTGACAAAAGCCTTTCGGAGGAGAAGAAAATGAAGCAGCTCAATATTATTCCCAACCCCAACAAAATCGACTATCTCGGCGGAAGCGTCAAGACGGACGGCATCGATTCGGAGAGCTTTTCCGCACGCCTGACGGACACCCTTCCCGAGGAGGGCTATGTGCTCGAAGTGACCGAAAACGGCATCGAAGCCACCGCCGGCGGCGAGCGCGGAGCCTTCTATGCGAGTCAGACATTGAAGCAGCTAAAGCAGCTCGATATCTGCCCGTGCATCAAAATCGAAGATGCGCCCGCGTTTGAATACCGCGCATTCATGCTCGACTGCGCACGCCACATGACAACGGTCGAGAATATAAAGAAGCTCATCGACGCCGCCGCGCTCGTCAAGATGAACACCATGCACTGGCATCTGACCGACGACCAGGGCTGGCGCGTTGAAATTGACAGCCACCCCGAGCTTATCTCCGTCGGCTCCCGCCGCAGCAGCTCGGATTTCGGTCAGTACCACTTCAATGAAGAATATTCGGGATATTTCACGAAGGACGAGATCCGCGAGGTCGTCGCATATGCCGACGACAATTATATCGAGGTCATCCCCGAGTTTGATATGCCCGGTCACACGCTCTCCGTGCTCGCCGCCCATCCCGAGCTTTCCTGTAAGGGCGAGCCGCTCAAGGTCGGCACAAAGCAGGGTATCTATGACGACATCCTCTGCGCCGGAAACGACGATTCATTGAAGCTCGTCTTCGATGTGCTCGGCGAGATGATTGAGCTCTTCCCCGGCAGATATTTCCATATCGGCGGCGACGAAGCTCCCAAGGTTCGCTGGAAAAACTGCCCGAAATGCCGTGCTCGCATGAAGGAGCTGGGGCTCAAGGACGAGGAGGAGCTTCAGGGCTGGTTCGTGCTCCAAGCCGTTGACTTTCTTAAAAAGCACGGCAAGACCGCTATAGTCTGGAACGAGAGCCTCAACAGCGGCATGATGCCCAAGGATGTCATCGTTCAGCGATGGATGGACAAGAAAGACCGCTGCGTCGAGTTTGCGAACAACGGCGGCAAGATGATAGTCTCCGAATTCTATTATTACTACTGCGACTATCCTTTCGGCATGACCTCTCTTAAAAAGACATACAGCCTCGACCCGTATATAAAGGGACTGACCGAGACGGGCAGAAAGAATGTCTACGGCGTTGAGTGCCCGATCTGGACAGAGTATATCCGTGACTTTGAAAAGCTCTCATATATGTGCTTCCCGCGCTTCTGGGCCGTTGCCGAGGCAGGCTGGACAAAGAGAGAAAATATGGATTACGGCAGCTTCGAGGCGCGTTTTGAAGCTTTGCGCCCGATGCTCGAAAAAACGGGCATAAAGCCCGCTCCCCGTTCGGACTGGAATCCCAATCCCCTGCGCAGCCTCTCCGAGCTGAGAAGATTTTTCAAGGGTACGGTCAATCCCGCCGATATCAAAAATATGATACACAACAACCATGCATAAGCACCTCTCCGGCTCCGCACCTTTCCTCTGCGGAGCTTTTTGCTTTGAAACGCAGCAGGACGCAAATCGGAGAGAAAAAATATTCCTCGGCTCGGATTTTCGGCACCGGTTTCGGTTGCTTTTTTCAGGGCATTGGGGTAAAATTAAACAGACAAAATAAATTTCCGAAAGGAGCAATCAAATGAGTCATGTAGACATACGCTTCACGGACAAGAACTCCGAGCGTTTCATGCTCGCAAGAAGGGTCTACAAGGTCATTGAAGACCTTGAGAACGAATATCTCTACCCCGACAGCGAGACGCTCGGCGGCTTCAGATTCCGCGACGGGCAGTACAAATTTTCACAGATCGACGAGGGCGAATGGACGGATTTCGACTCGGAAAACGATTACTGGGGCTATGAGGAGGACTACGCCTGGTTCCGCCACAGCTTCACCGTCCCCGAGCGTTTTGCCGGCAGACCCGTGGTCTATCAGCTGACCCCCTCGGCAAGCGGTCCGTGGAACCGCAGCAACCCGCAGTTCATCATGTATTTCAACGGCGAGCTGCGCCAGGGAGGCGACTCGAACCACAGCGAGATTCGCCTGCTTGACTGCGCTAAGGGCGGCGAAAAATTCGACTGCTGCCTCAACGCATATTCCGACGCGTGGGAGTTTCGGGGCAAGCTGAGAATGGGCGCACGCCTCAAGGTCGTCGATGACCTTGTCAATCGCCTCATCTTCGATCTCAAGACCCCGCTCAAGGTGGCGTCCCTCTATGACGCGGACGATCTGCCGCGCATCGATATAGTCAAAGCGCTCAACGACGCCGTCAATCTCATCGATTTCAACACCGCCGATTACGATACTTTTGCAGCCTCCGCAGAGGCGGCTATCGACCTGCTCGACAGGGAGATATATTCAAAGGACGCCATGGACGCGACCGCCTGCTGCATCGGTCACACGCATATAGATGTCGCGTGGCTTTGGAGGCTGCGTCAGACCAGAGAGAAGGCCGGACGCTCCTTCGCGACCGTCCTCAAGCTCATGGAGGAATATCCCGAATACAAGTTCATGTCCTCTCAGGCTCAGCTCTATGCGTTTGTCAAGGAGGATTATCCCGAGGTCTATGAGGGCATCAAGAAGATGATCGTCGCAGGACGCTGGGAGGTCGAGGGCAGCATGTGGGTCGAGTCGGACACCAACGTCACCTCCGGCGAATCCCTTGTCCGCCAGTTCTTAGTCGGCAAGCGTTTCTTCAAGGACGAGTTCGGCGTTGACAACAAGATAATGTGGCTCCCCGATGTTTTCGGCTACAGTGCGGCTCTCCCGCAGATTATGAAAAAAGCCGGCATCAACTATTTCATGACCACAAAGATATCCTGGAACGAGTTCAACAAGGTGCCCTATGACACATTCATGTGGAGTGGTATCGACGGCACGGAGATTCTCTCCCACTTCTCGCCGAGCACGGACTGCTTCGACGAGGGAGACTGCTGGCAGACTACATACAACGCCTATCTCAACCCCGAGCACATTCTCGGCGGCTGGCACAGATATTCGCAGAAGGATCTCAACAAAGAGTATCTCTGCACCTTCGGTCACGGAGACGGCGGCGGCGGACCGACCCGCGATATGCTCGAAATGGGTCAGCGCATGGCAAAGGGCATCCCCGGCTGCCCGAAGGTCAAGCAGGAGTTTGCGATAGACTTCTATCACGACCTTGAAAAGGATGTCAAGGGTTCGCGCAGGCTGCCCAAATGGGCGGGCGAGCTCTATCTCGAGTTCCACCGCGGCACCCTGACCTCGCAGGGCAGGAATAAGCGCTACAACCGAAAGAGCGAGCTGCTCTATCACGATATGGAGACCGTCTGCGCCATCGCCGACTCGAACGGCATCGCGTCATATCCCCGCCGGTTCATCAACGACGGCTGGAAGATAATCCTTCTCAACCAGTTCCACGATATAATCCCCGGCTCTTCGATAAAAGAGGTCTACAGGGATTCCAAGGAGCAGTACGACAAGCTCATCTCCGAGGGTAAGGCTGAGATAGCCGACACTCTCGGCAAGATAGTCTGCACTCCGGACGGCAACGCCCTGACAGTTTTCAACACCTTCGGAGCAGAGCGCGACGATGTCGTTATCACCGATATGCCCGCAGAGGAGCACTTCTCGATAGTTGACGCCGACGGCAATGTCATGCCGTGGCAGAAATCCGCAGACGGACGCCTTGTATTCTTCGCAAAGGGCGTGCCCGCAAAGGGATATAAGACTTTCCGCATCGTTCACGGCGGCGAGTCCGGCGAGAACACCGTCAAGGTCGAGAACAAGACTATAGAGAACAGGTTCTTCACCGTCAGGTTCGACAAGGACATGAATATCGCGTCGCTCGTTCACAAGGCGACCGGCAGAGCAGTCGCGCCCGAGGGCGAGGTTCTCAACAAAATTTATGCCTATGACGACAGACCGTTCAACCACGAGGCATGGGATGTCAAGGTATATTTCGATCAGAAGTACACCGAGATAAACGACGTCAGCGCAGTCGATGTGACGGAGAGCGGACCCGTCCGCACGGTCATAAAGGTCACGCGCAAGTTCCTCTCCTCGACCATCGAGCAGAGCTTCATCTTCTATGCCGACCTGCCGCGCATCGATGTTGACTACACGGTTGACTGGAAGGAGAAAAAGATACTTCTCAAGGCGGACTTCCCCGTTGATGTCAACGCTACCGAAGCCACCTACGATATCCAGTTCGGCAACTACAAGCGTCCGACCCACCGCAATACGCTTTGGGATTTCGCACAGTTTGAGGTTGTCGGTCACAAGTGGGTCGATCTCAGCGACAACAGCTTCGGTCTCTCCGTCCTCAACGACTGCAAGTACGGCCATGACATAAAGGACGGTCACATCAGAACGAGCCTCCTGCGCTGCGCCGTCAACCCGAACAGCGAGCAGGACAGAGAGATTCACCGCTTCACCTACTCCATCTACCCGCACGCGGGCTCGGTCGATACCTCCGATGTCGTCAAGCAGGGCTATTCGCTCAACCTGCCGCTCTACTGCGTCAGCGGCAAGGCGGCTCATGACAGCTACTCGCTCGTGAGCACCGACAAGGACAATGTCATCATCGAGACCGTCAAGAAAGCTGAGGACAGCGACGACATCGTCATCCGCGCCTATGAGACATGGAACAAGACGACCGACTGCGTCTACACCTTCGACCGCGTCCCGAAAAGCGTGTATGTCTGCAACCTGCTCGAAGAAAACGAAGAGCAGCTCGAAGTCAGCGGCAACACCGTTTTGCTCAGATTCAAGCCCTTCGAGATAAAGACCGTAAAAGTCACATTCTAAAGTTCACAACGCAAAGCCCCGCCCGCCAAAACGGGTGGGGTCATTTCATCGCCGGGCAACTGTAAATATCAAAAGTGAACTAATGCAAGTTGCTGTAATAAAATTAACAGCAACTTGCAAATCTGCTTGACAAAGCCCTGCACATTTGCTAAAATATCATAGCCGTTAAAAATACGGACAGGTATCGAAGTGGTCATAACGGCCCTGACTCGAAATCAGGTAGTCGCGCAAGCGGCTCGTGGGTTCGAATCCCACCCTGTCCGCCA
>CAVDWM010000045.1:0-12489 GCA_963612725.1 Faecalibacterium prausnitzii | reverse complement strand
AGACTCGCGATTAAACGAATCTCGGATTTTTTTAGGCTGTTTTTTTTACAGCCCCTATTTGCCAATTGTTGTTTACTGTGATTTTAATTTCTGCTGAATGAAAATTCCCTTGAGCTGCAAATTGAATAAAACACAAAAAGGTCGCTTTAATCGGTGAAATCTTTGCTGTTTTGAATTCATAATTCACTTTTCGAGATTCCTTTTTTCTTCTTTTCTTGCTTCGTAAATTTTTTCCGGAATGTCGGGGTTGCCCTTTGAATTTGAGGGGAGGAGCTGCTCGCCCGCGACCTTCGGGTCTGTGCAGCGGTTATCGTTTCTGTATTCATCTCTCTTTTTCGGGTCGCGCAGGTTCGGTATTTCCATAGGTATTCCGCCCGACAAAACCGAAAGATAGCCGAAGAATCCGCACATCCACATATCGAGTGCTTCGTATATGTCGATAATGTCGGCGTTATTGTTGCCGAGAATATAGTCAACGGCATTATGCAGGCAATAATAGTCGCTGCCGTCATGACCGCTGTTTTTGAGCATTTCCGCTTGCGTCTCTTCGGGAATATAAGTTTGAACATCGTGCTTCTCGACGCCCTCTGTTTCGTCCAACTCAACATATATTCTGCTTACGCCGGATTGCTTTGCGGCTTCCCTCGCGGATTCAACGCGCCCCTTTGAACCGTAGAAGGTGTACCATACCGAATTTTTTGAGCAGCCCACGCCGTGAACGCTTTTGATTATTGCGTCGTTTTCGAGCGTAACCATCTCAACGGCGGTGTGACCGCCCATTGCACCCATTCGCGCCATTCTTGCGTTAAAGGGGCATTCAAATCCGGTCACCTTTTTCGGCTTTAAGCCTGTAGCATGAAGCAGAGGTCCGACCGAGTGAGTGCAATAAAAAAATGCAGACATTCTGTTTCGCCAGTGCTCGCGGTCGCCGTTTGTTATTTCGCTCCACCCCGACTCGCAGTTATGCAAATATTCGCCCTCGCCGTATTCAAATTCGCCGAGCTTTCCGCTCTCATATATCTTTTTCGCTTCAAGCGGAGTGCCCATAAAGCAGTAGTTTTCGGCATAACAATATTTTCTGCCTGTTTTTTCACAGCATTCAATCAAACGCACCGCTTCGGACATGGTTTGAACGGGCAAGACCTCGCTTATAACATTTTTGCCGGACTCCATTGTCTTTATTGCAAACGGAGCGTGCTCCGTCGCGTAATTTGCCAAAAAGACCGCATCCATATCATGTCCGAGAAATTCGTCATAATCGGTGTAATAAGCTATTTTATCGTCGTTCAATTCTTTTGAAAGCTTTTCAAGACTTTCTTTTCGCTTATCGCATATTGCCACGATTTCCGCATTGTCCGTATTCTCGCAGAATTGGCAAATAACACGGCCTCTGCCTATTCCGAGCAACCCTATCCTTAATTTTTTCACAGCGAACCACTCCTCTGAATTTTAATATTAAGCTTGCCGAAATCAGATTATAGCAAGAACAATAAATCCCACGGAAAATATGATACACCATATCAGTTAAAATTACCACTGAAATTGAAAAAATAACGGAGATTTCCGACTCGGCATACATATTCTGTGCGATAATGCATCGGATTGACCCGAAAAGATAAATCTTGATAATGACCGGAAGTTTTTATATAATAAAATCGGAGGCGGCGCATGACATACGGTTTCGATTTATATTTTTGTCGGACGCGCCGCAAGGTCGTATACATAAAACAAATGATTTTTTATGTGAGGTCATATCATGTACAGTGTTCTTGTAGTTGACGATGAGATACGCCAGAGAGAGGCTGTTATCGGCAATGTCGCTTGGCGGAGCGCGGGCTTTGAGGTTGTCGGCGGCGCCGAAAACGGGATAGAGGCACTCGAGCTTCTCGAAAAGCTTGAACCCGACCTTGTTCTGACCGACATCAAAATGCCGCTTATGACCGGTCTTGAGCTTGCGAAAAAGACCCGCGAAATAAGACCGGCAACGAAGTTTGTTATCCTGAGCGGATATGACGACTTTGAATATGCTCAGGAGGCATTCAAATACAATGTAATAAGATATCTTCTCAAGCCCGTTTCCGCGTCCGAGCTCACCGAGGAGTTTGAAAAAATCGGAGCCGAAATGGACAGGGAGTTTGAACTGCTCAAAAGCGGCGGGTCAAACGAGGATATTTCTCTGCGGCTTGAAAAGGCGGAGTTCCTCCTTCCGCTCCTGCTCGGCACGGGCGAGGATGTCCGCGCCTCGGACGACCTCACGCAGAGCGCCAAGAGGCTCGGAATAATCAGAAGCGACAGCGACTGCTACAGCGTAATCGCTTCAAAATTCAAGACAAACACCGGCAAGACCTGCACTTCTCAGCAGCATATCGATTTTGTCAACAGCATCTTCAATAAGTATGCTCTGTGCGAGAGCTTCTTTGTCAACGGCAGAATAATCACTCTCGTAACAAGCGAGCCGGAAGAGATGTCAACAAAGCTGCGGATTCCCGTCATTGAGCTTGAGCAGAGCGCGAAAAAGCTACTGAATCAGAGCTGCACCATAGGCATCAGCGAGACGGTGTGCGATCCGTCTCTGCTGGCGCTTGCCTGCACTCAGGCCATTACGGCGCGGCGCTACACCTCCGACGGCACGGGTAATATACGGTATATCAACGACCAGGAGCGCAAGAGCACATATGAGTTTGAAAATGCCGAGAAATCCGTATATAAGCTCGAGCAGCTTCTGAAAATAGGAAGCAAGGACGAGATAAAGACCTTCCTTGATGAAATGCTTTCCGGAAAGACGCGGGAGGGTATTGATTATATTATCATTCAGATCCTCGCCACGGCGCACAGGTGCGTCAGCGTTCTGCCGGACGGGAATGCCGCAGCGGAGCTGTTTACCTCCAACAACTCCTTCATGTCCCGCCTGTCCTTCGATTTCAACGAGCAGTATAAAAACGAACTGGTTGCGCTCTGCCTCGACGCGAGGGATATTATCTCGCGCTCGCAGCGGCACGAGAGCGAAGCCCTCTGCGACCATGCGCTGCAGATAATCAACGAGGAATATATGAACGAGGAGCTGTCGTTGACGGACGCGAGCGACAAGCTGGGCGTCAGCCCGAACTATCTGAGCGCTCTGATAAAGAAGAAAAAGTCAAAGAATTTTGTGACCCTTGTGACCGAAAGGCGGATGAATGCGGCGAGCGATCTGCTTTTGTGTACCTCAATGAAGATATTTGAGATATCGCAGAAATGCGGCTACAGCGATCAGCATTATTTCAGCTATTGCTTCAAAAAGTATTACGGGGTTTCGCCGAACAAATACAGAGAGGAGCGTTTGGGTGGGAAAGCTTTTTAAACGCGCAGGAATAAAACTGTCAACGCTCATAATTGCGGTGGTTGTGTTCGGCGTGATGTTTTCAACGGTAGGCGCGACGCTTCTTTTCGGCGTGTTCTATGAAAGAACGATGTTCAATTCGGCATATGTCTCGTCGAAGCAGTCGGTGTCGCAGGCGAACGCCACGGTTTCAAATTATATCTCGTCTATCAAAAACAAGCTGGACAACCTTTGCGACGAGGTTGACAGCTGCGACAGCCTGCAGTCGCTCGAACAAGTTATTTCAACTGCCGCAAGGCTTGAGGACGATATTTATTGTGTGACGATTTACGACACGGACGGCAAAATTCTTCTGGCGGAAAACGACAGCGGAGATACCGCGAAGAAAAATGCGACGGATCTGTCATTTGACAAATCGATTTTTTCCAATCTGACGGACGGTTATGCAATAACCCAGCCCCATGTTGATACGCTCTATGAGAACAAGTACCCTTGGGTCGTGACCATTGCAAAGAAAAAATATTCAAATCTTTTTCAAAAGCAGGTTTTTGTCGCCGTCAACTTTGAGTTTATTTCAATAGCAAAATATATCGATAAGATAAGCATAGGGCAGAGGGGATACTGCTATATTATCGATTCAAAGGGCGGCATGGTTTATCATCCGCAGCAGCAGATGCTTTTTTCCGGCATTAAGAAGGAGAATAGCGACGAGGTCTCAAAAATGGCGGACGGCGTACACAGGGAAAAGGACAATATTTATACCGTCTCGTCCCTTGATTCATGCAGCTGGAAAATAGTCGGGGTCAGCTTCACGGATGAGGTCACTCAGTCGGTCAAAAGGCAGGTCGCCGTCGGACTGATTGCCGCGCTGCTGTTCAGCCTCATTATTTCCGTTACGGTATATTTCCTGCTTTCGCGGACGGTAACAAGACCGGTAAGACGCCTTGTTTCATCGATGCAGAGCTTTGAAAAGCAGGCGGAAACATACAAATACAGAGCGGACAAGGCAAATGTAGTTGAGTTCAGCACCCTTTCCGCGTCGTTTGAGCATATGGTGCATATGATACAGTCGCTCATGGAAAAGGTGCATAATGAGGAGATAGTTCTCAGAAAGACCGAGCTCAAGGCACTGCAGGCTCAGATAAATCCCCATTTTCTCTATAACACGCTCGATTCAATTCAGTGGATGTGCGAGCAGGATAACAGCAGGGATGCGGTTGAGATGGTCGGCGCTCTCGCGAAGCTGTTCAGAATAAGCATCAGCCACGGTAACGAGTTCATCACCCTCCGCGATGAGCTGCGCCATGCCGAAAGCTATCTGATAATCCAGAGCTACAGATACAAAAATCAGTTCACTTATTCCTTTGATGTGGATGATAGCCTGCTCGAATATATGTGCAACAAGATAACTATTCAGCCCTTTATCGAGAACGCCATATACCACGGACTCGACAGAATGGTGGACGAGGGCGAGATACGCATCTGCGCCCACGGCGACGCAGAGGATATCGTGATAACCGTTTCCGACAACGGACTCGGAATGACTAAAGAGCAGTGCGAAACCATACTGAAAAAAGACAGGAGCGATTCAAAGGGCATCGGCGTTAAAAATGTCAACGACAGGCTTAAGATTTATTTCGGCGATGAATACGGAATCTCTATCGACAGCGAGCTCGATGTCGGAACAACTGTCACCATAAGGATTCCGAAGATCGAGAAAGGACGGGAAAATGAATATTAAGAGAAGCACTGCCCTGCTTATAGTTGCCGTCTTTTTGCTCTGCGGCTTATCCGGATGCAAGGACCGGCAGGGCTTTGATTCGGCTGTGCCGAGCGTCGCCATAATAATAAAGGGAAGCGAATCCGATTTCTGGAACGATGTGAAAAAAGGCGCGTTCTCCGCCGCGACCGAGTTCAATATCGATATCACCTTCGAGGGTCCGGACAATGAGGAGGACTACGACACCCAGAACAAGATGATAGAAAATGCCGTTTCGCGAAATGTCGGAGCCATTATACTGTCTGCAATTGACTATGAGAAGAATGCTCCCGCTGTCCGCAAGGCGGCGGAAAAGGGAATAAAAATAATAACCGTTGACAGCGATGTCAATGTTGCGGATAAAGAGCTGTATATCGCGACCGACAACTATTCCGCAGGTCTGAAAACCGCTCAGGTCGTGCAGAAGCTCTGCGGCGGACAGGAGAAAATAAATATCGGAATAGTCAATTACGGGGAGAACACCGAAAACGGCAGCAAACGCCTGCAGGGCTTTCAGGACGCAATAAAGGAAGTTGAAAATGCCGAAATAATCGCCATGGTCAGCGTTTCGTCAAATGCCCGCAGCGCGACCGCAGGCGCAAGAAAGCTCCTTGAAGAGAATCCGCAGATAAATGTTCTTATCGGCTTCAACGAGTGGTCAACCCTCGGCGCGGGGACTGCGATAAAGGAGCTCGGAGTAAAGGACAGCGTCTGCGGAATAGGCTTTGACAACAACACGGAGTGCGTCGGTATGCTCGAAACGGGGGAGCTCGATACGCTTATTGTGCAGAATCCGTTTTCCATGGGCTATCTCGCCGTTATGAACGCGGCAAACATACTCTCGGGAAAAAAGACCGAGAGCGTAATCAAGACCGATGTCTATGTCGTTGACCGAAGCAATATGTTCTCCGCAGATGTTCAGAAGATTCTTTTTGGCTTTGACAAATATGATTAACGAAAAACCGTTCGGATGTGAGAAATACACAGCCGGGCGGTTTTTTCTCGCTAAAGCGGCAAAGTTTATATATTGATTCGACAACACCGTAAAATTTTATACATTTTAGATAGAAAATCTCATTCTGTTTTTTGAATCCCGAGGCTATAATGAAGATGCTGATAACGAAGAAATTTTTTTTAAGGAGGTAATCTTATGAAAAAGTTGTTAGCATTATTATTGGCAGTTCTCATGGTAGCAGGTCTTGCCGCGTGCTCGACCGACAACTCCGGAGACAAGACTTCAACAAAAGGCGAGATTTCCGTATTTTATTACACCTTCAGCGACGCGTATATTTCCACCGTCCGCTCGTCAATGGACAAGCTTCTGAGCGACGGCGGCTATACCTACAACGACTATGACGCAAACGGCAACCAGACCACGCAGACCGAGCAGGTTCAGACCGCTCTTGCAAAGGGCTCCTCGCTGCTTATCGTCAATGTCGTTGACACCGGCTCGAACGACGCGGCGCAGAACATCATCAATCTTGCCAAGGCGAAGAATGTTCCCGTTATATTCTTCAACCGCTCCGTTGAGCAGTCTGTTATCGAGAGCTATGACAAGTGCGTATTTGTCGGCACCGACTATGAGCAGGCAGGTCACATGCAGGGCAAGATGATAGGCGAGTATGTCCTGGCGAACTATGACAAGCTCGACCTCAACAAAGACGGTGTTATCAGCTATGTTATGTTCAAGGGACAGGAAGGCAACATGGAGGCTATCGCACGTACAAAGTACGGCGTCGAGGATGCCGATGCGATTCTTAAGGCTGCCGGAAAGCCCGCACTCAAGTTCTACGATTCCGCAAACAAGAACATGTATCTCGTTGACCAGGACGGACTGTGGTCGTCTGCCGCCGCAACGAACTATATGAGCACGGCTCTTGCGCAGTATACCGAGTCCAACAAGAATATGATCGAACTTGTTATCGCGAACAACGACGAGATGGCGCTCGGCGCAATATCCGCTCTTCAGACCGCGGGCTACAACAAGGACGGCAAGACCGTTATCCCCGTGTTCGGCGTTGACGCAACAGATGCCGCAAAGTCTGCAATCAAGTCCGGCTCGATGATAGGCACGATAAAGCAGGACTCCGTCGGTATGGCAACGGCTATAACCACCGTCATGAAGAATCTGCTTAACGGCAAAACTGCTCTCGAAGGCATCGATTCCGCTAACACGGTCGGCACATGGAGAGTCAACATCCCCTATTCTGCTTACACTTCTGACAGCGAATAATCAAACGGGTTCAGCTTACGGTTGGGGCATCATGCCCCAACCGTAAAACTCAGATGCAGACAGGAGTGAAACATATGCAGACCAATATAAACAAGCCGGACTCCGACAAAGACGTATTGCTCAGGATGGTGGATATAGAAAAGTCGTTCCCCGGCGTCAAGGCACTCGATCATGCGCAGCTGACGGTCAGAAGGGGAACGGTGCACGCGCTTATGGGCGAAAACGGCGCGGGCAAGTCAACTCTTATGAAATGCCTCTTCGGCGTTTACAGCAAGGACAGCGGACATATATATGTTGACGGTCAAGAGGTGAATTATAAAAACTCCAAGGAGGCTCTTGAAAACGGAGTTGCGATGGTTCACCAGGAGCTCAATCAGGCTCTCAAGCGCAATGTCATGGATAATATGTGGCTCGGAAGATTCCCGACTGTTTCAAAATTCCTTCCGTTTACAAGCGAGAAGAAAATGTACGACGAAACGACGAGGATATTCAAAGAGCTTGAAATAAATGTTGACCCAAAAACGATAATGAGCACCATGCCGGTTTCGCACAGACAGATGGTTGAGATCGCGAAAGCGGTTTCTTATAATTCAAAGATAATCGTCTTTGACGAACCGACATCATCGCTTACCGAGGAGGAGGCGGAGCACCTTTTCGGCATAATCAATATGCTCCGCGACCGCGGATGCGCAATTGTCTATATCTCGCACAAGATGGAGGAGATACTGCGCATCAGCGACGAGGTTACAATAATGTGCGACGGCAGATGGGTCGCAACGAAGCCTGCGAGCGAGCTTACCATGAACGAGATAATCAGGCTCATGGTCGGACGCGAGCTGACCAACCGTTATCCTCAAAAGGACAACGAAATAGGCGATGTGCTTTTGAAGGTCGAAAACCTCAGCAGCGAATATACGAATCTCAGAGATGTGTCCTTCGAGGCAAACAGGGGGGAGATACTCGGTGTTGCCGGACTTGACGGGTCGGGCAGAACGGAGCTCCTTGAACAGATCTTCGGCAAAACGACACGCCGCTCCGGAAAGATTTTCCTTGACGGCAGGGAGGTAAAAAACAAAACGCCTCACGAGTCGATAAAGAACGGATTTGCGCTTCTGACCGAGGAGCGGCGTGCGACGGGAATCTTCGGCATTCTCAATATCAGAGAGAATGCGACGGTTGCAAGCCTGAAGAAGTATATGACGGGTCCGTTCGTCAGCAAGAAGAAAATGAAGGTGACCACCGAGAAGTACATAAACTCCCTGAAAATAAAGACTCCCAGTCAGGAGACGAAGATAAGCTCTCTTTCGGGCGGCAATCAGCAGAAGGTCATTTTCGCAAGGTGGCTTCTGACGGAACCCACGGTGCTCCTCCTCGACGAGCCCACGAGGGGCATTGATGTCGGCGCGAAATATGAGATATATCAGCTTATTCTCGACCTCGCCAAAAAGGGAAAAACCGTTATTATGGTCTCCTCCGAAATGCCGGAGCTTCTGGGCGTATGCGACAAGATACTCGTCATGTCGGGCGGCAGGCTCGCGGGCGAAGTGGACGCCGGAACAACGAATCAGGAAGAAATAATGACCCTTGCGGCGAAATATGTCTAAGGAGGAAACATCATGGCTGATACAAGTGCAAAAAAAACAAAACGCTCACGCGTTTCGGTCTGGCTCGAAAAATTCAAGGCAGCGGATCGCGTTGATAAAAAAAGACTTGTGACGGATCTGCTGTTCAACAACGCGATGTATATAATAATCGCGATTTCCGTGATTTTTATTGCGGTCAAGGTGCCGGCGTTCCTGAGCATTTCTTCAATAGTGAACATAATCTCGCTCACGGCGGCAAAGCTGCCGATAGCCCTCGGCATTGCCGGATGCATAGTACTGACCGGTACCGATATTTCCGCCGGACGCTGCGTCGGACTCACGGCTTGCGTCGCCGCCTCTCTGCTCCAGATGACCGGTTATGCGAACAAGATGTTCAAGGACCTCGACACCATGCCGCTTGCCGTCGTGCTCCTCGCGGTTATGGCTATAGGCGCGGCAGTCGGTCTTGTGAACGGATTTTTCGTCGCGAAGTTCAAGCTTCATCCGTTCATAGTCACCCTTTCGACCCAGCTTATCGTTTTCGGTACGGTTCTTATGTATCTTATGATAGGCGGGAACAACGGTCAGACGCTCTCCGGTCTCGATCCGTCCTATACTAAATTTATCACCGGCACGCTGTTCTCGATTGACGGCGTAGCAATTCCGAAATATATTCTTTATTCGATAATCCTGACCGCCGTTATGTGGGTCATCTGGAACAAGACGAAGTTCGGCAAAAATATGTTTGCGGTCGGCTCAAACGAAGAGGCTGCGAGAGTTTCGGGCGTTAATGTGTTCATGACCATACTTGTTGTGTTTGTTCTTGCGGGTATTATGTACGGCATCACGGGATTTATTGAGGGTGCGCGTATCGCGTCCTGCTCCGCAAACACCGGACTCAACTATGAGTGCGACGCCATCGCGGCGTGCGTTATCGGCGGCGTATCGTTTGTCGGCGGTACGGGAAAGATAAGCGGAATAGTTGTCGGCGTTCTGCTTTTGCAGATAATTTTTGCGGGACTCAATTTCCTCTCCGTGTCCGCGAATATGCTTTATATCATCAAGGGTATGATAATTCTTATTGCCTGCGCTATCGATATGCGTAAATATCTTGCACGCAGATAATAAATGCCGAAACCGAAGGGCTGTGAAACCATGGATAACGAAAAAAGCACAATGGGTCTTACGAGCGAAAGGAAGCCGGGAGGGCTCTACAGAAATGTCAAAATATCTGTAAAAACCGCCGACAGGCTTATACTCGTGGGCATTGTTGTCCTTATTGCCTGTGTCGTTTTTGCAATAAGCCATGCGGGTTTTACGGTGACCTTCGACACAAACGGCGGCTCTCAAATAGAGAATCAGAAGGTTATGTACGGTCAGCTTGTCAAGGTTGAAGACGACCCCGTCAAGGAGGGCTATGTGTTCACCGGCTGGTACAGCGACAGGGGCTGCACAAAGGCGTTTGACATAAGCAAGGACACGGTCAACGAGAGCATAACCCTCTATTCCGGCTGGGATAAGACAGAGTAACACGGATATATAGGAGAATCAATATGTATGTTGCAAACGAAAAAAGATACGACGGAATGCAATATAACCGTCTCGGCAAAAGCGGTCTGAAGCTGCCCGCGGTCTCGCTCGGATTCTGGCATAACTTCGGCGATAACGCGCAGTATTCAAATATGAAGGAGCTGTGCTTCACCGCATTCGACAACGGCATCACGCATTTCGATTTAGCCAACAACTACGGTCCGGCACCCGGCAGTGCGGAAGAGAATTTCGGCAGGATTTTTGCCCATGAGATGAGGGCGTACCGCGATGAAATGATAATCAGCACGAAGGCGGGCTATGAGATGTGGCCGGGCCCCTACGGCTGCCGGAACGGAAGCCGCAAATATCTTCTCGCGAGCCTCGATCAGAGCCTGAAACGCATGGGGCTTGACTATGTTGATATTTTCTATCACCACTGTCTTGATCCCGAGACTCCGCTCGAAGAGACGATGGGTGCGCTCGCGCAGGCGGTTCACAGCGGAAAGGCTCTCTATGCGGGCGTTTCCAATTATGACGGCGAAAATCTCGAAAAAGCGTGCAGTATTCTCGAGGACCTCAAGTGCCCGTTTGTGATAAACCAAAACAGGTATTCGATTTTTGACAGAGCAATCGAGACCAACGGACTTAAGAGTACGGCTGCAAGGCTGAACAAGGGCATTATCGCGTTCAGTCCGCTCGCGCAGGGCTTGCTGACCGACAGATATCTAAACGGTATTCCGAGCGACAGCAGGGTTATGACCGACGGCAGATTCCTGTCCGCCAACTCGATAACCGAAGAAAAGCTCAGGAAGGCTCGCGCACTTTCGGAAATTGCAAAAGAAAGGAGCCAGACCCTCGCGGAAATGGCGCTGGCATGGGTTCTCAAGGACGGAGTTGTCAATTCTGTTTTGATAGGCGCGTCAAAGCCGTCGCAAATCATTGATAATATAAAAGCAATCGAAAACACATCTTTCACGAGCGACGAGCTCGAACGAATAGACAAAATCAGTCTGACCTGATTTTTTGACGATCCTCAGTAATTTTAAATCGCCCCGTTTTTCAAGCTCTTTGCCTGATAAACGGGGTGCGGCTTTTGGGAAGACTTTGCTGCGCGCCTTCAAGGGGGTTCGACGAAAGAAATCCGAAATATAACGTTCTCTCGGCTTGTCAAGCACAAAAAAGCTTGGTATAATTAAGACACAACAAGGTTCGGGAGGAAATAAAAAATGGCATATTGCAATAACTGCGGTTCAAAGATAGACGACGGGGCTCGTTTCTGCCCCGAATGCGGCGCACCGGTTGCGCCCGAGAAGCACGACGCCGAGCCGTGGGAAGAGGAGAAGAAGGATCTCGGAACGAGAATATCCGAGCTCAACGACACGCCCGACACAACTGCCGAGTTTGACCGGAGCGACATCGAATCAAACAAGGTTATGGCGGTGCTTGCCTATCTCGGACTGCTCGTGCTCGTCCCGCTTTTTGCTGCGCGGGAATCAAAGTATGCGCGCTTCCACACCAATCAGGGACTTGTTCTGGCGATAACGGAATTCGCATGGACATTCGTGACCAGAATTATAGTCAGCGTGTTTGAAGCTGTCAACACCTCCGTTGCAAGCATTGTTGACGGCATCTGCGGAATTGTCAATATCCTGTTCGTCGTGCTTTTGATAATGGGCATCGTCAATGCCGTCAAGGGCAGGGCGAAGGAGCTTCCCGTTATCGGCAAGATAACCATTCTCAAATAAGGGAGATGTTTTTATGCAGACAATAGTTGCCGTTGTTTCAATCGTGGTCGAAAAAGAGGAGTCCGTCGAGCGGCTCAACGCTCTTTTGCATGAGTTCGGCGAGCATATAATCGGCAGAATGGGCATCCCTTACCGTGCAAAGGGCGTGAATCTCGTCTCCGTCGCCCTTGACGCGCCGCTTGAAACTATCTCGTCGCTTGCCGAAAAGCTCGGAACCGTTCCGGGACTCAGCGTGACCACAGCATATTCAAATGTGGTCGGCGAGGAATGAACAAAAACAGAAAATCCCGACAGGCTTGAAGCTTGTCGGGACTTTTTTA
>CAVDWM010000044.1:0-12680 GCA_963612725.1 Faecalibacterium prausnitzii | reverse complement strand
TTATTCGCAGAAAACGCCCGAATTACGTTAAGTCTACGCCTGAAGTTACCGCAGAAAATATTCTCAACAGAGATTTTAAAGCGACCGTTCCGTTTGAAAAGTGGCTTACCGACGTTACCGAATTTAAGTATTACGTTGGTTCCGAGGTAAAAAAGATTTATTTGTCTGCAATACTTGACCTTTACGACAGGCGCATTATTGCTTACAAGCTCGGTGACAGTAACAACAACGAATTGGTTTTTACAACGTTTGATGAAGCAAGAAGTCTTTATCCGAATGCAAGACCGATTTTCCATAGTGACCGAGGATTTCAGTATACGAACAAGGTATTTCATCAAAAACTCGTGGATGCAGGTATGATTCAAAGTATGTCGCGTGTTGGCAGATGCCTTGACAATGCTCCGATGGAGGGCTGGTGGGGCATCTTAAAGTCTGAAATGTACTATCTTAAACGATTCACGAGCCGAGAAGAACTCGTTTCCGCTATTGAAGAATACATACGGTTTTACAATACTCGCCGATACCAGAAGCGTTTGAACTGTATGACGCCTTGCGAGTATTATTTCGCCACCGCTGTGTGACGAAAATCTCCCCCTGCTGCGCAGCAGGGGGAGATGAAAGAAGCTGTTCATTTTGCAATTTCTTTTGTTTTTTGTCTGTCTACTTGACAGGGGGCACATTAGTTTTGCTGCGGCTGTTTTTTTGTGCGGCGGGATGAATTTTTGCGATTTTGTGCCGTTTGCGCGGAATCGGTGCGTCGAGCTATGCGGTAGGGGTTAGGCGGTAGGGCGCGGTTGGGAGCGTGTCCTTTCCTATCGCCTACTGCCTATCGCCTTGAGCCTTGAAGAAAACTGCCCGTGCCACTTGCGTGACACGGGCAGCGTTCAATTATGCTTTGAGCTTGGGATTATGACTTAACCCTCGACATAAGCATACTGGAAGTACCAGTAGCCATAGGGGCTGTGCCATGTGCCCTTGAGGGTCGGGCTCTGCAGCCAGAAGTCGTTGTAATATGCAACGGGGATGCAGGCGTAATCCTCGGACATGATCTTCTCAGCCTCGTGGAGAGCCTCAAAGTGAGCCTTGGAATCGGCAACCTTGGAGTTATTCATCGCGGTGTCGAATGCCTTGCTGTTGTACTTACCGTCGTTGTTGCCGTTGGTCGAATAGAACAGCTCGATCATGTTGGAAGCGTCGTTGTAGTCCATGACCCAACCGTTACGGGCCATCTCATAGTTACCGGCGCGGCGCTGAGGAGTGAAGGACGACCAGTCAACCGTGTCAATCTTCATCTCGATGCCGAGCTCCTGCTTATAGACCTGCTGGAGATACTCTGCAACAGCCTTGTGGTAGCCAGAATCGTTGGTCGAATAAGTGATGGTCGGGAAGCCCTTACCGTCGGGATAGCCCGCCTCTGCGAGAGCCTTCTTAGCCTCGGCGAGGTTAGCCTGATAGTCCTTGCTGATATAGGTGCTGCCGCCGTTTGCGGAAATTGAGTTGTCGAGGAACATACCCTCATTGTCAACGATGCTGGGTCCGACATAGTTATAAGCCGGGCTGTAGGTTCCCTGCATGATGGTGTTGGCAACATACTCACGGTCAATTGCAAGGCTGAGAGCCTTACGGACATTGACATTGTCAAAGGGAGCCTTCTGGAGGTTGAAGTTGAGATAGTAGGTTCCGAGAATGGGATCGACATAGAAGTCGCCGCCGTCGGTGGACTTCTTGAGGCTCGGGATCTCCTCAGTGGGAACGTCCTTTATCATGAGAGCCTCACCGCTGGTGTAAGCGGTATAAGAAGCACTGGAATCCTCGAGAAGGAGGAAGGTCAGCTGCTCGGTAACGATCTTGCTGCTGTCCCAGCCGCCCTTGTAGTTGGGGTTCTTCTTGCAGACGATGCGCTCGCCGGGAGTCCACTCGGAAATCATGTACGGTCCGTTGCAGACATAGGTGTCGGGCTTGGTTGCCCAAGCATCGCCGTTAGCCTCGACAGTAGCCTTCTGAACAGGGCTCATGGTGCCGAAAGCAACGATCTTGTCGAAATAAGAGCAGGGATAAGCAAGCTTGATGGTAAGGGTCTTGCCATCGTCGCTCGCCTTGACATTGAGCTTGTCAATGTCGGGCGTTGTGGTCTGTTTGCCTTCCTCGTCGGGATTACCGATGGCATCCTGATAGCCTTCGATCATGCCGACAACAGTCTCGCCATAGGGGGCTGCGACATCGGGGTTGGCAATTCTCTTCAGGGTGTACTCGAAGTCCTTGGCGTTGAGTTCGGTGCCGTCGGACCACTTCAGACCGTCACGCATGGTGAAGGTCCATGTCAGACCGTCAGAGCTGACGGTGTAGGACTCAGCCTGACCGGGCTGAACCTTGTTGTCCTGGTCGATGATAAGCAGTGTCTCAAACAGAGTGATGAGCATATTGCCGCCATCGACTGCACTGTTGAGTGCCGGATCGAGAGTTTCCGGATTGGGACCTATCTGAACAGTGATGTTCTCGGTCTTCTTTCCTTCCTTCTTGCAGGAGCCCAGAACTGCGACAGCAGAAAGCGCGAGCACCAGAACAAGGAAAAGGGAAACAATTCTCTTGATCTTCATTGATACATCTCCTCTACAAATTTTTGCGGCTTTGCCGCTTTATATCCATTGCGCTCTTCGACGCAATAAACACCGCTGATAATTTTCAGATGCCGACGCCGTATCAGTCCGCGACCTTGTCGAGATGATGGCACGCGGCGAAATGACCGGGGCGAATCTCCCTGAGCTGCGGGCACTCCTCGGCGCACTTCTCGTCCGCATAGGGACAGCGGGTGCGGAAGCGGCAGCCGCTCGGAGGATTCAGCGGGCTCGGAACATCGCCCTCAAGCGGGATACGCTTTGAGGCTCGCGCCGTCTTGGGGTCAGCCTCGGGGATAGCCGAGATAAGGCTCCTGGTATAGGGATGGACGCTGTGAGCGATGAGCTCAAAGCTGTCCGCGAGCTCCACGAGCTTGCCGAGATACATAACGCCGATGCGGTTCGAGATATGGCGAACGACGCTCAGGTCATGGGCTATAAACAGATATGTCAGCCCGAGCTCCTTTTGGAGATCCTCGAACATATTGACGACCTGAGCCTGAATGGAGACATCGAGCGCGGAGACCGGCTCATCGCAGACGATGAACTCGGGATCGACCGCGAGCGCTCTTGCGATACCGACTCGCTGGCGCTGACCGCCGGAGAACTCATGCGGATAGCGGTTTGCGTGCTCGCTGTTGAGTCCGACGCGCTCGAGCAGAGAGATTATCCTCTCTCTTCGCTCCGCCTTGTCGGAGGCGAGATGGTGGATATCGATAGGCTCGCCGACGATATCGCCTATCGTCATGCGCGGGTCAAGGCTCGCGTAAGGGTCCTGAAAGACCATCTGCATTTTGCGCCTGTAGGGCAGCATATTGGCAGAGACCTTATTCTCCTTGTCGAAAATGACATTTCCGTCATAGATTATTTTGCCGTCCGTAGGCTCATAGAGCCTGAGCAGAGTGCGTCCGACGGTCGTCTTGCCGCAGCCGGACTCACCGACAAGACCGAGAGTCTCTCCCCTGTTGATATAGAACGAGACATCATCGACTGCCTGGACGAATTTTTTGCGTTTTCCTCTGCCGCCTGCCGGGAAATACTGCTGCAGGTGCTGCACTTCAACGAGTTTTTCATTCTCACTCACAGCTTGTTTCCCCCTTTTCAAATTCTTCCTTCTGAAGCAGCCAGCAGTGGCTGTAGTGCGTATCGCTCAGCTCCGTCTTGGGCGGCATCTCGCGCAGGCATATCTTCATGCAGCTTGCGCAGCGCGGCGCGAACGGGCAGCCTGCAGGAGGATTCAGCAGATCGACCGGCTGACCCTCGATGGGCACAAGGCGCTCGATATGCTCGGCGCTGAGCTTGGGGATGGAGTTGATGAGTCCCTTTGTATATTCGTGCTTGGGCTCATAGAATATCTCGTCCGCCGTGCCGTACTCAACTATGTGACCCGCATACATGACAGCTATCTTTTCGCACATGCTGGCGACGACGCCGAGGTCATGGGTTATCATTATGATGCTCATGCCGAGCTTCTTTCTGAGCTCCTGCATAAGCTCAAGTATCTGAGCCTGAATGGTAACATCGAGAGCCGTTGTGGGCTCGTCCGCTATGAGCAGCTTCGGCTCGCACGCCAGAGCTATCGCTATCATAACTCTCTGGCGCATACCGCCGGAATGCTCGTGGGGATACTGCTTGAGACGCTTTTCCGGCTCATTGATGCCGACAAGCTCAAGCAGCTCCTTGGCGCGTTCATGCGCCTCTCTTTTGCTCTTTCCGGTATGCAGGCGGATAACCTCGGTTATCTGATCGCCTATCGTATAGACGGGGTTGAGGCTCGTCATAGGGTCCTGAAAGATTATCGAGACCTCGTTGCCCCTTATCTTGCGCATTTCCTTTTCGCTCATCTTGTCTATCTGATGACCGTTGAAATATATCGTGCCGCCGACGAGCTTGCCGGGATACGCTGTAAGCCCCATGACGGAATAAGCCGTGACGGATTTGCCCGAGCCGGACTCGCCGACTATGCCGAGCACTTCGCCCTCATCCATGGAGAAGGACACGCCGTTCAATGCCTTGACCTCACCAGCGGGAGTGAAGAACGAGAGTCTTTCGTCTTTTATTTCCAGAAGTTTTTCGCTCAAAATCCTCGCCCTCCTTGTCAGTTTTTCAGCTTCGGGTCAAACGCATCGCGCAGTCCGTCGCCGAAGAGGTTGAATGCGAGAATGATGACGCTGATAAGTATTGCCGGCAAAAACAGCAGGTGCGGATAGGTGTTCATGCCCTTGACCGCATCGGTCGCAAGGGAGCCGAGCGACGGCATGGGAGCCGCAACGCCGAGTCCGAGGAAGCTCAGATAGCTCTCGGTGAATATTGCCGAGGGAATCTGGAGGGTCGTGGTGACGATAAGAGTGCCGATGCAGTTTGTGAGCAGGTGCTTTCTGATTATGCGTGAGCCGCTTGCGCCGAGGGCGCGCGCCGCCGTGACATATTCGGACTCCTTGAGCACGAGTATCTGCGAGCGCGTGATACGCGCCATGCCGACCCAATATAGCAGAACGAACACGAGGAAAATCGCAATAAGGTTAGGTCCGACCGTGTTCATCCAGCCGAAGCCGGGCTGCTCCGCAAGCTCGGCAAGCCTCGGCTTCAAGGCGAGCGAGAGCACTATTATCAGAAGAACATCGGGTATTGTGTAGAGAATATCGGTAATTCTCATCATTATTATATCGACCCAGCCGCCGGCAAATCCGGCGACGGCGCCGAAAATCGAGCCGACTATCAACACGAGCGCCGCGCAGATAAGACCGACGGTGAGGCTTATGCGGGTGCCCATCATAAGGCGGACTGCAAAGTCTCTGCCGAGCTTGTCGGTGCCGCAGATATGCGGGAAAATCTTTTCGCCCGCGTCGATGCGCGCCTGCTCGGTCTCGCTGTATTCAAAGGGCTTGAGATTCTCGCTGTACTTAATCTGCTGCTCGTAGCTGTAAGGCCAGAACGAGGGCAGGATATAGGCGAAAACCACTGTTATAAGAATGAAAACGAGGCTGACCATCGCGATCCTGTTCTTGCGCAGGCGGCGCAAGCCGTCCGCCCAGAAATTTATGCTGTCGCGCATGACGACGAGGCTCTCTTTTTCTTCGTTTGTTGCCGGTATAAAATCGTCCGCTTTCAGATGCAGACTCGGAAATTTATTCTTCATCGTTTCTCTTCTGCCGCTCCCTTACTTGAGTTTGATACGGGGATCTATGATCTTATAGAGGATATCAACTATAACATTCGCCGCGATTATAAGAGTGGCAAGAACGATTGTTGTTCCCATTATCAGAGTATAATCCTTGGTATTTATCGCCGAGACGAAATCGCGGCCGAGACCGGGAATGGTGAATATCTTCTCCACGACAAACGAACCGGTCATAAGGCTCGCAAGCATGGGACCGACATAAGTGACAACAGGCAGAATAGCGTTGCGCAGGGCATGCTTGAAAAGAACCTTGAAGTTCGACAGACCCTTTGCCCTCGCTGTGCGGATATAATCCTGACCCATGACGTCGAGCAGGCTCGAACGCATAAGGCGCGTTATATAAGCCGTCGGATAAATCGCAAGAGCCGTGACGGGCATTATATAAGATGTCAGCGAGTTCAGTCCTATCGTAGGCAATATGTTGAGCTTGCTTCCGAAGGTATATAGCAGAATAACGCTGCTTATAAAGCTCGGTATTGCTATGCCGCAGGTGGCGAACACGATAATAATGTTATCGGCAAGCTTGCCCCTGTTATAAGCCGAGAGACATCCGAGCGGGATTCCCACGAGCAGCGACACGAGCACCGCGATGCCCGCAAGGCGTGCCGAAATGGGGAACTTCGTCGCAATTATTTCGTTGACCGTCCGTCCCCTCTGCTTGAGGCTCGGTCCCATATCGCCCTTGAGGAAATCGGACATATAAGTAAGATAGCGCTCCCAGAGCGGCTTGTCCAATCCGTATTTTGCGGCAAGTGCTTCCTGAGCCGCCTTGCTCATAGACTTCTCAGCCGTGAACGGACCGCCCGGAACCAGATTCATCAGAAGAAAAGTCAGTGTTGCAACAATGAATATGCACAGCAGACCCATTGCAACACGCTTGATGATATACTTCGCCAAGTATGCCAACTCCCTGTGTAAAAAAGTATCGAAGCGGAAAGTCCGGCGCCGCCCCGTAAAAAGCACCACAAACAACTCAAACTGTTAAAAATTAACTATTTATGACTGCTTATTATAGGATATGTTAACACAATACAACCAAAAATGCAAGCTTATACGAATTGAATTTATTGCCGGATATTTCAAAAAGCCGTCAATTTTTCGGTTCGGGCGCACAGCGGAGTCCGCGATATTCGTTTTTTGCGCGCACACGGCGCAAAGATTCCCGAAAGCGCACTGTCAAGCCGTTTTTAAAAGCCACCGCTCTGCTTTAGTAAGACGGCGAACTGCCGAATTACAGCTTTAAAGCTTTGCACTGAGATTGATTTTATCATATAAAGTTCGGATGTGATATCCGAGCACGGCAAAGAAACGCTGCGGTATACGCATATTACGGCAAACGGAGCGCAGTAAAAAACTGTGCTCCGCGAAAAACGCCGTTAACGGGCGGCAGCCGTCTTATCCGTATGGAAGAACGCGATATTGACCGTGAACTCCCTGTCAGCCTCGCTGTATGACCAGTCGAACTCGCCGTTATATTTCCCCGCCATCGTCCGAATGCTCTTTGTTCCGAGACCGTGGAAGCCGCCGGAAGTCTTTGAAGTCCTGAGCGATTTTCCGACGGACTGCGGCTTGCGGTCGCAGGAATTGACGCAGGAAAGCATATCGAATTCATTGACCTTGTTTATCGAAAGCTCTATCGTTTTCTTTTCCGAAACGCTCGCCGCCTCGACCGCATTGTCGAGGATATTGCTCAGCAGCGTTATCAGATCCGGTGCGTCCATAAACGAGAGGTTCGCCGTTCTTATATTGTATTCGAAGCTTATCCCGCTCGAATCGCAGATCGATTTATATTTGTTGAGCAGCAGATCGAGGAACTTGTTCTTCGTGTTGCCGAACATCGAATGGTATTTTATATCGCCGTAAATATTCTCGATATATTCGCTGACTGCGGGATCGTTTGCGAGTGCTTTTATGGCGATAAGATGATTTTTCTCGTCGTGCGTTATAGTTTTAAGCATCTCGTTCTGCCGGTCGAGCAGGGCATAATAAGTCTGGTCGGTACGCAGTCTCTCCGCTTCGCTTTGGGTTTTATACAGCTCGTCCAGCTTGTGCGAGGTGCGACCGTAAAAGACAAATGTCAGAAACGCCGACGCGATAACCGCAATAGACGCGGCGGAAATTATAAAGCTGATATCCTTTGACAGGTCGTAGCGCACCGAGATTATCCAAAAGGTGTAGAGGATAACCACCGACGCTATGGGGTAGATAAGCAGGAACGCCGGAATCCGTGCGCCCTTCTGACCGCGCAGATACAGCCCCGCATAGACCGCCGCCTTCGTCAGCACGAAGAAAACGGATTTGCTCAAAAGCACCATGAGCAGATATATGGGGATGCTCGACTGATACGACTCTATATCCCCGCTGCCGATTATCGCTATCAGGCTCATGACTATAAACTCTGCCGCAGTATTCGACACCGATATGAACAGCGCACCGAGCATCGCGCCCTTGAGATTACACTCGAAGAACAGCTTTGCCAAAACGGAATCGATAATAAAGCAGAGCAGAATATTGACGACCGTTGAGTCGAAGAGCAGAAATGCCGCATACGCCACGGCATAAAGAGCAAGACCGACCGCCGCCGCGAGAAGCTTCCTGCCCTTGCCCGAAAACAGGTCGTCAAAAAACTGAAAAACGATAAAAAGCTCGATAGCATGTGAAAGTGCCGAAACCAGATTCATTCTTAGATCATCGTCCCCCGAAATAGTTGAGAAAAAAGCGGCGGAACTCCGCCTGCTTTCTATAGGCTACGGGTATTTCGTACTCGCCGCAGAGCACAACGGTCGCACGGCTGTAATCCGTCGCGTAATACACATTGACTATGTAGCTCTTATGCACGCGAAAGAATGACGGCGCAGCGAGCCTCGAATCCCAGAAGTCAATGCCGTTTTCCGAATTATACTCCCCTCGGGTCGTCACGACCCGCGTAGACCGTCCGGCTATCTCAACAAAAACAATATCCTTTGAGAAGACGCACACGGTTTTTTCGCTGTCCTTGACAAGAAAGCTTATCCGCGCTTTATCGATGAGTGACAATGCTTTTTCGACACCCGCTCTGAGCCTCTTCGCGTCGAGCGGCTTTGATATATATCTGAAGGCGCGCAGATCCATGGCATCGTCGATGTAGTTATCATACGATGTGATAAAAAATATGATAATGCCGCGGTTTCTCTTCTTCAGCCTTGCGGCAAGCTCGAGCCCGTTATACGGGGTCATCCCGATATCGAGAAACGCCATATCATATGCCTCCGCGCTGTCATACAGCTGCGCACTGTCGGATATGAGATCGAACCGCGCCTTGATATTCTTCTCCGCAAGGGTCGTCCTGACCACCGATTCAATCTTTTTTATATAAGCACTGTCGTCATCACAAATTGCGATCCTCACGAAATGCCACTCCCCGTTGACAATTATAGCATATGGCAAAAGTCAAGTCAAACTGTCCGAGCCGTTAAATTGTTCAAATCGTCGGGTCATCCTTCTGATGTATGTAGCAGTCAACAAGCCGCCAGACCATCCTCTGCTCCTCGACGGAAAGCGACGAGAGCATCTCGCCTATCTGCTCGGGAAGAGAGTCGCTTATCACGCCGGAGAAGAAATAGTCGGCGTTGCAGTCGAGTGCCTTGCATATAAGCATAAAGCTGTTGAGCTTCGGATAGCTCCTGCCGTTTTCTATATTGGATATCTGATTGTCGGAGACACCGATAAGCTCCGCCAGCTCGGACTGCTTCATTCCGATAAGCTTTCTGCGCTGCATTATCCTCGCCCCGACAACGGCATTTTTCTTTTCGTCGTTCACTTTCATCACCCACGGAAAATGTTACCATTTGCTTTTTTTGATTGGAACAAACTTTCATTTATAAACACAATTGTATTTGTAATACACCGTTATTTTATGCCGTTGTTAAATAATATTATGAATCTGTGCAGTTTTGACGCAAAAATATGCAGTATTGTTTGCTATATTGAATTTTATTGTTGACATGTTATCATATAAGTGTCCAAAAAATAACAAAGAAAGGAAATGCCGAACCGAACCGAAACGGAACGGCAGACGGTGGACAAAATGAAAAACATAGCAAAGAAAGCGGCGGAGTCTGTTATCACACTCGCCAAGAAGAACGTCAAGGACGACATCAATTCAACCGGTTCGCCCTGGTCTTATCAGCCCCGTATGCCCAAGAGCGCGGAAACCTATAAGAACAAATGATTTATGATCTGTCAGTTCGCCTGACTTCCCGTCTCGGGAAGCGCGGGTATCTGCCGGACAGCGAGGAAGAGATCGTAGCTTACGGTCTCTTTTCGCTGTTATCAAAGCTGATGTATGCGGTCATCTGCCTGATAGCGGGACTTGTCTTCGGGATATGTGTTGAAAGCATGATATTCTACGCCATATTCCTGTTCATCAAGAAATACGGCGGCGGGTTCCACGCCTCGACCGAGGGCAGATGCATGATAATATCGACCGCAGAAATACTTTTGTCGGTATGCTTCGTTTTCTTCGCCCTGCGCGAGCCTGCGGTTTTGAAATCCGGCGCGCTTGCATCGGCGGCGGCATACATTATAATATGCATACTCTCTCCTGCGGCGGCGAAAGAAAAGCCGCTCGATAATGCGGAGAAAATCCGCTACCGCGAGCACTCGATAATCCGCGTCACGCTGACCTTCGCAGCCGTGACGGCGGCTCTCGTCTTCGGCTATCCGAAAATATGCGCTCCGCTGTGCGCCGCGCTGATGCTTGAGAGCATAATGCTGACAGCAGGCAGGATATCACTGAGAAGATACAGCGAAACGGCAAAATAATTTTATGTCACCGAAAAAAGCACGCCTGCGCGTGCTTTTTCCCGTGGTGCGGATAACAGGGATCGAACCTGCATGGTTGCCCACCGGATCCTAAATCCGGCGCGTCTGCCAATTCCGCCATATCCGCATATATCGCCCCCAAAATATCCTCGGAGGCTTCCGACCGCTCTATTATATCAGGGATAATAATTATTTTCAAGTTTTTCGCGTCGGGTGCTATAAAAAATAAAAAAAAGCTTGCTTTTTCGAAAGTTATCTGTTATCATATCATCTGTTACCGAGTAAAGAAGGAGGTGCGACACATGGCAAAATGCGAATATTGCGGTAAGGATGTGTCTTTCGGCATCAAGGTTTCCCATTCTCACAGACGTTCAAACAGAACCTGGAAGCCCAACATTAAAAGGGTCAAGGCTATAGTGAACGGCTCTCCCAAGAGAGTTTATGCATGTACTCGTTGCCTTCGTTCCGGCAAAGTCACACGCGCTGTCTGATGACCGAACAGATATTCACGGCACTGTTTTTGACGGTGCCGTAATTTTTTTGCCCTTTTCTTTTTTATATTCATACTCCGACATCTTTTTCGGCGGAGCTGTGATAAAGTTACGGAGGTTAAGGTATTCTTTACGACTCCCGACCGAGTTTATGACATAATTGTAAACTTTGGAAAAAGGTATTGATTTTTGGTACAAATGGGTTTAGAATATGAATTAGCACTCGAGGATGTAGAGTGCCAAAAGATTTTTTAGCTTGTATTTTTATAATTCAGGAGGAATCAATATGAACATTAAACCGCTTGCAGACAGAGTTGTTGTCAAGCCTGTCGAGGTTGAAGAGACTACGAGCAGCGGCATTATCCTCGCCGCTTCCGCGCAGGAAAAGCCTCAGGTCGCCGAGGTCGTTGCAGTAGGACCCGGCGGACTCGTTGACGGCAAGGAAGTTGAGATGTACGTCAAGGTCGGCGACAGGGTGATAACCGGCAAATATTCCGGCACTGAGGTCAAGCTCAACAAAGAGGAATACACCATAGTCCGTCAGAGCGACATTCTCGCTATCGTAGAATAATCGGAGGTAATTCATCATGGCAAAACAAATTATTTACGGTGAGGAAGCCCGCAAGGCTCTCCAGTCCGGCATAGATAAGCTCGCTGACACAGTTAAAATCACGCTCGGTCCCAAGGGCAGAAATGTTGTGCTCGACAAGAAGTACGGCGCACCCCTCATCACCAACGACGGCGTGACCATCGCAAAGGATGTCGAGCTTGAGGACCCCTTTGAGAACATGGGCGCTCAGCTGATAAAGGAAGTCGCCACAAAGACTAACGATGTCGCGGGCGACGGCACCACCACCGCCACCCTGCTTGCTCAGGCACTCGTCCGCGAGGGCATGAAGAATGTTGTCGCAGGCGCAAACCCGATGGTTATCAAAAAGGGTATACAGAAGGCTGTTGACGCGGCTATCGAGGCAGTCAAATCCCACTCTCAGCCTGTCAAGGGCACCGAGGATATCGCAAGAATAGCCACCATTTCCTCCGCTGACGAGGACATCGGCAGAATCATTGCCGACGCTATGGAGAAGGTCACCGCAGACGGCGTTATCACCGTTGAGGAGTCGAAGATTGCGCAGACCGAGGCGGAGGTCGTCGAGGGTATGCAGTTCGACAGAGGCTATATCTCCCCCTACATGGTAACCGACACCGACAAGATGGAGGCCGTCATTGACGACGCTCTCATCCTTATCACAGACAAGAAGATCGCAAGCATTCAGGATCTTCTCCCCCTGCTTGAGCAGATAATGCACGCGGGCGGAAAGCTCGTCATTATTGCGGAGGACATCGAGGGCGAGGCTCTTTCGACTATACTTGTCAATAAGCTTCGCGGCGTGTTCACCTGCGTGGGCATCAAGGCTCCCGGCTTCGGCGACAGACGCAAGGAGATGCTCCAGGATATCGCTATCCTCACCGGCGGCAAGGTCATCACCTCCGATCTCGGTCTTGAGCTCAAGGACACCCAGATTTCCGACCTCGGCCGTGCACGCCAGGTCAAGGTCTCCAAGGAGAACACCATTATCGTTGACGGCGCGG
>CAVDWM010000043.1:0-12919 GCA_963612725.1 Faecalibacterium prausnitzii | reverse complement strand
GCATTTAGCGCAGACCAAAGAGCAAAAATACAAAGGTCATAATTCACGGATAATAACGCGGGTTATGACCTTTATTTTATTTGATTTTCTATTTATTTTTTTTGCTCTTTTAAGCGTCTTTTTGCCCACTCGCAGTATACTTATACAGCTTCGGGTCAAAAAACGCTTTCTGCATCTAAATGCGACAGCCCTTTTTCATATAGTTATAGTGAACAATTCTATAAAAACAGCCGCCGCAAAGTCTATTCTCTGCGGCGGTTAGCTTACTTATCTTATCATCTTATCGTTTTATAATGGCTCGGGTCACGCGGCTTCTGCTCCGGCACTTCGTCAGGCACACCTATCGCAACGCCTATCATATACTGAAAATCAACGGGAATGTCGATCTCCCCTCGCCAATAGGTTCCCTTGTCAGCGTCGTCAAACAGTGCGCCCGCGCTGCCGACTATACATGTGCCGAGTCCGAGCCCCTTTGCGGCGATGCATATATTCTCGACCATGATTCCGGCATCCATCTGACTGCCCGGCTTTGCGAATATCGCGGCGAACACCGGCGCATTGTGATAGAACGGGTTCTTGTCGCTTCGCGTGTGCACGGGAGTATCCCAGCCGACAATATTCTTAAAATCTATCTGCATTTGGCGCAGCATAGCGTCGCTGCATATGAACCTGACATGGCACGGCTGACCGTTTCGCCCGCTCGGAGCCATCATCGCCGCCGCTGTCAAGGTATCGAGCTGCGCGTCGGTGAGCATTACGGGCTTATATTCTCTTATTGTCTGGCGCGTGAGTACGGCGTCGGTGACTTCGTTTCTGATTATATCAGCCATCCTTGAGAACCTCCTTGACAGCCCTGTTTATGACCCTGTCGTTGCGCTCGACCGAAAGCTCGGAGGCGTAGCCCGCGACTATTGTCCCGAACTCGTCCCCGCGCAGACTCTTGAGACAGTCGTCGCGGTAGCGCTCGTAATACTGCTTTGCCTCGTCCTCCGAAGGGTTCTCCCTGAGGACAAGGAAGATATAGTTGTCCATAATAAGCACAGTGTTCGAGCCGACGGAGAGCTCGCGAACCTTTTCAAAGAAGCCCTCGGGATAGGAATCCGTGTCTTTTTTTATGAACTGGAGCTGATCGGAAACGGTGGAGTCCGGGTGCTTTTGGGAATAGAGCTCGACTATCTCGTTCATCGTCTGACCGTTTCCGAGGCGCGTCGAAAGCTCCGTGAACTCCTTGTTCATCTCCGCCTTCTGATCGGCAGTCATAACCACGGTGTCGCCGTTTGCGTCGGTCGTCGTGAGATAGCCCGTTATGGCGCGGAAGGAGATATAATTTTCGTTATAATATTCCTTTATATCGTCCTCGCTGACCGCCCTTTCGCCGCCCTCGTCGTAGATATAATAGAAAAGTCTGTTTCGCGAGGTGTCGGCAGTCTCTATCTTCATGAGCGTCTGCTTCGACACGCCGAGCTTCCCGTAGTAGCCCGAGAAAACATGCCACAGATCCTCAAGGTCGTTTGAAGCCGAACGCTTTTCGGAGGCGGAGAGAGTCAGCCCGTATTCGGCGAGCTTCGTGTTGACCGCAACATACTCGCAGCACTTCTCTATCGCGGCGTCAATCATCTGCTCGTTTGTCGCGTCCGATGAGAGCTCATATTTTTCGGGGAACGCATGAACCCGGTCGAAATAATATAAAAACGTCTCATAATCTATCTGTGCGCCCGAAATATTCAGCGCACTCTTTTTTGATGCCGAGCAGCCCGCCGTGCAGAATACGGCGGCAAGGCAGAGCAGAACGGCAATAAAGCTTTTGAACTTCTTCATTTTCGCTTGTCCTTTCGTCAGAGATCGAGCCACGCGGAGGCATCCGCGTCGGAGGGCATTCGCCAATCGCCGCGCGGCGAGAGGCTCACGGAGCCGACCTTCGGTCCGTCCGGTATGCAGGAGCGTTTGAACTGCTGGGAGAAGAACCTCTTCATAAAGAGCCTGAGCCATTTTTCGAGCTGCTCGCGGCTGTATACTCCGTCAAATGCGCGGCACGCCATGAACATGAGCTTGTCGGGCGAGGCACCGAAGCGTTGGAAATGATAGAGGAAGAAATCGTGAACCTCATAGGGACCGAGGGCGTCCTCGGTCTTTTGCGCTATCTTGCCGTTTTTGTCGGGCGGGAGCAGCTCGGGGCTGACCGGTGTTGCGAGTATCTCGCGGAGCACCTCGCCGAGCCCGCCACCCCTCTCGTCCGCAACGAAGCCGACGAGATACCGCACGAGCGTCTTGGGCACGGAGCAGTTGACTCCGTACATGCTCATGTGGTCGGCGTTATAGGTGCACCAGCCGAGCGCAAGCTCGGACAGGTCGCCCGTGCCGACGAGCAGAGCGCCCTCCTTGTTCGCGGTGTCCATGAGTATCTGCGTGCGCTCACGCGCCTGAACATTTTCGTAAGTCACATCGAGTATGCTCATATCGTGACCTATGTCCCGCATATGCTGAGTACACGCGGGTACGATATCGATATCCCTGAGCTGCGCCCCGATGCACTCGGTGAGCGTGACGGCGCTCGACTTCGTGCGCTTCGTTGTGCCGAAGCCCGGCATCGTGATGCAAATTATATTTTCCTTCGGCAGCGAGAGCAGGTCGAACGCCCTGTCCGTGACAAGCAGGGCAAGCGCCGAATCGAGTCCGCCGGATATGCCTATAACCGCTTTTTTGAGCCCGATATGCTCTATTCTCTTTGCGAGCCCCGCCGCCTGGATATTGAATATCTCGGCGCAGCGTGCGCGCCTGACCTTTTCATCCGAGGGCACGAACGGATGTGCGTCAAAGGTTCTGTTTATATCGCTCTCCCGCAGGTCGGGCAGGGTTATTTCAACGCGTCTTATATCACGGTCGGCGCAGTGCGCCGCATTGTCATAAAATTCGCTGTTTCTGCGCAGGGCTTGGAGCTTTTTGATATCGATGCAGGCACATACCGCCGCACCGTCTCTCTCAAAGCGTTCGTTTTGCGCGAGTATGCCGCCGTTTTCGGATATCGTGCATGCGCCGGAAAATACGAGATCGGTCGTGCTCTCGCCGACGCCGGCGGAGGAATAGACATAGCCGCAGTAGCACCGCGCACTCGTCTGCTCGATAAGGCTCAGCCTGAAATCGTTCTTTGTGACCATCTCGTCGGAGGCGGAAATATTGACAATGATATCC
Organism: Faecalibacterium prausnitzii; assembly: GCA_963612725.1. Taxonomy (GTDB): domain Bacteria; phylum Bacillota; class Clostridia; order Oscillospirales; family Acutalibacteraceae; genus CAG-177. Next base: position 9,730 of record CAVDWM010000043.1, on the reverse strand, counting down.
GCGCCGCTGAGAGCCAGAACCGCTCCCGGAGACACGGGCACCCACATATCCTCGCACAGCTCAATTCCGACCGACGCGCCGTTGTCCGCGCAGAACAGCATACTGCCGAACGGCACCTCCTGCCCGCAAAGGGTGACGGTATCGCACGGAGCATCGAGTCCCGAGGTGAAGTGGCGTTTTTCATAGAACTCGTTGTAGTTCGGCAGATAGCTCTTCGGGACAACGCCCGCGAGCCTGCCGTTTTGGAACGCGGCGGCGCAGTTGAAGAGCCTGCCGCGCACGCGCACCGGAAGTCCCGCTATCACAAGCGCACCGATATCGGCACATTCAAGAACGAGCCTGCCGAGCGCAGCCTCCGCACCTTCAATAAGTCTGTCCTGCGAAAAGAGGTCGGAGCAGGTGTATCCGGTTATGCAGAGCTCAGGCAGGGCGATTATCTGCGCACCCGATGAAGCCGCCTCTCTTATAAGAGGAAGCATATTATCAACATTTTTATCCGCCGCGCCGACGGTCACTCTCGGGCAGACCGCCGCAGCCTTGACAAATCCTAAGTCTTTCAAGATATCACGTTCCCTTTCGCGAATCTTTATTATATTCAGTATATACTAATCCGCGCTTTAAATCAATCCTTTTCATTTTCGGAGGTGATCCCACGGGCTCTTTTTATTCGCTCGTTTCTTCGATAAATTCTGCACTTTGGGGCGTTCCGCTGCTCGCCGCCTTCACGGGCACGGGGCTTCTGCTGAGCGTGCGGTCAGGATTTTTTCAGATAACGCACATCGGCACATGGATGAAAACGACGCTCGGCAGTATCTTCGGCAAGAGGAGCAGAAAATCGAATGACGGCTCGATATCGCAGACTCAGGCCCTCTCCGCCGCGCTCGCCGCGTGCATGGGCACGGGCAACATAGTAGGCGTGGCGGCGGCAATAGCCTCCGGCGGCGCGGGCGCGGTTTTCTGGATGGTGATAAGCGCCGTAATCGGCATGATGAGCGCGTGCTGCGAAAACATTCTCGGCATAAAATACAGATACCGCGACGAAAACGGCGAATGGATGGGCGGCGCGTTCGTCTATATGGAGCGCGGGCTGGGGTTCAGGCACATGGCAAAAATTTTCTGCGTTTTGTTAGTCATTGCCTCGCTCGGCATAGGCAACATGACTCAGGCGAACGCCGCCGCGCTCTCGCTCTCAAAGTCGTTCGGGCTGAGTCCCGCGATAACGGGATTTTTCCTCGCCGCCGGAGTGTTCGCCGTAACCTGCGGCGGGCTCAAGAGAATCGCCTCGGCGGCGGAGAAGATAATCCCCGCCATGACGGCTGTGTTTATTCTCGCGAGCTTCGCCGTCATAATAAAGAACTTTCGCGCCGTGCCGTCGGCATTTTCGCGCATAATATCCGAGGCGTTTTCTCTGCGTGCGGCGGCGGGCGGAGCGGCAGGCTGCGGGATAAAAAAGGCTCTGCGCTACGGGGTGTCACGGGGAGTGTTTTCAAACGAAGCAGGGCTCGGAAGCAACGCGATAATCCACGCGGCGGCGCAGACAGATTCGCCCGCCGAGCAGGGCTGCTGGGGCATACTTGAGGTTTTCCTCGACACGGTGGTCATGTGTACCGTGACTGCGGTAACGCTCTTGGTATCCGGTGCGCCGACGGACGGCGACGGTTCTCTCGCCTGCGCCGCCGCATTCGGCAGTGTATTCGGAAAAACGGGAAGCGTATTCGTCTGCGTGAGCGTCTGTGTCTTCGCCTTTGCCACGCTCATCGGCTGGTCATATTACGGGCGGCGGGGGCTGGAATATCTGCTGGGCGCAAGGAGCGCGAGGATATATAATGTTATCTACGCTGCGGCGGTATTTGTCGGATGCGTCGCCGACCTCAGGCTCGTCTGGGAGCTTGCCGACCTCGCGAACGCGCTCATGGCGGTGCCGAACCTGATATCGCTCTGTCTGCTCAGCGGCGAAGCGACGAAAGAGCTGAAAAAGACATATCATAATTGATATATTAGGTATTGATTTATTGATATAACGATGTATAATATAGTGTAACTGCGGCGCATTCTGGAATTTTGTGTCGATTCGCGGGCGGATATATTCGCCCCGCCGCATACATTATTACTCATATTTTCATTACTTTGAACGAAGCCAGCAAAAAGATTCGGAGTCGAATTATGCCGAGATTTTTATGTGATCTGCATATCCACTCGTGTCTGTCGCCCTGCGGCGACGAGGAGATGACTCCCTATAACCTTGTCAACATGGCAAAGGTCATGGGGCTGGATATCCTTGCGCTGACCGACCACAATTCTTCGCTCAACTGCCCCGCCGCAGCGCGTGCGGCAAAGGAAGCCGGTATAGTCTTTGTGCCCGGAATGGAGCTGACGACCTCGGAGGAGGCGCATGTCGTGTGCCTGTTTTACGATGTCGATTCCGCGCTCGCGTTTTCGGGCTGTGTCGCCGAGCGTCTGCCGAAGATAAAAAACCGGCTCGACATTTTCGGCGAACAGCTGATAATGGACGAGCGTGACGGTATTCTCGGGCGGGAGGAAAATCTGCTGAGCACGGCGAGCTTTATTTCAATAAGCGAGGTTTTTTCGCTCGTCTCCGACTTCGGCGGGGTCTGCTATCCCGCTCATATCGACCGCCCGTCGTTCAGCGTAATCGCAAACCTCGGTTCATTGGACGAAAGCTGGGGCTTCGTGAACGCCGAGCTCTCCGCCTTTGCTCAGGCGGACAGGCTCGCCGAAGAGCATCCGCTGCTCAGAAAAATGAGGCTTTTGCGTGCGTCCGACGCGCACTGCCTCGAAAATGTCGGCTCGGCGAGCACCGAGCTTGAGCTCCCCTGCGCGTCGCCGCAGGCGGTCATTGATCTGTTGAAGAGTAATTACTACCTGTCGGGTATGTAATTTGGTATATAGTTTATCGATAGTTTTTTCTTTAAACTGTAGCAATTTTCGAACCCGCATGATATAATTACTTTTATGTGAAAAGGAAAGCCCTTTTTGCCTATCTGTTATTTTTCTCAAACCTAAGGAGGGAATGGCTACAAATGCTCAAAAAAATCAGTAAGATACCTTTTTCCGGCACCCCGGAGCAGGAGGAGAAGCTAAAAGCCGTTATCGCGGAATGCAGCGGCGACAAGAGCCTGCTTATGCATGTCATGCAGGAGGCTCAGCTCATCTACGGTTATCTTCCGTTCGAGGTACAGGCTATGATAGCCGAGGGAATGGATGTTCCGCTTGAGAAGGTATACGGTGTATCGACCTTCTACGCCCAGTTCGCTCTGAGTCCCAAGGGCAGATACAACATCTCCGTATGTCTCGGAACCGCCTGCTATGTCAAAGGCTCGCAGGCTATCCTCGACAAGATAAGCGAGAGACTCGGCATCGGTCCGGGCGAGTGCAGCGACGACGCGTGCTTCTCGGTCGAGGCGTGCCGCTGCATCGGCGCGTGCGGACTTGCTCCCGTAATGACCGTCAACGACGATGTTTACGGCAGACTCACCCCCGATCAGGTAGACGGTATTCTCGACAAATACCTGAACGCTTAACGCCATGCGCGAGCTGTCACTCAATATTCTCGATATAGCCCAGAACTCCATATCCGCCGGAGCGTCACTGATAAAAATAGATGTCAGCGAAAACACAGAGGAGCATCTTCTCACGCTCACGGTTTCCGACAACGGCTGCGGCATGGACGAGGAACAGCTTCGAAATGTCTGCGATCCGTTTTTCACCACGCGCACGACGCGCAAGGTCGGCATGGGCATACCGCTGTTCCGCCTTGCGGCGGAGCAGACCGGCGGCAGTCTTGAGATAACGTCAGCAAAAGGCGTCGGCACTTCGACAAGAGCCGTATTTCATTCGGACAGCATCGACTTCACCCCCCTCGGGGATATGATCTCGACGGTAACGCTGCTCATCTCGATGAACACCGACAGGGACTTTGTTTACCGCCGCTCGGTCAACGGAAAGGAATTCGTGCTCGACACGCGGGAGATAAAAAACATCCTCGACGGCGTGCCGCTCGACAACCCCGATGTTGTGCAGTGGATGAAAGAATATATCGACGAGAACACAGCGTCCATCACAAAAAACATATGACGGCGCCCGTGCGCCGGGAAAGGAATAACCATGAAATCACTTGCTGAACTTAACGCAATAAGAGATAAGGCAAAAGCCAATATGAACGTCCGCGAGGACAGCGAGAACACCACCCGCGTGCTCGTCGGCATGGCGACCTGCGGCATAGCGGCAGGCGCGAAGCCCGTGCTCACCGCACTTGTTGACGAGGTTGCCCGCCGCAATCTCAGCCATGTCACCGTCTCGCAGACCGGCTGCATCGGCATGTGCCAGTATGAGCCGATTGTCGAGGTTCTTGAGCCCGGCAAAGATAAAGTCACCTATGTCAAGGTAACACCCGAAATGGTCGCACGCATCGTCAGCGATCATCTCGTCAACGGCAACCCCGTCGGCGAATTTACGGTCGGCGCCATCGCCAAATAACAAGGAGGAAAATCAATGTATCGTTCACACGTTCTTGTCTGCGGCGGTACCGGCTGTACTTCTTCTCACAGCGCAGAAATAATTGCCGAGTTTGAAAAGGAGATCGCCGAAAAGGGTCTCGCAGACGAAATCAAGGTCATCAGGACGGGCTGCTTCGGTCTGTGCGCCTTAGGGCCGATAGTCGTTGTCTATCCCGAAGGCGCGTTCTACAGCCAGATAAAGGTCGAGGACGTTCCGGAGATAGTTGACGAGCACCTCATCAAGGGCAGGATAGTCAAGCATCTGCTCTACGATGACACCGTTGCCGGCGACACCGTAAAGAGCCTCAATGAGACTCAGTTCTATAAAAAGCAAAAGAGAGTCGCGCTGCGCAACTGCGGCGTTATCGACCCCGAAAATATCAATGAATACATAGCCATGGACGGCTATCAGGCTCTCGCAAAGTGCCTGACCGAATATACCCCTGACGAGGTCATCCAGATAGTCAAGGATTCCGGTCTGCGCGGCAGAGGCGGCGGCGGATTCCCGACGGGGCTCAAATGGAGCTTCACCAGCAAGAATCATGCGGATCAGAAATATGTCGTCTGCAACGCCGACGAGGGCGACCCCGGTGCGTTCATGGATCGCTCCGTGCTTGAGGGCGACCCGCACTGCATCGTCGAAGCCATGGCGATATGCGGCTACGCCACCGGCGCGACCGAGGGCTATATCTATGTCCGTGCGGAGTACCCGATAGCGGTCAAGAGACTTCAGATAGCAATAAACGAAGCGCGTGAGCTCGGACTGCTCGGCAAGAACATTTTCGACAGCGGCTTCGACTTCGACCTTCACATAAGACTCGGTGCGGGCGCATTCGTCTGCGGCGAGGAGACCGCGCTCATGACCTCCATCGAGGGCAACCGCGGCGAGCCCCGTCCGAGACCTCCGTTCCCGGCGGAAAAGGGTCTTTTCGGAAAGCCCACTACGGAGAACAATGTTGAAACATTTGCAAACATCCCGCAGATAATCCTGCACGGCGCGGAGAGCTTCGCCTCCATGGGCACCGAGCGCTCCAAGGGCACCAAGGTCTTTGCGCTCGGCGGCAACATCAAGCACACGGGTCTTGTTGAAATCCCCATGGGCACGACCCTGCGCGAAATAATTGAGGACATCGGCGGCGGCATCCCCAACGGCAGAAAGTTCAAGGCCGCTCAGACCGGCGGACCCTCCGGCGGCTGCATCCCCGCGAGCCTTATGGACACCGAGATAGACTACGACAACCTCACCGCCATAGGCTGCATGATGGGCTCGGGCGGACTTATCGTCATGGACGACAGCAACTGCATGGTCGATATAGCCAAGTTCTTCCTCGACTTCACCGTTGACGAGTCCTGCGGAAAGTGCTCCCCCTGCCGTATCGGCACGAGAAGAATGCAGGAGATACTCGAAAAAATTATCGCCGGCAAGGCGACGCTCGAGGATCTGGACAAGCTCGAGGAGCTCGCCCACTACATCAAGGAAAACTCCCTCTGCGGACTCGGTCAGACGGCTCCCAACCCCGTCCTTGCGACCCTCAAGTTCTTCCGCGAGGAGTATATAGCGCATATAGTTGACAAGAAGTGTCCCGCAGGCGTATGTAAGGCGCTGCTGAGCTTCAAGATAGACAAGGATCTGTGCATCGGCTGCGGTCTCTGCGCCAGAAACTGCCCCGTCTCGGCAATCGGCAAGACCGACTATGTCGCAGAGGGTCATAAGCTCCCGTCGTACACAATCGACACGGCGAAGTGCATCAAGTGCGGCGTCTGCATGGAGAACTGCAAGCGCGCCAAGGCAATCAGCAAAGGCTGAGGAAGGAGGGTCAACACAGCATGGAAATGGTAAATATAAAGATAAACAACATGCCCCTGAGCGTACCCAAGGGCATATCCATACTTGAGGCGGCGCGTATGGCCGGCATTGAGATTCCGACCCTCTGCTACCTCAAGAAGATAAACGAAATAGGCGCATGCCGTATCTGCATGGTCGAGGTCAAGGGCGCCCGTTCGCTCGTGACCGCCTGCGTGTACCCCGTAAACGAGGGTATGGAGATATTCACAAACACCGAGCGCGTCCGCAAGAGCCGCAAGATGACCCTTGAGCTCATTCTTTCGACGCATGACAGGAAGTGTCTGTCGTGTATTCGCAGCGGAACCTGTGAGCTTCAGCAGCTCTGCAAGGAGTTCGGCGTTGACAACGAGACCCGTTTTGACGGCGCGAATCCCGTTCACGAATACGACGATTCCGCCATCCATATGATAAGAGACAACGGCAAATGCATTCTCTGCCGCCGCTGCGTCGCGGCATGTCAGGCTCAGCACATCTCCGTTATCGGCGCAAATGCCCGCGGATTTGACACCCATATAGGCTCGGCGTTCGAGAAACCTCTCGATTCCGTGGCGTGCGTCTCCTGCGGTCAGTGCATCGTCAACTGCCCGACCGGCGCTATCTACGAAAAGGACGACACCGCAAAGGTTCTCGAGGCTATCAACGATCCCGAGAAGTTCGTCGTTGTCCACACCGCGCCTTCCATCCGCGTCACTCTCGGCGAGTGCTTCGGAATGCACATCGGCACCAATGTTCAGGGCAAGATGGTCGCGGCGCTCAGACGCCTCGGCTTCGACAGGGTCTTTGACACCGACTTCGGCGCGGATCTCACCATTGTCGAAGAGGCAAACGAGTTCCTCGGCAGAGTTCAGAACGGCGGCGTGCTCCCGATGATAACCTCCTGCTCGCCCGGATGGATAAAATACTGCGAGCATTACTATCCCGATATGCTCGATCACCTTTCGACCTGCAAGTCGCCTCAGCAGATGTCGGGTGCGATAATAAAGACCTGGTATGCCGATAAGATGGGCATTGACCCGAAGGATATCGTCGTTGTCGGCATTATGCCCTGCACGGCGAAGAAATTCGAGACAAAGCGCAAGGATCAGGCTGCGTCCGGCTATCCGGATGTTGACTACTCGCTGACCACGAGAGAGCTCGGCAGGATGATCGACAGCGCGGGCATATTCTTCAGACACCTGCCCGACGAGGAGTTCGACAATCCTCTGGGCGACGCAACCGGCGCTGCGGTCATATTCGGCGCAACCGGAGGCGTTATGGAGGCGGCGCTGAGAACCGCCGTTGAGAAGCTCTCCGGCGAGGAGCTCAAGAGCCTCGACTTCACCGAGGTTCGCGGCACCGACGGAATAAAAGAGGCTTCTTACACCGTCAACGGCATGGAAATCAAGGTCTGCGTAGCCAGCGGTCTTGCAAACGCCAACGCCGTCATGGAAAAGGTCAGAAACGGCACTGCCGACTATCACTTCATCGAAATCATGGGCTGCCCCGGCGGCTGCGTCAACGGCGGCGGTCAGCCTATTCAGCACGCGGTCGTGCGCAACTTCGTCGATCTCAGAGCGCGCAGAGCCGCCGCCCTTTACGAGGCGGACAAGGACATGCCCCTGCGCAAGTCGCATGAGAGCGAAGCGGTCAAGCGCGTCTATGACGAGTTCCTCGGCGAGCCCGGCAGCCACAAGGCGCACGAGGTTCTCCACACCTCGTATGTCGCGAGACCGAAATACAAATAAGCACCGAAAAGGAGCAAAAACAAACTAAAATGAAGGTCATAATCCGAGTTCTCAATCGCGTATTATGACCTTCAACTTTTTTACTCTTCGGTCTGCGCAAGGGCTACAGCACCTTTTGCTTCGCGTGAAGCTGTAGACCTTTACATTTTTTAAAAATTTATGCTATACTGTAGTTGCGGTATGAGAGTCATCATCCTTTCACCGGTTTTAGAGGTAACAGGGCTATGACAAATCTTCACATCTGCAAAACAAATCATTCCACGCAAAGCTTGGTTTCCGGGTTCCGCTATATCGGGGGGCGAATCGAGTTGAGCTGTGTTACGCATAGGCAGAGTCTTCGGAAGTCTCAGCCTATGCGTTTTTGTTTGACGAGCACTGACACACCCGACACTAAGTCTTATCAGGAGGAGCCGTGATGAGAAAAAACAAAAAAGCTTTTGCTGTAATCTCCGAAATACTTCTTTGGCCGCTGTTCCTGCAGGCGATAATATTCTGCAGCGGTGAGCTTTTCCGTCCCGTGTTTTATTTTTTTCATACACACCTGCACGATTTTTATTGGGAATGCATAGCGTTGACGGAGGGAGGGATACCGTTCTTTTTTACAAGCCGCTTGATTTGGACGATTGCTTTTGTCTATCTGTTTTTCCGTTATCTTTCAAAAAGAGCGCAAATTAGCAAATTCCGTTTTTTCTTTGCCGCTTTTGTTCTGTCGGCAATACCAATGATTTTGATGCGAATCATTCTGCAATATAATTGGGTAATACACCCCTTTGGCCTTTCTCCCTATCAGGATATTTTGCCGTTTTTAACCTCCTTGTTCGATTGTTTATATGTCATAACCGCGCTGTGGTCGCTGGCGTGCATTATTTTCTCCGTGAAAAGAATGGCAGCAGAGGCATAATTAGCATTTTAAGACCCGCCGCAGACTTATATCTACGGCGGGCTCGCTTTATATTTCTTCTATCTCGTCAAAAATCTCCTGCGGGATTCGTCTGTCCCTATAATAATATTCGCGGTCGCGCCCGTTTATCCCCCGCGCCACATAGCACGGGTTGCCGTAGGCGACGACATTTGCGGGAATGTCCTTTGTGACGACGCTGCCCGCGCCGATAACGCTGTTGTCCCCTATCGTCACGCCGGGCATTATCATAGCCCCCGCGCCGATCCAGCAGTTTTCGCCGATATGCACCGGCAGGTTGAACTGATACGCTTTTTCGCGCAGCTTCGGCAAAATCGGGTGCCCCGCAGTCGCAACGGTGACATTCGGACCTATCATCGTGTGAGAACCGATGTAGATATGCGAATCGTCAACGGCGGTGAAGTTGAAGTTCGCATATACGGAGTCGCCGAGATGCACATGCGCCCCGCCCCAGTTCGCGTGGAACGGCGGCTCGAGATAGCAATTTTCGCCGACCTCGGCGAACATTTTCTTCATCAGCTCCTGCCGCCTCTTCTGCTCGGTCGGGCGCGTAGAGTTGAACTCATAGAGCAATTCGAGCTTTTTGAGCTGCTCGTCGAATATCGACTCCTCGTTCGGATAATAGAGCTCGCCTGTGTGCATTCTTTCTTTCATTCCCATGGCCGTCTCCCTCGTATAATAAAGTAGTAGTTATTAACGTCCCTCTCCAAGGACGAAAGATGCT
>CAVDWM010000042.1:0-13285 GCA_963612725.1 Faecalibacterium prausnitzii | reverse complement strand
AGGTCATAATCCGCGTTCTCAGCCGCGAATTATGACCTTCAACCTTTTTTGCTCTCTGGTCTGCGCTATATGCGACAGCCCCGTTTTATGTCTTTTAATATGCCTCGAATCTTGCTATGGTCGCAAAGCAGCGGGTCTCCTCGATAACGAGCTTTATATACTGCATTCTGACCTCGTCAAAGCGGCAAATGCGCTTAGAGCCGATAACGGTGCCGGCAAATATCTTCTTCCACTTGCCGTTTATCTGACCGTAGAGCGAGAATTTTTCTATCTGCTGACCTGTCGCGATATGCTCAGAGAGCACAATCTTGTCGATATCGTAATCGTCGCCGAGGTCGAGAGTCAGGGTCGCGTGGTCGGGATCGAAGCCCGAGTGCCAATACTCGTCGGTAGTATGTGTCAGCGCCATCTGACCGCAATGCTCCTCGTCAAGGTGGCAGGAATCGGTCATTACGGAATCGTCTGCCAGATCCTCGTTGAAATCAATCTGAAGCTGTGCGCCCATGGCAAGCAGTGTTTCGACATCGCGCTGGGCGAACAGACCGTCCTTGTTCGGCGGGATATTGAGCAGCAGGCTCGCGTTCGCGCCGACGGAGTTATAATATATCTCCATAAGCTTCGACAGCGGCTTTACCTCATAGTCCTCGTCAAGATGATAGAACCAGCCTTTTCTTATCGAGACATCCACCTCTGCGGGATACCAGATGAGCTTCGACACATTCTTTATCGCCTTGCGGCTACCGAGATCAAGAGTGGTCTCGCTTATCTTCTTCGGCGGTTTTTCGGCATTCTGCTGTGATGCTGCGGCGATGAGCTCCTGGTTGCTGTAATAATACGGCACAACATTCCACTCGCTCTTGCGGCAGACTCCCGCCTCATTTCCGCACCAACGGACATCGGGACCGGTCACGGAGATGACCGCCTCGGGTTGGCACTCGCGTATAAGGTCATAGTAGCCCTGCCAGTCATATTCCTGCTTGCGGCCGTTCTTGCCCTCGCCGCACGCACCGTCAAACCAGACGCAGAATATATCGCCGTAGTTCGTCAGCAGCTCGCGCAGCTGGTTCTTGAAATAGTTGTTATATGCCTCGCCCTCGCCGTAGCGGGGATCGTGCCTGTCCCAGGGGGAGAGGTAGACTCCGAACTTGAGTCCGAACTTTTTGCACGCCTCGGCACATTCGCGCACGACATCGCCCTGACCGTCCTTCCATTTGCTTTTTTTGACGCTGTAATCCGTATACTCGCTCGGCCACAGGCAGAAGCCGTCATGGTGCTTGCAGGTCAGGATAATCGCCTTCATGCCCGCCGCACGGACTGCCGCCGCCCACTGGTTGGCATTGAGCTTCTCGGGATTGAAGAGCACCGGGTCATCATTGCCGTTGCCCCACTCGGAGTTCGTGAAGGTGTTCATGCCGAAGTGGATGAAGGCATAGAACTCGAGCTCATGCCACTTGAGCTGGCGCTCGCTCGGCACGACCGCCGCCGCACGCTTTATGTAATCGTCATTTTTCTTCATATCTGCTTCCCCTTCGGATATATGATACACATAAGATAACATAAACCGGGCACGAAGTAAATATCAAGTAAAAAATCCGCAGCAAATTTTTCTTCGCTGCGGGTTTTCTGTTTATTCGACCGTTACGCTCTTTGCAAGGTTTCTCGGTTTATCGACATCGCATCCGCGCCCGACCGCCGTGAAATAGGCTATGAGCTGGAGCGGAACGACATTGAGCGAGGGCATATATTCGGGCAGAGTCCTCGGTACCTTTACGGCGACCTCCGAAAACTCGCCTGCGTTTTCGCAGTCCTCCCCGACGAGTGCCGCAACATACGCGCCGCGGCTCTTGACCTCGCGGATATTGCCGAGGGTCTTTTCAAAGAGCTCCGGCTGAGTTGCAACGGCGAACACGGGAGTTCCCGGCTCTATAAGCGATATCGTTCCGTGCTTTAATTCGCCGGCGGCGTAAGCCTCGGATTTGATATAGGATATCTCCTTGAGCTTTAACGAGCCCTCGAGCGAGATTGAATAATCGAGTCCGCGCCCGATGAAGAATATGCTCGAAGCCTTTGAGAACCGCTCGGCGACGGGCTTGAACAGTTCCTCGTTTTCAAGTATCCGTTCAATCTGCTCGGGCAGGCGGAGAAGGGCTTCGCAGTGCCGCTTTTCCTCCGATTCATCGAGCCTGCCGACTGCCCTTGAGAGGCGCAGGGCGAGCAGATAGACTGCGGCGAGCTGAGCCGAAAACGCCTTTGTTGTGGCGACGGCTATCTCGGGTCCCGCCATGGTGTATATAACATCGTCGCTCTCTCTGGCTATGGTGCTCTCAACGACATTGACTATTGAGACAGTGTGCGCTCCTCTGCTCTTTGCTTCGCGGAGCGCCGCCAGGGTATCCGCCGTTTCGCCCGACTGGCTTATAACAATGCACAGGTCGTTATCCCTGACAACAGGGTGTCTGTAGCGGAACTCACTCGCGAGGTCGCACTCGCAGAGAACCCCAGCCGAACGCTCTATCAGATATTTGGCGGTCATTCCGACATGCCACGCGCTGCCGCAGGCGACGATATGGACGACGCCGATGTTCTTTATCTGCCCGTCACTGAGGGTGAGCTCAGGGAGGTTGACTTTTCCGTCAACTATTCTGCCGCCCAGAGTGTCGCGCACGGCTTTGGGCTGCTCGGCTATTTCTTTTTTCATAAAATGCTTGTAGCCGCCCTTTTCGGCGCTGTCCGCATCCCATGATATATGCATAAGTTTTTTGTCTATGGGCTTTCCGTCGGAATCAAAAAAGCTGACCGAAGTCTTTTTGACTATTGCGATCTCGCCGTCCTGCATGACGGCGCAGTCGCGGGTGTATTTGAGCAGAGCCGGAATATCGGAGGCGAGATAGTTCTCACCGCTGCCGATGCCGACTATCAGCGGGCTGTCTTTTTTGGCGGCGAGTATCTCGTCCGGTCGGTCGCTCATCAGCACCGCGACGGCATAAGAGCCGCGCACGCGCCTTATGACTTTGAGCATAGTCTCAAGCGGGTTCCCATCATAGAGACTGTCGAAAAGCTGGGAGAGAACCTCCGTGTCGGTCTGCGACCTGAACTGCCTGCCCTGCTTTTCAAGCTCGGCTTTCAGTTCAAGATAGTTTTCGATGATGCCGTTATGGACGAGGGTGACGCGCCCGCTCGAGCCCGAATGGGGATGGGCGTTTGCATCGGTCGGCGCGCCGTGAGTCGCCCAACGGGTATGACCTATACCGACGCTCCCCTGCGGGGCGCCGACCTCGTCGAGCTTGTGCTGAAGGTCACTTATCCTGCCCTTCGTCTTGACAGTGGTTATTTTCCCGTTGCGGCACACGGCGATGCCCGCCGAATCGTAACCCCTGTACTCCAGCTTCTTCAAACCATCGATCAATATCGGAGACGCACTGTTATCTCCAATGTAACCAACAATTCCACACATATTCTGTTTTTCCTTTACAAAAATATTTGTGCATTGCTCTCCCCTCTGTCTGCGCGTCGCCGCGCTGTTTTATGAGAGAGCCTGTGTCCCCCGCACTTATGGGGCAAGAAGCATCCGCCGAAAACTTCGATGACTTCTTCCTCGTCATCTGCAAAAGTCAAAGCCTTCAGTGCTTGCAGACCCGGCGCTATTTTTATGACCGAAAAATTTAAAAACGGTTTGACACTTTTCCTTTCCCGATATTACACGAGCGGCACTGAAACGCAAATGCAGCTCTATTATATGCAAATCGCCGCCGAAAGTCAAATCCGGTGTCACAAAAAGAAAAAGACCGTTCTGCAAGAAATACAGCTCGGTCTTTAGTATATGCTTTTGCGGACGGTTTTACTGCTTCGTTTCCTGCTTTTCGGCTTTTTCGCGCTCGCGGCGTTTTTCGGTCGGCGCAGGGTCGCACAGCTTCATAAAATCGACCTTGCCCATTTGTGTGCGCGGAAGAGCGTCCAGAACGGTTATCTTTGTCGGGCGCGAGAAGCGCGGCAGATTTTCATTGCAGAAGCTGCTTATCTCCTCGATTTTCTTCTTTTTGTTCTCCGGCTCGCTATCAAGCGCGACATAGAGCTTGACAATCGGCTTTGCCTCGATATAGCCCTGAACGGCGCAAGCCTCGGTTATCCCTGCGACGCCGATGACCTTTTCCTCGATATCCGACGGATAGACATTGTAGCCCGAAATGATAATAAGCCTCTTTTTGCGTCCGGTGAAGAACAGGAAGCCGTCTTCGTCGATATAGCCGAGATCGCCCGTGAGCACCCAGCGCACGCCGCTGTCGTCGGTATAGACTCCGCTCGTCGGCTCGTTGAGGTAGCCCTCCATAAGAGTCGAGCCCGAGACGGCTATCTCGCCGACGGTATTTGCCGGCAGGCGTTTTTTATCCTTATCCCATATTTCGATGCGCATACCGTAAAACGGCTTGCCGACGGAATTGCGCTTGAAATCGGCATATGTATTCGCGCAGCAGACGGAGCTGACCTCGGTAAGTCCGTAGCCGCGGAAGAGTCTGCCCTTGCCGCCCCATTTTGCAACGGTTGAGTTGAACATATCGAGGAACTGCTCGGTTATGATATCGCCGCCGCTGAAAAGCAGCTCAAGATTTCGCAGGTGCTTGCCCTCGAAGTTCTTCTGCTCGAACATCTTTTTGTACATATTCGGCACGCCGACTATAAACGAAATTTTATATTCGCGCATAAGCGCGTTCGCCCTGCGCGGCTTGAAGCGTGCGACGGGAATACAGCAAAAGCCCTCGCACATGCTGAAATGCATCGACACGCCGAGCCCGAACGCATGAAAGAGCGGCAGGACTATCATCGAGCACTCGACACCCGGGGTGTTGTGATGCTCGACCTTTCCCGTCTTATAGGCAAGCTCGTTGAGCGCCTTTGATGAGAGCTTTATGGTCTTGCTCTTTCCAGTCGTGCCGCCGCCGTGAAGATAGACGGCAATGTCCGCGCCGTTGTTGTGAACTCCGTCCGAGGGCGGACAGCGACGTATCACCGTGCGATAGCTCAGAGCGTTTTTAATTCCCGACGACGCATGTGCCGCGAACAGCTCATAGCTGAGGAACGCAGGGCGGGTCGCAGGCGAAACATAATCCGAATTTGAGCACACGACGCACGGGACATTGTGGAAATTGAGCATATCAACATAGGGCTTGGCGAGAATATCCATGAGCATAACGCCCTTCGAGCCGACCGCGTCCATCGTCTCCTTGAGAAGCTCCGGCGGGGTCAGCGGATGCACGATATTCGCGACAACACCTATCTTATTGAGCGCATAAAAGGCGACAAAGCTCTGCACACAGGTCGGCAGGAACACGGTGTACACATCACCGCGCCGAAGCCCCGCACTCTTGAAATACGCCGCGAGACCGTCAATATCGGCAAGCAGAACGGACCGCTTTATCCTGTGACCGAAATGTATCGCGGCATCGTAGTCGCCGAACGCTGCAGTGTTATTCCTGAAATACTCATAGCAGTTGTAGCTTTCGGTTGGTATCATATTTATTTTCTCATCTCCCGCTGTACATTCTATATGCACGGCAAAAAATTGTCAAGACAAATGCCGCAATTCATGACCGTCATACAATATGCAAAAAACCGCTCCGAACAATTCGGAACGGCCTTTCTTTTTCATCAATAGCTGATGACCAGCTCATCCATACGAACCAAATCGTCATCGGAAACGGAGTATCCGTCGTCCTCGATGATAACCTGGAGCGATATGGTGACGGGGTCGAGATATCCGACGCTGTCGAGATTCTTTTCGACCTCGGAAATTATACCGTCCGCCCAGAGCTCCTCAAGCTCGGAGTCGGAGAGCTTGTCGAACTCTCCCCTGCTCGCACGCTCGCCGTAGGACTTCTCGAAATCGGCTATACCGTTTTCCTCCGCACGCGATATGACATCTATAGGATAGACCGTCACGCTGACAAGGAACCTGTCGGAGCTTCGAGTCACCTCTCCGACCTCATACTTGCAATAAGCATAGAGCGTTTCAAATATCTTCACCATGCGCTGATAAGTCTCGTCGGACACCTCGTCGATATCCATGCACATCTTGAAATATTCAACCTCGTCGCGTACATACTGCTGATATTCTGTTTCGCATTCCTCGGCTGTGCTGCCGACCATTTCCAGATACTCGGCACTGTTCTTGTTGAGATACATAGAGTCGAGCGTGCCGCGGACATATGCGCCGATCTGCGAGCGCGACGCCGTGCATGAGCACAGCATAAACACGCAGCACAAAACCGCCGCAAGCGCGGAGATTCTTTTAACCATTATCCAATTACTCCTATATAGCCGATCAAATTATCGGAAGCTGAGAAAAAGTCTATCACAGTATGGACATGCAGTCAACACCGATTTGTAAAAACGCACAGTTTTTGTCGGCTTTGCTGCAAATATTTTTGATAATTTATAAAGAAATCCTAAAAATTACCGACACTCGAACCAATCCGGATCCGGGCGGTAGCCGTTATCAAGTCCGTGCTCCGCGCAGAACGGATGCGAGCGCAGGACGAAGCGCAGGGTATTCATCGCGCTGCGGAATATCTCCGCACGGGAAATACCGTCCGGCTTGCCGAGGCTCTCGAGCAGGGTCGGGTCGTATTTCGCTTTGCGCGAACCCGCTCCCGCACCGGGCATAAGCACATCCACCTGCCCGCGCACGCGGTAGGCGTTGTTGCGAAGCAGCGGGAAATCCGGATCCTTGCTCGCACGCATCCACCAGTCGGTCATAACGCAGCCGTCATATTCCCACTCGCCGCGCAGTATCTGCGTGCAGGTGCCGTAATGATAGTGCCCCCAGACGCCGTTTATCTTATTATAAGAGGTCATAATATTGAACGGGTGCGCGGTTTTGACGCATATTTCAAAGCCCTTGAGATATATCTCGCGCAGAGCGCGCTCGGACACACGCGAATCGGTATAAATACGCATGGTCTCCTGATTGTTGCAGGCGAAGTGCTTCGGACATGCGGAGACTCCCTGCGACTGGATGCCGCGCACGACCGCCGCGCCCATAGTTCCCGAGAGCAGCGGATCCTCGGAGAAATATTCAAAATTTCTGCCGCAGAGCGGATCCCTGTGGATATTCATGCCGGGGGCGAGCAGGACATCGGAGCCCTTGCGAGCCATCTCCGCACCCTCGACGGCATAGAGCTCGCGGACGAGCTGCTGATTCCATGTGCTCGCGAGCAGCGTGCCGATGGGCAGAAGCGAGGCGTAGCAATGGAGTCTGATTCCTGAGGGTCCGTCCGTTGCGCTGACGGGCGGCACGCCTTTTTTGCGCAGAGATTCGAGTATTCCGCCGTAGACCGCAGCATTGCCGGGAGTGCCGAGCTTGCTGTTCATGACATAATCGCCGCGGCAGAGCGCCTCCAGCTCAATATCCTTGAGCTGAGCCGTGAAGCCCGCAAGGGTCGCTCTGTTATTGGCGACATCCTCGAGCTTTATGCCCCTGTCGCCAGTGAAGTCCGGGGCTTCGGGCATATTCTTCTCTATCTCCTCGCGGCGCGAAACGGTGCTCAGCGGGACGGATTCATATGCTTCTTTTATCTTACCCTGTCCGTCGGTCTCGGCAACAAGGCGGTCAAACGCCTCCTTAGGGGCGCAGTTCGCACGGCTTGCAAGCCGCTCCGTGACGCGAAGCTCCGGCTCGGTGTGAACGCCTATCCTCTCGCAGGAGCGCACATCGGTGCCGACATAGATAGGATAATCCCCCGCCTCGAGCACATAGCAGAACGCCGCGCCCGATTTGCCGGAATCGTCAAACGACGCCATATTGGCGCACGGGAAAGACACAACCACTCTCTGCTCCTCGCCCGGCAGAAGAGTGCGCGTTTTTTCATATGCGGCGAGGCTCTTTGCCGCCTTGCCGAGCTCGCCCTGCGGTGCGCCGTAATAGACTTCAACAACCTCCTTGCCCGCAGCACTGCCGACATTTCTGACTTTTACGCAGACTATTATCCTGTCGTCCGCCTCCATGACGGTTCTGTCGGACAGCTCGAACGAGGTGTAGCTCAGACCGAAGCCGAACGGGAACATAACCTTTTCGGGGGCAAAGGTTTCAAAATATCTGTAGCCGACGAAGATATCCTCGGCGTAATTGTTATATGTTCTTTTTCCGAAGTTTTTTGCCGCCGGATAGCTCTCATAGCAATCGGCAATGGTATCGGGCAGCTTGCCGCTCGGCGAAGCTTTTCCCGAGAGCACCTCACCAATGGCGTTTCCGCTCTCCATTCCGCCCTGCCAGACATATAGCACCGCACCGAGCCTGTCGCCGTATTTATTCATCCACGACATATCTATAATATTGCCGCTGTTTATCAGCACGACGGTGTTTTTGAAGTTCGCAGTCACCTTGTCGAGCAGTGCGGTTTCATCGTCGGTCAGATAATAGCTGCCCTTTTTGAGTGTGTTCTCCCTATCCTCGCCTGCGGAGCGACCTATGACTACGACGGCGCAACTGCTGCGCTTTGACGCATCGGCGACGGTCTTTTCGTCTATCCTCATCTCATCGTGGCAGCGCGGCCACGCTCCCCAGAAGCCGTCGTCTGCCGGATTCTTCTTTATCCAGTCCGAGTATATCCTTTCAATCTGCTCATCGATTTTTATTCCGGCGTTTTTCATGCCGTCCACAAGATCGACGCAATAGGGCTTGTTGACATCGCCGCCCGAGCCGTAGCCGACGAAGAAGAAGTCCCTCTGAATCCTGCCGAAGACGCAGACATTCCCGTCCTTTTCTATCGGCAGAGCGCCGTTGTTTTTGAGCATAACTATACCCTCCGCAGCGGCGATACGCGCCAGCGACTTCATCTCCGCCGGAGTGTCGGGAGAGCCGAGCTCGCCCTTGCTCATGCCCTGCGCGGTTGCAGAGACAACTAAATTGACTGCCTTTGAAAAAAGTCTGCGTGCTTTGTTGCTCATTGTATACATCTCCTGTTCGGCTGTTATTTGCGTTTCATTGCGCGTATTTTCGCCTTGTCCTGCGGCGTGACGCGGTAAGATTCGATTATCTTCCGGAGCGATTTGTTGAAAGTGAAGCAGTCGAGGCGGTTATCTTCAAGATACCGCCATGTCTGTTCGGGCGCGTGAACAAAGAACGCCGAGACCGCCCACGCGACCGCCGTTTTCACATAGTAATCATCGTTTGTTATCTCATCAAACTTCTCAAAGGCGCGGTCGGCGTACTTGTTATCAGAGAAGTATGTAAGTGACGAAACAACCGCAAAGCGGATATCGTAGGGCTTGTCCGAGCTGAAATACGGCTGCAAAAACGCCCATACCCGCTCCCTGTCTTTTTTGAAAAATTTGAGGGTCGTCACGAAGCTGTCGCATACCGACCAGTTGTCAATCTCCGGCACAAAGGCTGCCACCGCCTCCAGATGCTCCTCGAGCGGCAGCTCGGCGCTCGCAACAACGAAGCCGCGCACCAGCTTTTCTTCAAGCGTATCGCCCTGCGGAAGCTCCGGCATGACGCCCTTCGGGCTTTCTCTTTTTATCCGCGCCGCGACCAATCTCAGCTGCGGCAGGCGAACTCCGATTATTTCGCTCTCTTCGAGCGTCGGCAGGAGTGCCGAGCTGAACTGCCTGTATTTTTCATCCTTGAGCCTCTCAAGCTCATCGCGTATATCCATGGCACCCTCCGTCAATACTCCTTTTTAATTTTAACACATAGCGTCCGCTTTTTCCATATCTGAGGAAAATTTTTAGGTGAACACGCATAAAAATTTTGACTTTTACGGCACAATATTGTATAATGATTCGAGTAAATTTGTCAGAGACACAAAAGAGAAAGGAGCTCTTCGATGAAGAAAGCAAATTTCAAGCGCGTTCTCTCGTTCTTCCTCGCCGCAGCGATGTGCTTCGGGATGCTTCCCGCAGTCTTTGCGCAGGACTCAGGCGCGAAGGATATTGACTACGCAATAACCAACCCCTACGCCACGGTTGACTGGGAAAACTACGGTCAATACAAGGCGAGCCTGCACAACCACAGCATCGTTTCCGACGGAAACAACGACTTCAACTATGTCATCGAAACTTACTATTCGATGGGTTATGACATTCTCGCGATGACCGACCACGGCACCGTTGACAGGAGCTGGACAGAGCCGAACTATGTTCCCGCGCTCCAGCTTGCTCTCGGCTTCAGACGCGAGAACGGCTTCGAGAAGCCGACCGGACTGACGCAGGAGCGTTATGAACAGATAACCTCCGGCAGCGACAGAGACGGCCGCGGAATGCTCCGCGTCCCTTGCGGCATTGAGAATAACCCCACCTCGTTCAACAACTCGCATGTCAACTCCTGGTTCGTTGACTACGGCAACGGAGTGCTGGGCGGCACGAGCGACTATGAGACTCCGATAAAGAGCGTCGAAGCTCTCGGCGGTCTTTCGGTCATCAACCATCCCGGCGAATATACCGGCACTCGCAACGAAAAGGATTTTGACAAGGCGTACAACGAGGACTACGAATACGATATCAACAAGTTCGCCCGTCTGCTCAAAAAATATCCCTCCTGCATCGGCATCGACATCAACTCCAAGGGCGACTACCGTACCCGCCACGACCGCAAGCTCTGGGATATCCTGCTCCAGAAGGTCGTCCCCTCCGGACGCAACGTCTTTGCAATCGCAAGCTCCGATGCGCACCGTCTCTCCGCCATGGACAACGGCTGGACGATAATGCTCATGCCGTCGAACACGGTTGACAATCTCAAGGAATGCATGAAGCAGGGCGCATTCTTCGCGGGAAGCAGATATATAAAGAACACCCCCGAGCTTGAACAGTTCAGCAAGGAAGTGGGATACAATGTCGCCGACGAAAACGGTGAGTGGTACGCATCGCCCGAGCTTGTTCAGCCGGTGATAACGAACATCGCCGTTGACGACAAAGAGGACACGATAGCCATAACGGCGGAGAACTGTCTGACAATTCACTGGATAGCAAACGGCAAGGTCATTCACGTCGGCTCGGAGATAGATCTCGACGACTACTCAGACGAGATAGGCAGCTATGTCCGCGCCGAGGTTTTCGGTGAGGGCGGAATTCTCTACACCCAGGCGTTCACTCTCGACTACGACGGTGCGCCGGAGGCGGAGAACAAGTTCTTCTTCGACTGGGGCAATGTTGTCAAGCTTTTCGCCGACTCAATTCTCTATGTCTGCGGAAAGAGCGAGCTGTTCTGCAAGGTATGGTTCGCGCTGACCCACAACGACGCATTCGCAAGATAATCGAATCGAATAAAGCGACGGCAAGCCCCGATCGGTTTGCCGCCGCTTTCATTACGCCTCTCTTTCGTCTTTGCTTTTCAGCTGCTTTTATGTTGGCTCACGCATTTGTTCATTGCAAAATTTGTCAATATACCGTATAATAACTTTGCAGAGTCCGTTTTTTGGTACACGAAATGTCTTATAATATATCCGTAATAAAAAATCGGAGGATATAAAAATGGCTAAAAAATCGAACCAGAAAATAAAGCTGCTCTATCTTATGAAGATCCTGCTCGAAAACACGGACGACGAGCACGGAATGACGCTCGTCGAGATATCGGAAGCGTTGGGGAAACTCGGCATTGACGCGGAGCGAAAGACGCTCTACGACGACATTGATGTGCTCTGCCTGTTTGGGCTCGACATTGAAAAGAGGAAGGGCAAGAGCGTGACCTATCATGTCGTCAGCCGCGAATTTGAGCTGCCGGAGCTCAAGCTCCTTGTGGACGCGGTTCAGTCCTCGCGCTTCATCACGCACAAGAAGAGCAACGAGCTGATAAAAAAGATCGAGAGCTTTGCGAGCCGATATGAGGCGCAGGAGCTGCAGAGGCAGGTTTTTGTCGCGAACCGCATCAAGGCGATGAACGAGAGCATATACTACGCCGTTGACTACATACACGACGCGATAAACCGCGACGCGAAGATAATGTTTCAATATTTCACATGGGACGAGCACAAGCAAAAGAAGCTGCGCCACGGCGGCAAGACATATCTCATCAGCCCGTGGGCGCTGACCTGGGATGAGGAGAACTACTATATGATCGGCTATGACTCGGACGAGAACAAAATAAAGCACTACCGGGTCGATAAGATGACGAGAATCCATCCGAGCGAAGAAAGGCGTGACGGCGCGGAGCTTTTCGATAATTTCGACATGGCACTCTACTCGAAGCAGACATTCGGAATGTACGGCGGTCGCGAGGAGACGGTCACGCTCCGCTGCAAAAACACGCTTGCGAATGTCATGATAGACAAGTTCGGCTTCGACACCGCGTTTTCAAACATCACCGACACGCACTTCGACATGCGCGTAAAGGTTTTCGTGAGTCCGGTGTTCCTGACATGGATAATGAACTTCGGCTCGGATGTAACAGTCCTCTCCCCCGAGAGCGTAAGAGACGAGCTCACAGCCCTTGCGTCGGATGTGCTCGCGCAGTATGAGTGAGCAGAATATAATTTTATCAGCGGAGTAAATAAAACGGCAATCCTATCCACGGTTTTTGTGGGTAGGATTTTTTCGTTTCGGAGTGAGACAGGAGTTGGAAATTATATTCAGATACATATTCATTTATTACAATCGGCTTCGAGTGTATACGGCAAATCCGTTTGGATTGCCGCCGGTCAAATACCGGGAATGGGCATCAACACAAAAAAATCCGACCGCAGCCTAAGGCACGGCTCGACTCGGTTTTTCTCTGTTCCGCTACGCTCCACTCCCAAAAACCGAGTCGATGAGCATACAATTTCAGTATTTAGGGTAAATTTCGACTGCACATTTCTTGACTTTTCCACATCGCAATCGCCTCCTCTTATAATAGAAATAGCCGCCTGATTTCTTTTGAAAACCAAGCGGCTATGTGTGTATATATTCTATTATCTTTCCGGCTCATTTTTGCGCTTTGCGCTTCTCTGAACCGGAATGGAGAGCAGTTCTCTTGTGCGCTCTCCGAGTTGTTTTTCAATGGCTGTCAGCCGTTCCTTCGGCAGATTCAGGGACGGATGGCGGGTGAACTTGAAATCCACCATTCGCCGCAGCTGTGCTTTCTGCTTTGCGCCCATCACTTCTTTGCACACATTCTCATAGGAAATGCGGTAGGGATTGGAACGGGTCTTTGCATACTCACTCAGGTTCTTTAAATCATCCGGCATTGCATAGTTGAACAGCGACAAGCCGTTATCGAAGATGGGTGCAGGGGCGATAATTTCGCCCGTGTGATTATTTCGCAGCAAGCCGAAGTTGCCGAAGTGTCTGTCCTCGTTGTAAATCAGGGCGTCGAAAA
>CAVDWM010000041.1:0-14430 GCA_963612725.1 Faecalibacterium prausnitzii | reverse complement strand
AGCAAAGCAGTTATTCCACGGTTGACTTTTTCAAGCGTGCCATAGTTTATTTCGGATACGCTCCGAATATATTGCAAACCGACAACGGCGGAGAGTTTACGCATACACAAAAGACGAAACGAATACATCCGTTAGATGTGTTTTGCAACACTTATGGCATTGAACACAAGAAGATCCGTCCCAGAACACCGTGGCACAACGGCAAGGTAGAAAGAAGTCACCGCAACGATCAAGAACGGTTTTACAACTATCTGAAATTTTATTCATTCAATGATTTGCAAGAACAGATGAAACGCTATCTCAACCGATCAAACAACATTCCGATGTCTGTTCTCGGCTGGAAATCGCCAAATCAGAAGCACCGTGAATTGGGTGGCTGACAGCCGGCCGACGGTTATTGCCCCTCTCTCGTTCCTCCGCTACGCTCCGTCTCTCCTTCGGGGCAATAACCGAAGATCAACTCGATTGGTTTCTATTATTTTTTTTGTTTTTTGCAGTCTCACATCATTGACAAATGTACACGCATTTCAAAACAAAAATCATAAAAGCCCTTGATTTCTTCATACTTTTCGGCTAATATTAAGGTGTAAAGCCGTTCGTTACCCAAAAGCTGCCGTGGACGGCTTTTTGCAAGATTTTTAGTTAGTGTATGCTAACCGCATTTGACGGAAATATCGCAAGCTATTCGGCAGCTTAACGACCCTTGGATCTGCAAAACGCTTGAACGGGTCGGACGACAAGGAGAGAAACGCAAAGAACGGATTTGGGAAAGGGGCAAGAAGATGAAGGACAGTGAGCTGCAATTTGACCGCACCTGTCATGTGCTGTATTCCAAGCACTGTAAGCGGCAGATACGGGGGAAGATTGCCCTGCACTATCCGGAAGCCGAGCGCGAGGCGGTCTGGGAGAGGGTGCAGCGGCAGTACGCAGACTACCTTACCGATTGGCGCACAGACCTGGGCGGCAGGAAAAATTTTCACAACGGCAAGGGAGGCACCTATGACTGCATCGCCATTATGAGCTATTACACCGTCTGCAAAGCAGTCACGTCTTTCCGCGAGATAGAGGAGATTGAGGAAAATCTTATCCTGCCTTCGTTTGGCAGGCTGAAATTTGTTGACTGCAATAAGCCGTTTTGGCGAAGGCTCATGTATAAGGCGTTTACAAGGGCGAAGGCGGGCTGCGATCGGTGGCACGACTATGAGATGAATGTTGCGCCGTACAGTGAAAGCAAGCCCATATATTATGAGTTTACTGCATGTCCCGCAGCGGAGTTTGCAAAAAAGCACGGTCTTACGGAGATTATGCCCGCCCTGTGCAATGTAGATTACGCCTCGATGGAGCTCATCCGCGCCCGCCTTGTGCGAACGAGCACCTGCGTGGACGGATGCAAGTGCGACTATACCGTCTGCGGCGACAAAGACCCGTATCTCAAGGAACACCCAGAATACCGCGATGAGGCGGGATATCGGAGAAATTACTGACATACTCAGAGGGAGGCGAAGCTGTAATGAATGCTTTTTTGGGGATAACGATTCCGTTTCTCGGGACGGTGGCAGGCGCGTCCTGTGTGCTCTTTATGAAGCACTCGCTCGGCGAGCCGGTGCGGCGTTCGCTTGCGGGCTTTGCTGCAGGAGTAATGGTGGCAGCCTCCATCTGGAGCCTGCTGATTCCGGCTATCGAGCAGTCTGAGCATATGGGCAAGCTGAGCTTTGTTCCGGCGTTTGCGGGCTTTTGGCTCGGTGTACTTTTCCTGCTTACCCTCGACCGCATTATTCCTCATCTCCATGTCGGAAGTGCGCAGACGGAGGGACCGCGCAGCAACCTGAGCCGCACGGCGATGATGGTGCTGGCAGTCACGCTGCACAATATCCCGGAGGGTATGGCTGTCGGCGTGATATATGCGGGCTTTCTTTCCGGCAGCGCTCAGATTACGGCGGCAAGCGCACTTGCTCTGTCCATAGGTATTGCTATCCAGAACTTTCCGGAGGGAGCAATTATCTCGATGCCGCTCAGAGCTGAGGGAGAAGGTAAGGGAAAGGCTTTTCTCGGCGGAGTTCTTTCCGGCGTCGTTGAGCCGATTGGCGCGGTGCTTACCGTACTCGCTGCCCATCTCATTATTCCGGCGCTGCCGTATCTGCTGAGCTTTGCGGCGGGTGCCATGCTCTATGTGGTCGTGGAGGAGCTGATACCGGAAATGTCGCAGGGACGGCATTCCAATATCGGCACGGTTTTCTTTGCGCTCGGATTCAGCATAATGATGGTTTTGGATGTGGCTTTGAGCTGAGGAGGACGCTGTGCGCTCAAAAATGACGGCACATTGAGGCTTGTCGGCAAGACATAAAAGGAGGAAAAGACAATGAAGTGGGTTATCATACCCGTATTTTATTTACTGTACTTGGGCATGTGCTTTCTCGGCACGGGAACGGACAAGAAAAATCTTGCCGGTCTGCGCTCTTACCCCGACGCGGTGCAGACCGCCGTCCGCGAAAGGCTCGGGGACGAGACTCCGAAGGCGAAATCCATACCTGTAATTCTATTGAGCAATCTCGTCCTTTTCACTGTCGTGTTCTCGGTGATTGGACTTGTTTTCAAAAAAAGTCTTGCCTTTGACGGCTATCTTTCGGCGTTTTTATATTTTCTCCTGCTCGGCGAGGGGCTGGGGCTGTTTGATCTCTTGGTTATCGACCTTCTCTGGTGGCGCAGCACCAAGCGCATCCGCTTTTCATTTTTGACGGAAAAAGAGATTTATCAGGATCCGAAAAAGCACATCGGTTCATTTGTGCGCGGTATTCCGCTGTTTGCAGTTATCGCCGCCCTGAGCGCGGGGATAGTCACATTGCTTTGACCCGAAAAGAAGGCTGTTTTATTGCCGGTGCGCTTGCCGCGCTGTTGAAATGAGGTATTGCTATTATGAGATTTAAAATATCGGGAAACAAACAGGCTCCGGCTGTGCTGTTTTTTCATGCGATGGGCGTTGTCGGCGAGAGCAGCGAGCCTGTTGCGGAGCATTTGAAGGAAAAATATTTCTGTATAATGCCGACGTCCACGGTGTACTGCAAGGGTCAGAAATATGTAAGCAAGACAGATGAGGTTCGTCAGGTTGAGACTTTTCTGCGCGAGCAGGGCATAGAGAGACTTGCACTCGTGGTTGCATCGTCCATAGGCGCCGATTTAGCCGCGGCGTTTTTGGAACAGACAAAGCTGCCCGTCGGTCATGTTTTCTTCGACGGCGGACAGTTCGCGCAAATAGCATTGCCGACGCGCCGAATTATGACGCCGTTTCTCTATTTTGCGATAAAAAGCCTGTATTGGTCGAAGGGCGGAACGCTGAAAAAGATACTCTGGTGCGACGATGAGGCAATCAAGCCTTACTTTATCGCGGCAGGCAAAGAGCTGCGCTACGGAAATCTCCGCAGACAGCTTGCAGACAGCTTGGAGGACAAGCTGTTTCCGCAGCTTTCCGAGGAGCTTCAAAGGCGCACTTACTTTGAGTTCGG
The DNA here is from genome assembly GCA_963612725.1 of Faecalibacterium prausnitzii. Classification (GTDB taxonomy): domain Bacteria; phylum Bacillota; class Clostridia; order Oscillospirales; family Acutalibacteraceae; genus CAG-177. The sequence goes on along the minus strand of CAVDWM010000041.1, from coordinate 10,930 downwards.
CAGCATCGAGGAGCATTTCAAGTACCGTGACGCGGTGATGAAGGCTTATCCGCACGCCGATTACCCCATATTCGAGGGATATAACCATATGCAGTATCAGATACGCGACCCCGAGGGCTTTGCGGATATGCTGAAGTCCGTCGCGGAGAAAGGCAGGCTGCCGGAGCTTTCGTTTTTGAGTCGTTGACGCGGGGTTGAGGTTCAGATACCTTGCTCTTATCAAAGTAAGTGATTTTGCACGCTTTCAAAAAAACTGCCGATTTAGCTGTGTGATAACTTTTAGAGGGGAGTAACAAAAGGCAGCCCGTATGATGATAAATAACACGGCTTGCCCGCATAAAAACAAAGTGATTTTAACCGAACAGAAGCTCCGCCGCAGATTTTGCAAATTTTCGGCGGAGCTTAAATATGTGTAGACACCGGTGAAAACAGCGGATTGAAACAGCAACCAAGCATAGCGGGAAGACTCAAGTATGACAGTGATACTGCCTCCATGAAGGAGGCAAAAGGTTAGCAGCTCCGCCGAAGCGAAGCTGCCTGAAATAGGGTACAGAGCCGGAGGCTCCATAACCTATATTTTAGCACGATTTCTGAAAATTGCAAGAGAAAAATTAAAAACTTTTAAAAAATTAAAAAACTTCTAAAAACGGGTTGTGCCTAATTTGCAAAATCCCAATCTGTATTGTCTCTGTTCCGTCTAACACAGTCAACAAAAATCAGCAGCCGCTCCATCGGAAACGGCTGCTGTAATTATTTGTTTACATCAAACAAAGTCTTTTATATTGTCGTAGAGACCGGTGTCAACATAGTTGTCCTCGCTTCTGATGGCGGCGCCCCATTTGCGCGCTATCGTGTCGAAGTCGTCATTCTGTATGTCCGCACGCTCGAATCCGCTCTTACTGCCGATGATGAACCAGTCGGAGGTGTCCGCGCCGTCACCGCAGCCCTTGTAGGACCAGATCGTCCAGCTGAAGTTCGAGTTCCGGAACAGGGTGAGGACGTGATCCCATGTCGCGTTGCCCATGGGCTTGAACTCACCGATGTAGAGCGGCACATTGTAGGGATAGAGCTTCGCCATAAAGACGAGAAGACTGAATTTAAAGTTACTGCTGTCATAAAAATGAAGCTGATAAACGACATTCGTCCAGCCGATGAACCACGGCGCGGGGAGATTGTAGAGTCTCCAGATTCCCTCCATAGTCATTATGTGATCTGCGTCAACCTCGCGTATAGCCTTGTAAAGGCGGTTGTAAACGGAGATGGTGACAAGGTTGTTCTTCTCAAGATAGGAGCTGACGTCGCAGTTCGGCTCGTTGAGCAGGTCGTACATCGCAACGGCGGGATTGCCGTTGAAACGCTCGGCGACGGCGACCCACAGCTCTATCGTGAGCTTTCTCCATTCCTCAGCCTGCTTTGTCAGCTTGAACAGACCGCAATCACCGACCTTGCCGCAGTGATCCTTGTTGCTCTGATATCCGGGCGCACCGTGAAGATCGAGAATGACATAGAGTCCGCGCTTCGAGCACTCGGAAACCACCCAGTCGAGGCGGCTGAAATCCCATTCGCCGTTTTCGTCAAGTATTTTTGTCCCCTTGTCGTCATAGTAGAAGTTGCGGAACCAGAACGGAACGCGCACGCAGTTGAAGCCGAGCTCAGCTATTTTGTCAAGGTCATATTCGGTTATCCAGTTGTCCTCGTATATATTTATAAGCTCATAAGCCTTCTCAACGCCGAATCGCTCGGTGAGGGTGTTGAGGGTTGAGATGTTGTCCTCTGAGTTCGAGATGGGGGACATCCAGGTCTCGTGGATGAGCCAGGTGCCGAGGTTCACGCCGCGGAGAACGACCTCCTCGCCGCGCTTGTTATATATTTTTTTGCCCTTTGTGTGCAGCATATCCTCGTCGGTTATTGCGCCGCGCCTTTCGGCGGATTCCGTTTCGTTGTCGGCATATGCCGGCAGACACATCGCGCTTATCGTGAGCACCAGGCACAGCAGCGCGCTGAACACTCTCGAGAGTGTGCTTTTTTTCATTTGCTTATCCTCCTGAAACATGAAATGTTTGCGAACCAATGATAGCATTTTTGCTCCGGTTTTACAATAGCGGGACGATGAATATTCCGAAGTTTATATATTGTTTATATATTGCGTCCGACCGGAAATGCAAGGCATTGTCAACAAAAAAATCCGAGAACATTGATAAAAACGCCGAAATTCCTCAAAAGCCTTGCCTTATCACGGCTGTTTGTATATACTAAAATAAAGTTCAGTAAAAGGAGAGAATTATGGAGCGTATAGTTACCGAAAAAAGGAGCTTTGTCGATGAATACGGCAGAGAGCGCATATTCTACGGCGTCAACATCGTGGATAAGCGCAAGGACAGTGAGGACAACAAGTACGGCTTCAATATCGATGACAAGCTGCTCGATGAAATGACCTCGCGCGGACTCAATCTTATCCGCTTGGGCACCACATGGAGCATGATCGAGCCTGAGCCCGGCAAGTACAACGACGAGTACCTCGACGATATGTACCGAATCTTTGACCTGTGCGCCGCGCACGGCGTCTATGTGCTCTTTGATATGCATCAGGATCTCTATTCCCCGCGCTGCTACGGGGACGGAGCGCCCGATTGGGCGACTATAACGGACAAGTATGAGCCGAAAAAGCCCGAGCTTGTCTGGGCTGCGGGATATTTCTGGGGCAAGGCGACTCAGCGTGCGTTCGATAATTTCTGGAACAACCGCGAATATAACGGCAAGGGGCTTCTCGATTACTTTGCCGCCATGTGGCAGCATGTCGCGGCTCGTTTTGCGGATCATCCCGCGCTCTTCGGCTTCGATATGCTCAACGAGCCCTTCCTCGGCTCGGACGGCGGCAAGCTCTTCAAGAAGCTTGTTTCCACCGCTGTCGGCACCGTTATCGGCGACAAGCGCGTCAAGTGCTTCAAGCTCGTCGGCGATTTTATCAACAAGCAGAGGCGCGACGAGGTCAAATATCTTGAGCAGATAACCGGCGATGTCCTCAGTGATGTCACGCGCAAGGCTGGATACGAATATGTCAGAAAGTTCGATATCGAGAAGTATTCTCCGTTCATCAACAAGGTTTCTGCCGCCATCCGCGAAGTGACCGACAAGGGCGTGCTCGTCATGGAGAACTGCTATTGGTCGAACACCTGCATCCCATGCTCGACCCCCGCCATAGAGGTCAACGGCGAGCGCGAGAAGAACTTCTGCTTTACCCCTCACGGCTACGATTTTATGGTTGATACCCCGCAGTATAAATATGCGAGCAACGACAGAGTCAGAGCCATATTTGAGGAGCATGTCAGAACTCAGGAGAGACTCGATGCTCCCGTGCTCGTAGGCGAGTGGGGCGGCTTCGGCGGCGAGGGCGAGGACTGGCTTCCGCATATCGAGTTCCTTGTCAACTTCTTCGAGCAGCATAGGTGGGGCTTTACCTATTGGCACTATGTTGACGATATGTTCAACAGCCCGCTTATGAAGGTTCTCAGCCGTCCTTATCCCGTGGCTGTCAGCGGCAGGCTCATTTCATACGGCTTCGATCAGACAACCCGAGAGTTCAACCTCAGCTACGAGGGCGACGGCGGGTGCGCCGCTCCGACGGAGATCTACATACATAAGCCCGCAACGAACGTCGAGGGCTGCGAGTATGAGCTTGAGTCTGTCGGCGAAAGCGGCGCGGCAAGGCTTATAGTCAAGCCCGTCTCCGGCACGGTTAACATCAAGATAACCTTTTGAAATATTGATATAACAATAAAGGCTGTCGGATTTCCCGGCAGCTTTTTTGCATTTGCAAGCACAATTTTTGCTGTGCAACATTCACAAGAAACACAATGAATTTTTGTGACAATAAACAAAAAAAGAAAAATATTGCTGAGCAGAATTAAAATTAATAATAATTTTGATAATATAGTATTGAGAGAAGGCTCTGAACGACAATTGACGCTTATATAATGAATTTGTGGCTTATGCTTTGAACAGAAAGGCGTGATTCCGATGTTTGGGTAATCTCCGTCAGCTGAAGACCCGACGATTCCGAGCAGGTGATTTATTATGAAAAACAAGCGAAAAATCATTATCATTGTTGTGTGCGTCATTGCCGCCGCAGCAATAGCCGTGGGTGCGGGCGTCGGATATTATTATTCGCGCCCCGAGAGAACGGCGGAGAAGGTTCTGACGACTGTGTACACCGTGGATGACGCGGAAATTCAAAGGCGCAGAGAAGCCATAGACAACAGGACTTTTGACACATATATGCGCGAGCTGTGCGACGGCGCTATTACCGAGAATTGCGCCGAAGGTATGATAAGGGTGAGCCCGTTGTATTACGGCGCAACTCCCGCAAAGCTGGAGAGCATAAGGTTTTCGCCTATAGACAAAGCCACAGGCGATACCGCGTCGTTCCAATATACGGCGGTTTTCGATGACGATTCCAATGTAAAGGAACGAATCGGTCATGTGGTGATGAAAAAAGAAAACGGCAAATGGCGCGTTGACAGCTTTGCGACAAAGAGCGTTACAAAAGCCGATTGACGGTTGAATAAAAAGCAAGCCTCCCGGTAAAATCGCCGGGAGGTTTTGTTCAGCTTTCAGCTCTGTTCGTCTCCGAATTTGTCTTTATATGTCTCGATGCACTTGCTGATTATGTCTATCGCAACATCGCGTCCGCAGAGCTCCTTGACTATCGTTTCCTTGCCCTCAAGCATTTTGTATACGCTGAAAAAGTGCATTATCTCGTCAAGAATATGTCTGGGCAGGCTATTGACATCTCTGTATACATTGTAGTTCGGGTCGCGGTCGGGGATGGCGATTATCTTCTCGTCGATAGATTTGCTGTCGATCATCTTGATAACGCCTATCGGGTAGCATTTTACGAGCGTCATCGGCAGAATAGCCTCACTGCACAGCACGAGAACATCGAGCGGATCGTTGTCATCGGCATATGTGCGCGGGATGAAGCCGTAGTTGGCGGGGTAGTGGGTCGAGGTGTAGAGAACGCGGTCGAGCTTGAGCATACCGGTCTCCTTGTCCATCTCGTATTTGTTTTTGCCGCCCTTGGAAATCTCAATGCAGGCGACAAAATCGTCGCTCTTTATCCTCTCCGGAGCTATGTCGTGCCATATGTTCATCATGTTTTTTTCCTCCAGTCCTTTCTTTTTATTATATATCCTGCCGAGCGTTAAATCAATATTATAAGGATAATTTGCCTTGCTTTTGAATCCGTCTTGAAAAAAGCGGAGCGATATAATATAATATCGGAGGAACGGAGTGAGGTCTTTGAAGAAAAACGGAAAATACAATTTGCAGAAACTGAAAAAAGATGCCCTCGGCTCGCTGACCGCTGTCGGCTGGATATTCCCGCTTGCGCTCGCCTTCGGCAGCAATTCGCCGTTCGGCGCGGTGGCGGGCTTTGTCGGCGCAATAGTGGCGTGCCTTATAGGCTCGGGCAGTCCCAACAGGATTCCCACGCCCCATACCGAAGTGTTCGCGATACTTATCTATGCGGCGAATACAATAGGCGTCCCCGGCGCGATGCTCTCATGCATTATTGCCGGTATGCTCCTGCTTTTTGTCGCGACCATCCAGTTCAACAAATCCTTCTTCAAAATACCTCCCGCGGCTCTCGGCGCGGTGACCTTTGTCGTCGCCGCCGTGCTGTGCATAATACAGGTCAATTACTATTTCGGCATAGGCGTACCGGCGGGCTCCGCCTTTGAGACTCTTGTCGCTTACCGCTCATACGGCTTCCACGCCAATTGGCGCGGCGTGCTCTACGGCACAATAACCCTTGTCGTAATGATAACATATCCGATAAAGTTCAAGAATCTCAGCCGCAAAGTGCCCGCACCGGCCGTTGCTCTCGTGCTGACTACCGTGCTAAACCTTATCCTCAATCCCGTCGCGGAGCGCACCGCAATAGATGAGGTCGGCAGCTTTGTCTCAACGCCGGGCTTTCTGCTTATCGGCGATATCAGTATTTTTGATGTCACACCCGATAAGCTTCTCCCGTCGTTTATATATGCGTGGGCGCTGGTGGTCGTTCTTGTTGCCGACACCCTGATGAAGGAGAATCGTGTTTCGGCTGTGCGCAGCTCGCTCGCGTCAAAGGGCGTAAGAACGATAATCTGCCCGATATGTGACGGCATGATAGTCGGCGATGAGGACTCCGAGGGAGAGACGCGGATGACCGGTTTCTTTGCCGCACTGATTATAGCCGTGCTTGCGGCTCTTGCCCACCCGGTTATAACGCGTGTGCCGACTGCAACTCTCGCCGTAATAATCATCTGCACCGCGTGGAAAAAAATCCGCTTCAAGGTTATCAAAACCGCGTTCAAGAGCAATAAAAAGATGTTTGCCATCCCTCTCTTTGTCGCCATGGTCGTCGTGGGGATTTTCTGGGATATGGTCGTTGTTATCGATATAGTCTCGATAGGTACGCTCGTCTACTGCTTTGACCGCCGCCGCAAGGTCAGAAAGAAAGCCGAACGCCTCGCGGCTTTACGCGAGAAGTCCGAATAACACAACAAAGCTTAAAGCATCCGTGATTTTTTCATCGCGGATGCCTTTTTCTATTCACTCAGCGGCAGCGTTACCGTTATGCGTGTGCCCTTGTTCTCCTCACTTTCGAGCGAGACCGTGCCGCCGTGATACTGTACTGCATGCTTGACTATCGACAGCCCGAGCCCCGTTCCGCCGGTCGCCTTTGAGTGACTCTTGTCCACGCGGTAGAAGCGTTCGAATATCCTTGCCTGATGCTTCGGTGCTATGCCTATGCCCGTATCCGAAACAGTGAGCCTTGCCGACCCGCCGGTGCTCTCTGCATTGATGTAAACCTGCCCGCCCTCGCGGTTATATTTTATCGCGTTGTCGCACAGATTATATATGACCTCGTAAAGCAGCCCGGGAACGCCGAAAACATATGTCTCTTTTCCGCCGACATTCAGCGTCACATCTTTCTTCTTTGCCGCGTCTCCGAGATCTTCAACAATCTCCTGCGACAGCGAGAGAAGTCCGATTTTTTCGTGCGGCAGCTCGTCGCCCTCGTCGAGCTGGGATAATCTGATTATATCATTTATGAGATTGACAAGCCTCTGCGCCTCCGAGCGTATATGTCCGACAAATCGCGGCATGTCCTCGTCACGAACCATTCCGTTTTCGATAAGCTCCGCGCTTCCGATTATGCCCTGGAGCGGAGTTTTCAGCTCGTGCGATACATTTGCCGTGAACTCGCGGCGCATTTTCTCGGCGTTCTGCTGTTCGGTCATATCGAAAAATAAAATTACCGATCCGCGCACGGAGCCGTCCGACTCTATGCGGCTGATGTCAAACCGGTATATTCTTCCGCAGTATTTTGTGCGCGTCTCGCTGTGTCCGCTCTCTTCGGCGCGCTTTATCGCGGCGGACATCTCGCAGCTGCGGTCGATTGAAACAAAATCCCTGCCTATGCAATTTTCATCCGCTTCAAACAGACGGCACGCGGCGGGGTTTATGCTCAGGATCCTTCCGTCGTTGTCGAGAAGCACAAGCCCCTCCTTCATGTTGTCCGTTATCTGCGTGAATTCGTCAGTCTTTTTCTGCAGAGCCTTGAGCTGTTCCTTTATCTGCTCGTGCTGGCGGTTTATCCTGCTGAGCAGGGGAGAAATTTCGTCATAGGTTTTGTTTTCGAGCGGATGCTCGAGGTCGAGTGAGTTCAGCGGCTCAACAATCTTCTTTGAGAGCTGCGCCGCAATGACCGCCGAGATGATAAGCGCGGCGACTATTACTATGAGTATCGGCTGCATCGCCTCAAAGACGAGCACGCCTATGGTCTCACGGCTCGACGATATCCGCAGAACACTGCCGTCGGCAAGCTTCTTTGCAATATATGTCGTCTTTTTAAGCAGGGTGGAGGAGTAGCGCGTGCCGTGTCCCTCGCCGGTTTCGAGAGCCTGCTTTATTTCCTCTCTGTCGGCGTGATTGGCGAGCGTGTCCGCATCCTCCCGCGTGTCGTATATCACATCGCCGTCCGCGCCTATCAGAGTCAGACGGAATCTGTCTGTGCTTATTGATTCGAGATATCCGCTCCCGCTGATGTCAACTGCCGCAGCGGCAAGGTCGAGCTCGTCTCTCATCTGATTTTCGAATGTGTTGCTGTAGTATTCATACAGGCAGCCGGTGATTATTGCGAGCGATGCCAGCAGAACGCAGAACGCCGCGAAGAAAATAGATCTGAAAATCCGCTTTGTCATTTGCCGACCTCCAGACGGTAGCCGACTCCGCGAACCGTCTCAATCATCTCGCCGAATCTGCCGAGCTTTTGGCGCAGCGTGCGTATGTGCATATCGACAGTGCGCGTCTCGCCGCAGAAGTCCGTGCTCCAGACCGCCTCCATGAGCTTGTCGCGTGTGAATGCCGTGCCGGGATTTGAGAGAAAGAGCTTAAGAAGCTCAAATTCCTTGTATGTCAGAACTATCTTTTCGCCGTCACCCGTGACTGTGTGCTCGTCGAGGTTCACCTCAAGCCCGTCCGCTTTCAGAATATGCTCCTGCGCCTTGGGCTTGCAGCGGCGCAGAACCGCCTTTACGCAGGAGACAAGCTCCATCACTCCGAACGGCTTCGTCAGATAGTAGTCCGCACCGAGGTCGAGACCGGTTATCTTGTCATATTCGGTGTCCTTTGCCGTCGCCATAACAACGGGAATGTCGCAGAGCTCAGGCGATGCCTTCATCCTGCGCAGAAGATCGATGCCGCTGATGCCGGGCAGCATAACATCGATAACCGCAAGCTCCGGCTTCTCGCCGCCGCTTAAAGCCTCCCAGAACGAAGTCCCGTCCTCAAAGCCCTTTGCCTCAATCCCTGTCGATTGCAGGGCATAAACCTCAATGTCGCGTATGCTCGCGTCGTCCTCAACGCACCAGATCATAAGTTAATCCTCCTTGTGCTCTCCCGTTACCGAAAATATTACCCATTCGGCAAGGTTGGTCGCGTGGTCGCCTATGCGTTCAAAATATTTGGCTATCATAAGAAGGTCGAGTATGTATTCGCCGTCCGACGGGTCGTTGGCTATTCTTGAGATAAGCTTTTTCTTGACCTCGTCGAAATATGTGTCCACCGTGTCGTCCTGACTTATGACATCCTGCGCTAATATTGTATCACATTTTACATATGCATCAATACTTTGTGTTACCATTTTTATAACGGAATGCGCCATATTTACGAGAAGCCCTCCGCTTTCGTCGCCGCGTCCGCCGAGAAAGGTGATTATTTCCGCTATGTCCTCGGCCTGGTCGCCGATGCGCTCCATGTCGGTTATCATTTTGAGCGCGGCGGAAATCTGACGCAGATGTTGGGCGCGGACTTGCAGGCGCACAAGGTCATATACAACAATAACCACATATTGAAATGATGCCTGACGAACGACCGACCGCAACGGCAACATCGTTCCCATAAAGAGCCAATCGCCGAAGCAGCGCATTGACGGCACGGCGGCGCTGCTGGACTGTTTGGGCGTATTTCCGGAAGCTTTCCGGCAAAGAGTTTTTCGCGGCGGCAACAATCAACTACAAGGAAGAAGTGCTGTTTACGATAAATTACCGCACGGACATAACGACCGCCCATGTTGTGCGCTACAACGGCGTTCTGTACGATATTACCCGCGTGGACACATTCGAGGGCTACAAAGAGGACTTGACCCTGTATTGCAGCAGACGGGCAAGGCAATAAAGAGATATACTAACAATAAACTATTGTTTAAAGCGCTTTCATGTGTTATACTGATAATGTGGTTTTTTGTATCTAAAAACCGACGCACATGACAGGGGGCGGCAAATAATATGGCAAACGAAAGTTTAAGCAAGGCAAAGTCAAAGAAAAACGATGAGTTCTACACGGTATTTGACTATATTCAGAAAGAAATAAATGCCTATTTGGAATATGACCCCGATGTTTTTCGCGGGAAAACGGTCTTATTGCCTTGCGATGACCCTGCATGGAGTAATTTCACAAGGTATTTTGCACAGAATTTTGAAACGCTTGGATTGAAAAAGTTAATCAGTACGGGCTACGCAACCGAGAGTAAAGAGCAACAATATGAGCAATATCATCAAATGTCATTGTTTGAATTGCAGTCGCCTCAGTACGACGAAAAGAAATCCCGTGCGCACGGCAGAATTTTTACACTTGAACGTGATGCTGACAAATCGGGGGTTATTGACATAGACGATTTACAATGGGACTACTTAGAGGGTGACGGAGATTTTCGCAGTGACGAAGTAAAAGCCCTGCGCGATGAAGCAGACATAGTTGCGACGAACCCGCCATTTTCGCTGTTCCGGGAGTTCGTTGCATGGGTAATGGAAGCGGGGAAAAAACTTGTCATTATTGGCAATCAAAACGCCATAACATACAAAGAAATTTTCCCGCTACTTAAAGCAAATAAATTATGGATAGGCGCAACCAATAACGGCAAAGACATGGTTTTTGAAGTTCCTGAAGGCGCATATGTTGCGCCGAGTGACCGCGAGAAAGCTGCAAGATTGGGTTATGTTGGCAATTATACCAGATTGGGAAATGCGTGTTGGTTCACTAACATTGACCACGGCAGGCGGCACCAACCTTTATCACTAATGACTATGGCAGATAATTTGAAGTATAGCAAGCATAAACAGATTAGAGAGCAGGGTTATGTGAAATATGATAATTACGACGCAATAGAGGTTCCGTTTGTAGACGCTATTCCCAGTGATTACTTTGCGGATATAGGAGTACCAATTACATATCTTGAAAAACACAATCCCGAACAGTTTGAAGTCGTAAAATTCCGCAAGGGAAATGATGAAAAAGACTTGACATATACAATTAAAGCCGACACAATTTTGACAGACAGACAGACAGACAGACAGACAGACAGACAGACAGACAGACAGACAGA
>CAVDWM010000040.1:12021-15732 GCA_963612725.1 Faecalibacterium prausnitzii | reverse complement strand
AGTGCCGCCGCCTGTGGCTTGCTGCAGGCGGCGGTGCTTTTGCTTTGCGGCTCAAAATAAACCTCAAAATATGATAGAATTTTCGGCTTTGCTGTGCTATAATATAGAGGATTATACTGGCATATACTGTCACTACTGCTTTAGGAGTGTTTTTGTTGCAGACAACTGTTGATTCGCTGAAAATAAACTACATGGACAAAGGCTCGGGCGAGCTTGTGGTTCTGCTGCATGGCTGGGGATCGAACATAGAGCTTTTCGAAAATATGTCCGAACTGCTCGCGCGCAAATATCATGTTGTCGCGCCCGATATGCCCGGCTTCGGGCTGTCCGACGAGCCGAAGGAGCCCTGGCGCGTCGATGATTATGTCGATTTCGTGCTGAAATTTCTTGAGCCGTTCGCGCCGAAGAAGGTGACTTTCCTCGGCCACTCGTTCGGCGGCAGGGTCATCATAAAAATGGCGAGCCGCGATTTGCCGTTTGAGATCGAAAAGGTCATTCTGGTCGACTCGGCGGGAGTCAAGCCGAAAAAGACGGCGGCGCAGAAAATAAGACAGCGCAACTATAAAATAGGCAGAAAGATTCTTGAAACCGCGCCCGTAAAGGCGCTGTTCCCCGACGCACTCGAGGAGTTTCGCCGCAGCCACGGTTCTGCCGATTATAACAGCGCAACGCCTGTTATGCGCCAAACGCTTGTCAACACGGTCAACGAGGATCTCGTGGAATATATGCCGAATATGAAGATGCCCGTTTTGCTGGTATGGGGCGAGAACGACGACGCAACGCCGCTGAGCGACGCGAAACTGATGGAGCAGTTCATGCCCAACGCCGGACTTGTTACCCTCAAGAACTGCGGACACTATTCGTTCCTTGAACAGCAGTTCACCTTCAACAAGGTGCTCGCCTCGTTCATGGAGATAGACTGACCCACACGACAGCTTCTGCGAAAGGATTGATTTTTTTAATGACGGTATTTTCCGAGGTGCTTATCTTTGCGGCGTTTTGGCTGTTCGCGGTGCTCTCGACGCTGTTTTATATGCATATGTTCCAGCTGAATTCATACCGCGCCGACGATCAGTGGCACTGGATGCTCAAGAACCGCGGCAAGGTAGTTCCGCTCGCTCTGCCGCTTATCGGAGCGGTCGTTGGCGTTATCTGCGGGAAGAGTGCCGGCATGATAGTCTGCGCCGTGTTTATTTTGCTCGCGTGCCCGTTCTATAAGCCTAAGAAAGCGAAGAAGCCGCTGAAATATACCCCCAGAGTCAAGCGTATGCTCGTCACCGACGCGGTGCTCTATATCGCTATGACCGTCCTGCTCGCGGTGTTCGCGTCGGGGCGCATAACGGCGCTTGTAGTCGGTCTTGTTGCCGCAGCTTCGCCGTTTGTCATAATCCTCGCCAATATTATTAATAAGCCCATCGAGCTTTCGATAAACAGATATTACACTCTCGACGCGAAAAAAATGCTCGCCGCTTGCCCGAATCTCACTGTTATCGGCGTCACCGGAAGCTACGGCAAAACGAGCGTCAAGTTCTATCTCAACACTCTTCTCAAGGCGAAATACAATGTCCTCATGACCCCCGAGAGCTACAACACTCCCATGGGCGTCGTCAAGACCGTGCGCGGCTCGCTCAGAGCGACGCACGAAATCTTCATCTGCGAGATGGGCGCGAAATATGTCGGCGATATAAAAGAGCTGTGCGATATAGTCCACCCGAAGCACGGCATAATAACCTCGATAGGACCGCAGCATCTCGAGAGCTTCAAGTCTCTTCAGAATGTTATCAACACGAAGTTCGAGCTCGCCGACGCACTGCCGAAGGACGGTATGCTGTTCTTGAACGGCGACAATGAATATATTGCCGAAAGAGCGCCCGACGGCGCGATAACCTACGGACTCAATTCCGACAGCAGGTATAAAGCGAGGCTTATCAGTGTCGGCGACAAGGGCACTACTTTTGAGGTCACAACGCCCGACGGCGAAAAAGAGGAGTTCACGACAAAGCTCATCGGCACTCACAACTGCCTGAACATCCTCGGCGCGATAGCGGTTTCGCATGAACTGGGCATCTCGCTTGCCGAGCTGCGCCCGCAGGTGCGCCGCCTCGAAGCCGTACCGCACCGCCTTGAGCTTTCAAAGCGCGTCGGCATGACGCTTATAGACGACTCGTATAACTCAAACCCGAGCGGCACGAAAGCGGCACTTGAAACTCTGAGCTTCTTCGAGGGCGAGAAGATTCTCGTCACGCCCGGCATGGTCGAGCTCGGCGACAAGCAGGAGGAATACAACTGCGAGTTCGGCAGAAACGCCGCCGCAGTCTGCGACTATGTCGCCCTCGTCGGCGAGAGGCAGACGAAGAGCATATACAAAGGTCTTGTCGAGGCAGGTTTTGACGAGTCGCACATATTTGTGTCTCCCGCGCTCGGCGATGCGCTCGCAAAGGTCGGCGCGATAAGAACGGATAAAAAGAAGATCGTCCTGCTCGAAAACGACCTTCCAGACAATTATTAATGGGGGTATTCCTATGAAGATAAAGCTTGCAGTCATGTTCGGCGGCAGAAGCGTTGAGCATGAGATTTCCGTCATTTCCGCCATCCAGGCGATCCACGCGGTGAATAAAGACAAGTACGATGTTATCCCGATCTATATCACAAAGAACAACGAGATGTATGTCGGCGAACATATCGGCGAGATCGAGGCTTACAAAAACATCAATGCGCTTATCGCGGAGAGCACTCGCGTGAATCTCGTCAACGACGGCGACCGCACGCTGATAGTCAGATATCCGCACAAGGCTTTTGCAAAAGATGTTATTGATTATATCGATGTCGCGTTCCCGATAGTCCACGGCACAAATGTTGAGGACGGCACTTTGCAGGGATATCTCCAGATGCTCAATCTTCCGTATGTCGGCTGCGATGTTATCTCGTCGGCGGTCGGAATGGATAAATATGTTATGAAGACCGTCTTCAAAGATAACGGCATCCCCGTGCTCGACTGCGTTTGCGTCGATGCGGAGGACTATGACGCAGCCCCGGAAAAGATAATTGCGGATATCGAGAAGAAATTCAGCTATCCCGTTATCGTCAAGCCGATAAACCTCGGCTCGAGTATAGGCATCAGCAAGGCGCATGACACCGACGGACTTGAAAATTCGCTCTCGAATGCGTTCGACTATGCGGACAGAGTCCTTGTCGAGCCCGCGATAGAGAACCTGCGCGAGATAAACTGCTCCGTCCTCGGCGACAGACATTCGGCGCGCGCGTCCGTCTGCGAAGAGCCGCTCAACGCGACGGATATCCTGAGCTATGAAGATAAATATATCGGCAACGCCTCGAAAGCCGGTTCAAAGGGCATGGCGTCGACCCGGCGCAGAATCCCCGCCGATATCCCGAAGGAGACCGAAAACGAGATACGCGAGATGGCGGTCAAGGCGTTCAGAGTGCTCGGCTGCAGCGGCGTGTCGCGTATAGATTTCATGATCGACGCCTCGACCGGCAAGGTCTGGCTCAACGAGATAAACACGATTCCCGGCTCGCTCTCGTTCTACCTCTGGGAGCCTCTTGGGGTCAATTATACCGAGCTTATCGACGAGATGATATCGCTTGCCATGAAGCGTGAACGCGAGCGCGAGTCGATAACCTATTCATTCGACACCAATGTGCTCTCGGGCATAAAGCTCGGCGGCAAAAAGACAGGCAAGATGTAATTTC
>CAVDWM010000040.1:0-11942 GCA_963612725.1 Faecalibacterium prausnitzii | reverse complement strand
CGCCGAAGAAAGGAAGTCTCATTATGGCAGTATTCAAGCCCTTCAGGGCAGTAAGACCGCTCCCCGAATATGCATCGCGTGTTGCGGCTCTCCCCTATGATGTTATGAACAGCGACGAAGCCCGCGAGATGGTAAAGGACAATCCCTATTCGTTCCTCCATGTCGATAAGGCGGAGGTCGATCTGCCCGTCGGCACGGAGCTCTATTCCGAAGTCGTCTACAACAAGGCGGCGGAGAATCTCAAAAAGCTCGAAACCGACGGCATCTGCAAGCAGGACAAGTCAGATTGCATGTACATATACCGTCAGATAATGGACGGCAGAAGCCAGACGGGTCTCGTCGGCTGCGTGTCGATAGACGACTATATGAACAATGTCATAAAGAAGCATGAGCTGACCCGCGCCGACAAGGAGCAGGACAGAATAAATCATGTTGATTATTGCGACGCAAACACAGGACCGATTTTCCTTACTTACAGAGACAACGCCACGGTCGGCGATATCGTCAGGGCGTGGCAGGCGGAGCATGAGCCGGTCTATGATTTTGTCTCCGACGGCGTCGCCCAGACGGTCTGGGTCATCGACTGCCCTGAGACGATAAAAAAGCTCTCGTCTCTCTTTGCGGGCATCGATTCGCTCTATATTGCGGACGGTCATCACCGCGCCGCCTCGGCTGTCAAGGTCGGCAAAAAGCGCAGGGAGCAGAATCCCGAATACACCGGAAACGAGGAGTTCAACTTCTTCCTCGCCGTGCTGTTCGCGCAGAGCGAGCTTGCGATAATGGACTACAACAGAGTCATAAAAGACTTAAACGGTCTGACTCCGGACGAGTTTATAGCAAAGATAAGCGAAAGCTTTACAGTTGAATTAGCACCCGAGTCGCCTTATAAGCCGCAGGAGAAGCACACCTTCGGAATGTACCTCGGCGAGAAGTGGTACAGGCTCACCGCAAAGGACGGCACATTTGATGCGTCCGACCCGGTCGCGGCGCTCGATGTTTCGATACTTCAGCAGAATCTTATCTCTACCGTTCTCGGAATATACGATCCGCGCACCGACAAGAGAATTGACTTCGTCGGCGGCATACGCGGTCTCAAGGAGCTCGAGCGCAGGGCGCAGAGCGATATGTGCCTTGCATTTTCGATGTTCCCGACAACCGTTGACGACCTTATGAATATAGCCGACGCGGGCAAGATAATGCCGCCGAAATCGACATGGTTCGAGCCGAAGCTGCTCAGCGGTCTGTTCGTACACAAGCTTAAATAAGGGATGAGGACATGGTAAGATTCAAGACCGAGGTCGGCGAAAATGAGCGGAAGGTTCTCGCGGAAATATCGCTTGACACGCCGATCAACAAGAAAAGGCTCAAGACGGGTTTCACAGCCTCGACAGTTCTCATCGTCATATATGCGGCGTTTGCCGTGTGGATGTTCGTGCACGGTATCGTCGGCTACGGAATTATGATGGTCGGGTTTGCCGTGATGTTTCTGCTGATAATTTTGTTTGCAAAGAAGTTTCAGCTCCTGTTAATGCAAAAAGTCATCAAGAAGAAAAACGGTGCGCTCACGGGCGGGACTTTTGAATATGTCATTGACGACGACGGCGTGTCGATAACCTCGCCGCTCGGTACTGGCAAAAACAACTGGTCGGCCTTCGACCGATGCGGCGAGCGGGACGGATATATCTATCTCGTGCGACTGGACAACAGTGTCGTGCTCATAGACAAATCCTGTCTGACGCCCGACGAACTTAAAGAGCTTGAAAGACTGCTCGGGAATGTCAAAAGAGCAAAGCTTGACAAGATGCTCAAAAAATGAACAAAAGACACGGCGCAGCAAAGCACCGTGTCTTTTAGCGTAATTTTTTATTTTGCGTTGAGTGCTTCGCCGATCTCGCGGCGAACCTGCTCGAATGCCGCGTGATCCGAGGTGTACTCGGTGGGGCTTGAGGTGACCTTGGCTATCCGTTCATCCACCCATGCTCTGCCGAGCTTTTCTTCCGCGAGGGCAAGGTAGTCGTAGTCCTCCATGCCGTCCGCGATGTTGAAAAGGCGTATTGTCGGGACGGGTTCGTCAAGTCCTATATATCCGCCGGGATATATGAGCAGTCCGTCACCTGCGCAGGAAAAGTCGTCCCAGGTCTTTGCAGACTCCCAAGGATTTGCCTTTTCGCAATATGTAGTGCTCCAAAACAGCAGACCGGTAATGTCAAGCGATTTCTGCTGCCACAGAAGCACGCGGTGCTTCAATGCGTCGAGATGAATGAAGAAGTTGCAGTAGTCGCCGCCGGGGGCGCAGCAGACATACCACCATGCGCGGCTGCCGCTCTTGACTGCGCTCATCATTTCTTCGTGCGTTGTGCCTCTGTCAACGACCTCGCTCAAGCCGCAGAGGATGGAGCTCTTGCCTGTCTGAAGTCCGACGGACGACATTTCCTTGCCGTCTATCTTCACCTTGTCGGTGTTGAACGGGGTGACCATATTGTAGCCCGGGCACAGGCGCGAGAGCCTGTCTGTTATCTGCGTGTAACGCGCATATGCGTCGGAGTTGCCCGGCTCGTCTATCGGATAGAAATAGCCCTTCTTTGCCCACTCGGGATTTGAAGACACCTTTTCGTAGTATTTGACGAGCAGCTCATCGTCGTCGGGGTAGGGGATAACAAATGATGTGACTCTCGGGTCGCTCATGTATTTATCTGCGCGTTCGTCGAGAATGTCATACGGGATATTGTAGGGCGAGAGATGATTTTCGACGAGCAGCTCATATACCTGAACATTGAGCCTTTCCTTCGCTTCGGTGTCGCCTTCTTTTATTCCGGACAGAGTGGCAAATGTTTTGCCACCGTTTCCGAACGCGCTTTCGCTCGCGGGAGTGTCCGGGAGGGCAAAGCTCCACACCGTCGCTTTTATCTCCTTTTCGAGGATTATATCGCCTTTTTCGTTTTTGGCTGTGACGGTGGCGGTATATTCGCCCGCCTTGGAATCCTTTTCCGCGTGAGCTCTTATAAAGAAGGACTGTTGAAGCCCTTTTTCAAGCTCGGCGGCGCCGCCGTATTTGCCGGTGTGCGATATGGGCACGAGTGCGTCCGCGTATTCGCAGTTATATATGTCGCCGTAGCCGAGAACCTTCGAGTATACCGCTCTGAATGCTTCGGTTTCGAGCGTGTCGCCGTCGGCATTTTTGAAATCCGTGACGCAGACGCTGATTTTTTTATCATTTGCCGCAGTTGCAAAGATTATCTGAAAGCCCTCCCACTCGTTTTTTGAAAGCGCGAGGTCGATGGTTTCTTTCGTGCCGAGCGCAGTATCGCGCACATCCTTTTCGGTGGCGTAGGCAAAGCTGTAAACTATTTCCCCGTCTGAGGTCGGAATACCGCCTATGTCGCTCGACGCGCTTGAAAGACCGTAGAACGGCTCAAGGAACGAGAAATTGCTTATAGACCGATATGTCAGTGAAAGTCCGGTGCAGACGAGCACGAGTGCGCAGACTGCCGCCGAAATTTTGCAGACGGCTTTGTGACCCCGACTCGCAAGTCCGTTGAGATAAATTGCCAGTGCGATGCCGAACATGATGCAGGACGAGGCGGCGGCAAGCACACCGCCGACGGGACCCGAAACCGCCTTCTGCACGCCGAAGCCGACCGCAAGATAAACGCCCGCGTGGACGGCGGCTGAGACTGTCGGCACCGCTATCTTATTTGCAGTGCCGTGCTTGTGCTTTCTGTCCGTGAGTGTGTACATCAGCATGATGACGCCGCTGCACAGGGCAAGCAGAACGGTGTAAAGCACTACCTCCGGAATGTCTTGGTGCTTGAAAATGTAATATGCGGAATAGAGTGCATAGATGTAAAGCGCGGTGAAGAAAACGGACAGTGCAGTTGTCAGTGCAATCGCAGCCTTTTTGTTTTTCATTGCAAAGCTCCTCCCAAACATAAAATAATTTTTTTATTCCTATGTTATATATAACAGAAATTTTCAGCAATGTCAATGCTTTTTGTGCAGCAATTACTGATTTATGCGCACCCAAACAAAAACGGTCGCGGCAAATGCTCTGCTGCGACCGTTTTTTTGGTTTCGCAACCGCCGCCCACTTAGCGCGGCAGCTGCTTTTTTCACTTATTGCTTTTCCGCCTTTTTTTCATCCTCATATGTTGTGACGATAGCCTGGGAAATTGCAACCATGGTGCGTTTGACTCTGCGCGCCATCTCCTCGGGCAGCTCGGGGTTGGTGTCATTGAGCCAGCGGATAAGCGCGGAGACCGTGCCGTCGGCAAGGAAGGTCACAAGAAATTCCGTGTCCTTCTCGCTGTCAAACAGATTGCCGACAAGCTCCTTGAGCACAGGGTGTATCTGCATACGGAAATAGTCCCTGAACGAGTTCTGACCGGTTATCTCAAGCGCGTTGCGGTAAAACTCGCGGTCGGAATAGAAATATTCGCACAGCTCCTCAAAGGTCGCAATGTGATCCTGCCGATTGCGTATCTCGCTGAACTCGGCGTCGAATATCCAGTTGACAAGATCGTATTTGTCGCAGAAATGATAATAGAAGCTCTTGCGGTTCATCCCGCACTTTTCGCATATGTCTCCGACGCTTATCTTTGTCAGCGGCTGAGTCTTCATCAATTCCTTGAGCGACGCGGCAAGTGCCCTCTTTGTTATGAGCGAATCCGGCATGTTCCATCTTCCCTCCCTTTATTTTTTCCCTTTATGTTATATTATATCATATCATAAAATTAACTGTGTTGCAACCTCTACTGCACCGCAACAGCCAAAAGTTTACATTTGACGGCAGGTTCAAATGCGTTAAACGGTGCAGGGCAGAGCGATTCTTGCGCCGCCGATTACTTCGTTACCGATATAAAACGCCGCAAACTGCCCGGGAGTGACCGACCTCTGAGCTTCAAAAAATGTGACGCGAGCCGTATTCTCCGCAAAAAATTCGACATGCGCCGGCGCTGCGGGAGCTCGGAATCTTATCTTGACATCGCAGTCAAAGCCGCCGCTCATCCGTGCGCTTATCGCGTTTATGTCCGTCGCCGTGAATCCTTTTGCGTACTGCGTGCCGTTCTCGCCGAGGACGACCGCATTCTTCTCCGGAACGATGCGCGTGACGAACATCGGACGACCGAACGCGCCGAGCCCCTTGCGCTGACCGACGGTGTAGTTCATAATGCCCCTGTGCCTGCCGATGACGTTGCCCTGAGCGTCGAGAAAATCGCCCTCGCCCATGTCCTCCAAACCGTGCGAGCGGATGAACGCGGAGTAGTTGTTGTCGGGGATGAAGCAGACCTCCTGGCTGTCTTTTTTCTGCGCGACAGGCAGAGAAAATTTCTCCGCAAGGGCGCGAATGGCGCTCTTTTCCATCCCGTCTATCGGGAACAGTGCGTGCGCGAGCTGAAATTCCGAGAGCATGCAGAGAAAATAGCTCTGATCCTTCGCGCTGTCCGAGCGCAGGAGTCTTGTACTCCCGTCGCTTCTGTCGAGCGAGGCATAGTGTCCGGTCGCTACATAATCGCCGCCGTTTTCCAGGGCGAAATTGAGCAACGCGCCGAACTTTATATCCCTGTTGCAGACGACGCAGGGGTTCGGAGTCGCCCCGCGCAGGTATTCGGCGGAAAAATAGTCCATGACTTTTTCTTTGAATTCTTCGCGCAGGTCGAGCACGCAGTGCTCTATTCCGACGGCGCGAGCCACATTTTTTGCGTCCTCGATGTCACCGTCCGCGCCGCCGTCGGGCTTCAGGCGCAGGGTCACGCCCACGGTGTCGTATCCGCGCTCCTTGAGCAGAGCCGCGGCAACGGAGCTGTCAACTCCGCCGCTCATCCCTATAAATACGCGCTCCAAGCTTCCGCCCCCTTTGTACTTCTGAATTGATTATACCATATCCGAACCGCTTGTGCAAAGCGGCTTGATTTTTGCATCCCGAAATCATTTCGTTTTTCTGCGACATATTTCCGTATTTTTTCTGCCGCGATGCTTTTTAAATGTTGTTTTTCGGTCAGCGCACGATTGGCGAAAAATAAAATCTCGAAATCCGCTTGCAGAAAGCGGCAGAAAAGAGTATAATATGAGATATATTGAGGGATTATGCGCTTTAGATATACGCACGGACCCGTGCGCCGCAATCGCACATTAACAGCTCGCTTTAGTTTATAATGCGGCTTTGGTCATTGACGGGTCTTATTTCCAAGGGAGGATTTATTTTGTCGGTCGATCTACACTGTCACACGAAGTTATCAAACAGCTCTATGGGTATTGACGATCTTATAATGCTTGCAAAAAAACGCGGAGTCGATACCATTTCCATTACGGACCATGACTGTCAGGCGGGCTCTGTCCGCGGCAGTATCATCGCCGCAAGACGCGGAGTAACCGTTGTTCCCGGCGTTGAGTTGTCCGCATCGGACGCCGAAACCGGCCGTCAGGTACATATTCTCGGTTACTTCTGCGACAGTCCGGACAGACTTGAGGAGCTCTGCCACAAAAACAATACCGCACGCAAAAAGGCGGGGCAGTATATGATTCTCAAGGCGGCTCAGCGCTATCCCATCTCCGCCGAGCTTGTCATGAAATGCGCCGCCGGCTCGACCGGAATCTTTGAGGAGCACATCATGCACGCGCTCATTGAATGCGGAGTCACTCGGGATTTTCACGGCGATATATATCACGAGCTTTTCAGCTCGGACAGCCCGAAAAACATTATTGTCGAGCCGAAGCTCGTCGGCGTCAAGGAGGCTGTCGATGCCGTTCACGGTGCGGGAGGAATAGCCGTCCTTGCTCATCCGTATAAATATAACAGCGTGCCGGAGCTTGACCGCTATGTCGGATACGGGCTTGACGGCATTGAGGTCTGGTGTCCGTCGAGCAGCGAGGAGCAGCAGAAGGCTATGCTCGATTATGTAAGAGGTCATAAGCTTCTCGCGATAGGCGGCTCGGACTTCAGCGGAATGTATAACGAAGGCACCGTCAGCGTCGGCGATTTTACAACGCCGGCAGCCGATTTCAAGGCGCTCAGCGACTACAAGACCATGCTCAAAAAACGCGCCAAATAAGTTAGGAGGGATCGCAATGCGTCCCGAAGAGGATAAGGATATCAAGGTATTCCATCCGTCAAACGAAAAAAGAGAACAGGCAGAGGAATCGGCAGACCTCAGCCGAGACATACTGCACGCGGTGCAGGAGCTGGACGCACAGCGTTCAAACGGCAACCTCCGCCGTGCACGCAAGCTCGGAAGAAGTCTTGCGCAGTTTACGCCCGAAAATGCGGCGAAGCTCGGCGGGATAGACATTAAGGCGGCGGGCGGAGTCGACCCGCAGGAGCTGCCCTCAAATGTGCTCTATCAGGCGCGTGTGCTTATGCTGTTCACCGCGCAGCTGACTCTCCACCGACTGCTGCCGTCGGTCGTTTCAAACGAGGCGGTAAATGCCATGTACGACGACCTGAGCGACGGATTCTACGACAATGTAATGGAGGGCGCTTCGTTCTCGATATACTATCTCGCCGTCAGGAAGGCGTTCAACATCAGCGCAAACATCGGAAAGGGCTTCGCAATGCTCTGCGGAGACGAGAATTCCGACGAATATGCAAAAATCGGAACACTTATCTACAATCTGTCGGACGAATATGTCGCCCGACGGGTCAACGAAGCCGGATTTAAAAAATTAAGCTAAAACAAAAGGGGCTGCCGCATTTAGCGCAGACCAAAGAGCAAAAAAGATTGAAGGTCATAATTCGCAGTTGAGAACGCGGATTATGACCTTTATTTTAGTTTGTTTTTGCTCTTTTAAGCGTCTTTTTGCCCACTCGCGGTATCTGCATACAGCTTCGGGGCAAAGAAAACGCTTTCTGCATCTAAATGCGGCAGCCCCTTATCTATTACATCATTTCTACATCATTTCAGCGTCTTTCCCGATATATTTGCAGTATTCCTGTGCCGTCATGAGCTTAGCCTCTCGCTCGGTGTCGCCGAACTCGACGAGCCATGAGCCGTATGGGTCGCCGTTTATGCTCTGCGGGTTGTCGAGCAAAGGGTCGTTTATCCTCAGCACGGTTCCGCCTATCGGCGCGGAAATGTCCCAAACGCCCTTGAACGCCTCGGCGTCGCCGATGACCTCGCCCGAGTGATAATATTCGTCCTCGTCGCAGAGGTTGAGAAAAGATATCTTCCCGCGCTTTTGCGGCACGAAGTCGGATATCCCGACCCTCGCCGTGCCGTCGGGCATAAAATCGACCCACTCATGCGAGGCGGTGTAAAACAAGCCGCGTTTTACTTTCATATGCCGAAATATTCCTTCGCGTTGTTGAACGAGATGTCGCAGACTATCTTTTTGAGCGTGTCCATATCCGCGGGATAGAGCCCGCGCTCGACCATGCTGCCGATAAGGTCGCAGAGTATGCGACGGAAATATTCGTGGCGCGGATAGGACAGGAACGAGCGCGAATCCGTCACCATGCCGACGAATTTCGAGAGCGCACCCGTGTTCGCAAGTGCTTTCATCTGCTCGCGCATACCGTCTATATTGTCGTTGAACCACCACGCCGAGCCGAACTGAATCTTCGACGCTGCCTGCGAATTCTGGAAGTTGCCGAGCATCGCGCCGAGAACATAGTTGTCCTTGGGGTTGAGCGTGAAAAGGATTGTCTTGGGCAGCAGCTCCTCAACATCGAGGGAGTCGAGCAGACGCGAAAGATTGTCCGCAACCTCGTGGTCGGCTATCGAGTCGAAGCCGCTGTCCGGTCCGAGAGCTTTGAACATGCGCGAATTGTTGTTGCGCGTTGCGCCGATGTGTATCTCCATGCCCCAGCCGCGGCGCGCATATTCTTTTGCAAAAAAGCGCATAAGCTCTGTTTTGTATTCGTCAACTTCACATTCGGTCAGCCCCTCGCCGCCGAGGGCTTTTTTAAACACTCTGTCAAGCTCCGCCATATCTGCGCGCCTATAGGGAACGCGGGTGAAAGCGTGGTCGCTTGCGCGGCATCCCATCTTTTCAAACAGGTCGATTCGGCTCAGGAGCACTTCTATAAGCTTCTCGTAGCCGTCAATTGCTTCGCCCGAAGCCTTTTCGAGAGCTTTCACCCAGTCACGGTAGCCGGTAAGCTCGATGCCGAGAGCCTTGTCGGGTCTGAACGCCGGAATAACGCGGCACTTAAAGCTCTTGTCCTCGGAAATGAGCTTGTGATATTCGAGGCTGTCCGCCGCGTCGTCGGTCGTGCAGAGGCAAACTACATTCGAGCCTTCGATAAGCTCGTGCGGAGTGAATCCGCCCGCCGCTATTTTTGCGTTCGCACGCTCCCAGATATCCTCCGCCGTCTTTTCGCTCAGCGGCTCGTATATGTCAAAATATCTCTGAAGCTCGAGGTGAGTCCAGTGATAGAGCGGGTTGCCGAGAAGATACGGCATTATCTTCGCCCATGCCGTGAACTTTTCGTGCGGGGAGGCATCGCCCGTGATATATTTCTCCTCAACGCCGCAGGAGCGCATCGCACGCCACTTGTAGTGATCGCCCGCGAGCCAGAGCCATGCTATATCCTCGGGCGCACGGTTTTCGTATATTTCCTTGGGCGACAGGTGGCAGTGCCAGTCAAATATCGGCATCTCGTTCGCTGCGGCGAAAAGCTCGCGTGCGGTGTCGCTCTCAAGCAGAAACTCCTTGTCCATAAAAGCCTTCATTCGTATCTCCTCCCGATTTCTCGTTGATATTATTATAACCTCCGCCGCCGATATAAGCAATAGTGCGCGTTGACAAAAAGACGGATTTTTTGTAATATAGAAACGAATAAATTTGTTTTCAAGAGGTGCTCACTTTGAGAAAATTCAAGATAACGAACCCATATGCCGGCGTCGATTGGGACAGCTGGCACCACTACAAAACCAATCTGCATACGCACTCGATTGCGAGCGACGCGCAGGTTGATTTTTCGGATATGATAAAGGCATATTACGACGCGGGCTTTGATATACTCGCCATGACCGACCACGGAGTTGTGAACCACGGCTGGAATCAAAAGCCCCGGCGTATACCCGTGCTCTCCGTCGGCTCTATTATAAAAAAGCCGACATGGCTCAGCGATGAGGAATATGAGGCGATACTCTCCGGCACATACAAAAACCGAGGGCGCGGTATGACCGACCTGCGTTACGGGATAGAGCTGAACACCGCCGTGCTCACGAAGGCTCATGTCAACGGCTTTTTCACCGAATACGGTCAGGGTATAGTCGGGCACGAAAACGACTTTGAGGGACCGGTCAAGGGCGTCGCGGAGAGCGGCGGACTCTCCGTCATAAATCACCCCGGCGACTGGCTCGAATCCTATGTTGATGTAAAGCACGCGCACGAGAAAAAGAATATCGAGCTGTTCGCCGATATATTAAAAAGATATCCGTCATGCCTCGGTATCGAGGCGTTTAACCGTATCGACACCGTAACCTGCGCCGACCGCATACTCTGGGACGAGCTGCTTTCGGCGGTCATACCGAGCGGCAGAAATGTCTGGGGCTTCGCAAACAGCGACGCCCATGTGCTCTCCGACATCGACACAAGCTTTATGGATTTTATTTTGCCTGACAGGACGGAGCAAACCGTCCGCCGCGGCATGGAGAACGGCACATTCTTTTCTATCGGCAGGCGTGCGGTATATGAGCTCGGCAAAGATTTTGTCGGCGAGGGCGAATATCCGACCGTCACGCGCATAACCGTGAACGAGGATGAGCAGAGCATAAGCCTTGAGGGCAAAAATTACAACCGCGTGCAGTGGATATCAAACGGAAAAATAATCTCTGAGGGCGAAAAAATCGATCTCATCGCCGCGTCGCAGAACATCGGCTGCTATGTCCGCGCCCAGCTGCTCGGCAGGGGCGGCATATGTCTGACCCAGGCGTTTGTGCTCGACGACGGTGACATGCACGAAGTGACCCTGCGCAATATCACGCCGCAGCAGCGAAAGGCAGAGTGCGCCGAAAATAAAATCAGGAGCACTCGGCTCTATATTCTCGGTCAGGAGATATCCCGCGAGGCAGCATACAGAAAACGCCGCAGGCAGGAGAAAAAGAAATGAAAAAATCATCGAAGAAAGGGCTCAAAACCGCCGCGATAACCGTCGGATGCATAGCACTGGCGGTCGCCGCAGGTCTCGGCACACACCTGATAAAGACCCGTATCGACTCGAAAAAATACAATCTTATAACGCTCGACACCTCGTCGCTTCCCGCGCCGCAGGAGCCGGTGCGCGACGGCTTTGTTCAGCTGACAAATGTCAGGATGCATTACGTCGTCTACGGCAGCGGTGAGCAGCCGCTTGTTCTTATCCACGGCAACGGCGGCAGTGCAAGGTCGCTCGCCGAGGCGGCAAGCTATCTCGCCAACGACTACACGGTCTATGTGATTGAGAGCCGCTGTCACGGGCAGAGCAGCGACCCGGGCACGATAGACTACGAGTCCATGGCGGACGACACCGCACAGTTCACCGCCGCAATGAAGCTCAGAAAGCCGTATATTATGGGACACAGCGACGGCGGAATCGTAGCCTTGACGCTTGCCGCAAGATATCCGGATATCCCGGGCGCGGTAATATCCTGCGGCGCGAACACAAGCCCCGGGACGATGAAGCAGTATTTTATAGCGGGAGTTAAAATCAAAAATGCATTCCGCCGCGACAAGCTCAATGATATGATGCTCACCCTGCCCGATATCACCGCCGAAATGCTCGGCGGGATAACCGCGCCGACCTATATCGTCGCGGGCGAGCACGATATTATGAAGCTCTCCGACACGGCGTATATGTACAGAAAGATTCCCGACAGCCGCGTCGCGATAATCAAGGGCGCGGGGCACTCCTCATACATATCGCACGACGGCAAGCAGGCTTATGTGCTCGCCAAGGGCTTTTTTGACACACGCTGATATATAAAATCAACAGCCTCCGATTCGGTTTTACACGCTGAATA
>CAVDWM010000039.1:0-16667 GCA_963612725.1 Faecalibacterium prausnitzii | reverse complement strand
CCTATCTCCTACCGCCTACCGCCTACTGCGCCTTGAGCGAAGCGAAAAAATCCGCCCGACAATCGGACGGATTTTGTTATTTTATGATTGTATCTATTGCTTTTCTGACATCTGCGGCAACGGCGTCTATATCGCGTGCGGCATCGATGACGACGATGTTGTCCCTGTCCTTAAGCAGCTCAAACGCACTGTAATATCTTTCGCGGATGGCGGTTATCTGCTCCGGGTCGCGCTCGAAAATTTCGAGATAAATGCGGCCGTTTTCTATCCTCTCATGGCAGTTTGCCGGCTCAACATCGAAGAAAATGCAGATGTCCGGCTTGAGTATGCCCGGACAGTTGAGATTCATATCGATGACCCACTGCCTGTCCTCCCCCACCGCCTGATAAGCGATGGACGAATAATAATATCTGTCGCACACGACATCGATCCCCGCCTCGAGCGTCTTTTTTATGCCGTTGACATGGTTCAGATTGTGCGTTACGCGGTCTGCGAGAAAGAGCGCGGCGAGCTCCGAGGAGGTGCGCTGCCTCGCGCCGCTGAGCACATCCCTTATCATGCCGCCCGTCACCGATTCGGTGGGTTCGGCGGTCGAATACACGCTCCTGCCCTGCGACTTGAGATAATCGCAAAGCAGAGCCGTCTGAGTACCCTTGCCGGAGCCGTCAAGCCCCTCTACTACAATAAATTTTCCTCTCATAATACGCGGTAATCCTCCGTGTAAATGAAGGTGCATCCGTCAAGCTGCTTGTCAGACACCTTTATCTTCGACGGGAAGCTTGCCTTGACCGCCTTTGCCATATCCGTCTGCTCGCCGCAGAGGGTGGCTCGCGCATATTCAAACGCCGCCTCGGTCATCGAAGACGCAGTCAGATCATCCCACACGATGAACTGATTCTTTGTGCCGCCGTTCTCTCTTATCGCGGCTCTGACCTTGCTGAACACCTTGGATTTACTGTCCCACTTCTTGCCGACTTCAATATCAAAAGCGGCGGTATAGCCGTCATAGACGCTCGGGAAGCTCGTGCCCGCAACAATAATGCCGTTCGGGCAGGCGTTCTTTATAAGCTCCGCCTGAGAAGATATATCGGCGCAGTAAGCCGCTATTTTCTTGCCCTCGAAATTCTTGAGCTGGCGGGCGATATCCTCTTTCATAAAGCTCTGTGCGCCCTTTATGCCGAGGCTCTGCGTGACATCGTAGCAGTTGACGAACTTGTATGTCATGCCGAGCTCCTCGCACTTTTTCTCGGCGGCTTCGCGGGACTCCTTGACGCTCGGAGTGCTCTGCTGAATGCCGTTGGCATAATAGACAAAGACCTGTGCTCCGCGCCCGTGAGCTTCTTCAACCATCATCGCTGCATCCTTGGCAGTGTCTATCGCAAGAATAGCGTCGGCAGACTTTGCGAGAGTCTCTATATTCTCCTCCGGAGCCGTGCAGACGATGAGCTTGTCGGGATTTTTAGCCTTTGCCGCCCTGACTGCCGCGACGGCTCCGAGATTCGCTCTCGCGATAACTATTGCGCCGTAGCTCTCGTCGGAGGCGATGTCGTTGACGCGCTTATAGAAATCGAGAATACCCGAGGTGCCGACACGCGTGTCGGTATAGACAACATGCTCGACATAGGAGTATTCGCTTGCAAGCTGAGCCGCACGCTGATATTCCTCCGGATTCTGCGACAGGGTCGCTGTGACTATGGCAATCTTTTTGCCCGGCGCTTTGCCGCCGGCTCCGCCCGAGCAAGCGCACATACCCACGGCGACCGCCAGAATAAGCAGGAATGCCGCTGCGGTCTTAAATATCTTTTTCATATGATACACCTTATTTTTCCATGAACGCTTCGGCGATACGCACGGTACTGTGCCCGTCGCAGGCGTCCATAAAATAGTTTCTGAAGTTTTCGATTTTTGCGCTGTCGAAGCCGGACTGCGCCTGCCTGACGGCGGAGATAATGCCCTCGGTATCCCGAACTATAGGACCGGGAACGAAGTCCTCATATTTGTTATAAAAGCTGCGGTCGCGGTCATATTCCTCAAGATCATAGGCGAAGAATATCATCGGACGGCTGAGCAGCGAATATTCAAAAATTACGGACGAATAATCGCTTATCAGCATATCAGCCGCGCACATGGCGAGGTCGATTCGCACATCTGCCGAGATATCGAACACAAAATTCTCATATTTTTCGCGCTCCTCTGCGCTGAGCGAAAAGCACTTCGCCGTCTGCGGATGGAGCTTATAGAGCAGCACGAAATCCTCTGACAGCTTCGCGTTCATGCGCTCGATATCGAGTTTGAGATCCATATAGGACTTGAGAATCGAGTTGCCGCGGAAGGTTGGGGCATAGAGAATTATCTTCCTGTCCCCTATTTGAGGGAATTTTTTGAGCATTTCCTCACGGGCGGACGAGACGAAATCGGAATCAAAATACACATCCGTCCTCGGCACGCCGAGCGGTCTGATTATATTTTCCGAACAGTTGAACGCCTCGGCATAATACGGAATAATATTGCGAGCCGACACGGTGACTGCGGTATATGTGTTGTGAATGGGATAGCGTTCAAGGCTTTTTCTGTCCGCGCCCCACTTGAGGTCGGCGGTCGAATAGCCCCATTTTTTGAACGCGCCGCATGCGTGCCAGAGCTGAATGACCTCGGTGCCCTTTCGCGGATAATTCGCGAAGAGCGGAAAAAATGCGTCCTCGACAAAGACGAGTCTGCTCGTCGCATACTCGCGCTGGAAGCGGATATTTTTCCCGAACTCCGCCGCCCTTGCGCTTATGCTGCCCGCTCCCGCGGGAATGAGCATCTCGGTACAGTGCATCCCGCGTGCCTCAAGCTCGCGCTTCATGCAAGACAGGTTGTCCGGAAGCGTTTTGCCGTTCGAGGCAAGGAGCACCTTTCTTTCGTCTATCGGCTTTTTCGCCGTACGCCTGTAGACCGCAGGCCAAACATGGTAATAAAGCAGGTGACGGCGCATATCGCCGAGTTTTTTTATCAGTCTTATAAGCAGTGACTTCATCTGTCGCTTTCTTCCTTAAAAATGCAGCTTGGAGTTGACCTCCTGCACGGTCTTTTCGTCGAGCTTCAACACCTTGCGGTCATATGTATACATTCCGTTGACCTCGAACTCGACATCGCTGACCTGAGTATAGACAGTGGCGCAAAGTCCTTTCTTTATCAGCGGGATGACCTGCTTCTCGTGCAGCTTCTTATACGCTGCGGAGAGCTTCTCCTTGGATCTGAACATGATATAGCCGAAGCTCTTCTGCTTGTTCCAGACATGACCGTCGAGAATCATGCTGTATCCGCCGTATTCGCTTATGACGAACGGTCTGCCGTCCGGCTTCGGCATATGGATGGGCAGAATATACTTGTGCATACTCTTGAGGTCGCAGCCCTTCTGGTCGTACCAGCCGCTCGCGTGGTCAACGATTCTCGAAGGGTCGTATGCCTTGACGGCATCGCCTGTTTCCTTCGCGTCGAACTGACCCCAGCCCTCGTTGAAGGGCACCCAGCAGCCGATGCAGGTGCAGTTATAAAGATTGTCTATCATCTCGAACAGCTCGCGGCGGTAGTCATCGCGCCACTCTTTTTCGCCGCGGCTGAACCAGTTATATTTATTATCCTTGACGCCGATGCCGATATTCGGAAAAACGCCCGCAAGGATATTTCCGATATACTCGCCGCCGCTGACCATATCCTGCCAGACTATCATACCGAGCCTGTCGCAGTGATAGTACCAGCGCAGAGGCTCAACCTTGATGTGCTTTCTGAGCATATTGAAGCCGAGGCGCTTCATCTCGGAGATATCGAATATCATAGCCTCATCGTTGGGCGGAGTCAGACCGCCATCGCTCCAATAGCCCTGATCGAGCAGACCGCGCTGGAAATACGGCTCATTATTGAGCATAAGGCGCAGCAGACCCTGCTTGTCCTTGCCGATGCTGAATTTTCTCATACCAAAATAGCTCTTGACGGTATCGACCGCCTCGCCGTTTTTCTTCACGGTGAGAACAAGGTCATAGAGAGTCGGGCTCTCCGGGCTCCAGAGCTTCGCGTCGGGCACGGGGAGATGCGCGTTGAGCTTCATCTCGCCGGAATATACCCGCTCGCCGTTAAGCGAAATCTCTGCCTCTATCACACAGCCGTCAAGTCCCTCGACCGTGCAGGAGACAGCAACCTCGCCCGCGTCAATATCCGGAGTCAGGCGCACGCAGGTGATATGGCACTGCGAAACGGGCTCAAGCCACACGGTCTGCCAAATGCCGGAGGTTCCGGTATACCAGAAGCCGACGGATTTGAGAACCTGCTTGCCGCGATTCTGCCAGCCCTTGTCGGTCGGGTCATAGACCTTGACTACAAGCTCGTTTTCGCCGTCAATAAGCTCATCGGTTATGTCAAAGGAAAACGGGCAGTAGCCGCCGGTATGCGTGCCGACGGAGACACCGTTGACAAACACCTCGCACTGCCAATCGACGGCACCGAAATGCAGAATGCAGCGTTTCCCGTCAAAGCGGCTGTCGAGAGTGAACCTCTTTCTGTACCAAAGGCGCTCATCGGGGCGAAGCGTGCGCTGCACGCCGGAGAGCTGACTCTCGATAGCGAAAGGCAGGATTATCTTGCCGCCGAAGTCCTTAGGGCAGGCATCGCCCGCCGGAGTTATCTCATAGTCGCACTCGCCGTTGAGGCACATCCAATCCTCGCGCACAAGCTGCGGGCGGGGATACTCCGAAAGAGGACAGCTTTTGTCCACATCGTCAAAAAAACGGGTTTTCAGATCGTTCACTTGCTTGACCTCCGCAATTTAATTAAAAAATCACATAGTATTATACATCAATTTATGCGTTTTGTCTATAGATTTATTCTCTGTGCCACTTCACGCCCTGCGCGGTGTCCTCGAGGACGATGCCCATTTCCTTGAGCTTATCTCTGATTTTGTCCGCCTCAGCCCAGTTTTTCTCCTTGCGGGCGTTCGTGCGCGCCTCGATAAGGGCTTCGATGTCGCTGTCGAGCGTCTCGGTCTTGCGGTTATAGACGAGTCCGAGCACGCCGGTCAGCTCGTCGAACATAGCTATCGCGCCCTCGACAAGTGCCTTCGAGGGAATCTTGCCGACAACATTTGTGTTGATATCGCGGACAAGCTCGAATATCGAGGCGATGGCGTCTGCGGTGTTGAGATCGTCGTCCATGGCGGCGATGAACTGCTCCCTATACTTATCAAAGCCGTCGATTATTGCCTTGTCGCCGTCATGCTCCGCGTCAGCAGCGTTCCTGAGCTCAAAATCGAGCGAATCGCGGCAGGTATAGAGCCTGTTGAGTGCGGCGATGCACTGCTCGATGATATCGGTGCTGTAGTTTATCGGGCTTCTGTACTGGGCGGAGATGAGCAGATAGCGGATCGGCTCATAGCCGTATTTTTCGGCGACATCGCGCACGGTGAAGAAATTGCCGAGGGATTTCGACATCTTCACATTGTCAACATTGATGTAGCCGTTGTGCATCCAATAGCGGGCGAAAGGCTTGCCCGTAAAGCACTCGCTCTGGGCTATTTCGTTCTCATGGTGCGGGAAGATGAGATCCTGACCGCCGCAGTGGATGTCAATGGTTTCGCCGAGATAGCGCCAGTTCATCGCGGAGCACTCGATATGCCAGCCGGGTCTGCCCTTGCCCCACGGGGAATCCCATGCGGGCTCGCCGGGCTTCGCCGATTTCCAGACGGCAAAATCCATCGGCTCGCGCTTGACCTCGCCGACCATTATACGCGCACCCGCCTCAAGCTCCTCGAGCGGCTGATGCGAAAGCTTGCCGTAATCCCCGAACCTCTCGGTGCTGAAATAAACGTCGCCCTGCGCCTCATAAGCGTAGCCCTTTTCGATAAGGGTCGAGATTATCTGAATAATGGCGTCGATATTCTCCGTCGCCTTAGGATTTATTGTTGCGTGGCGGACATTGAGTCCGTCCGCGTCAGTCCAGAACTCCTTGATATAGCGCTCGGAAATCTCGGAGAAATCAACATGCTCCTCATTTGCGCGTCTGATTATTTTATCGTCTATGTCCGTGAAATTCTGGACAAACTTCACATTATAGCCGCGATATTCGAGATAGCGGCGCAGGATATCGAAGATGCACAGCGGGCGGGCGTTGCCGATGTGGATATAGTTATACACGGTCGGACCGCAGGCGTACATCTTTATTTCGCCCGGAGTTATCGGGACGAGCTCTTCCTTTTTTCTTGTGAGAGTGTTATAGACCTTCATTTATATCTTCCTTTCAGTCAATTTCCTGTGTGTTTTCCTGCTCCTCAAGCTGTTTTCTTAGCTGGGAGACCTGATGCTCGAGCCTGCAAAGCTCCTGCGCGACCGGGTCGGGTATATGCACCTGGTCAAGGTCATCGACCCTGACTCCGTTGCGGCGCACGATATGAGCCGGCACGCCGACGGCGGTACAGTCGGGCGGAATCTCATCGAGAACCACCGCGCCTGCGGCGATATTCGAGTTATCGCCGACCCTGAACGGTCCGAGCACCTTTGCGCCCGCGCCGATCATGACATTGTTGCCGATAGTCGGATGGCGTTTGCCTGTATCCTTGCCGGTGCCGCCGAGGGTCACGCCCTGATATATCATAACATCGTCGCCGATAACGGCGGTCTCGCCTATAACGACGCCGGTGCCGTGGTCGATAAAGAACCGTCTGCCGATGGTCGCCGCCGGGTGTATCTCAATACCGGTTTTCCGCGCCGCCCTCTGCGATATCCAGCGGGCGAGGAAGAACATCCTGCGGCGATAGCACCAATTGGCTCTGCGGTGCATTCTTATGGCTTTAAGCCCCGGATAGAGAAAAAATATCTCAAGAGCACTCCTTGCGGCGGGGTCGCGCCGCTTGAAGGTGCTTATATCCTCCCTGAGCCGTTCAAACATAAATATCAACTCCTTGAGCTCGGATAAAATTGCTGCCGCGGTGCGGCGGGGGAATTGAGAATTAGGAATTCGGATGCGGTTGGGGTGTGCTCTTTTCTGCTGCCTACCGCCTATCTCCTACAGCCTTGAGCGAGGCGAATTAACCCCTCAGTCTTGGCTTCGCCAAGCCAGCTCCCCTGCAGGGGAGCCAAAGGGCTTTTAGGAAATATGAAATAGGGTGCGGTTGGGGCGTGCTCTTTTCTGCCGCCTATCTCCTACAGCCTTGAGCGAGGCGAATTAACCCCTCAGTCTTGGCTTCGCCAAGCCAGCTCCCCTGCAGGGGAGCCAAATGCGGTGCTTGGTCTTGTTGTGCCGCTTGCGCGGCAACGGTGCGTCGCGTCGCCGCACCCTACGAGATGCGCGTCAATAAATTTGTGCAAAATCGCGGGCGCGATATCCGCACCTACTACAATCGATATACAAATCAGCATGCAAAAAGCCTCCGTCATCCCTTCGGACAACGGAGGCGCTTGAGCGCGGTTCCACTCCTGTTTATATCTCTGCGCGCAAATACGCGCCCGGCCGATAACGGTGCCCTCCGCGCAGGGATACTGTTGTTCCCCCTGCGTGCTGACGGGTGCATTTCACCTTCATACGGCAAGGAGCTTTCTCAGCTTCGGGCTCCCTCTCTGATGCCGCGGATATCCGGCTACTTCTCCCGATAAACGCATTTCATTTTTTGATTTTTGTCAGCCGATATGACTTTCATATCTACTAATCATTATATTGAAATCACTTGGAAAAGTCAATAAGTTTTTTGCTGTCCACAAAATATGTGACGCCCGAAACGACCGTCAGAACGGCGGTTATCCAGAGCATGATATTCGACGTTCTCGCAAGGGTAAACCAGCCGGCATTTGCGAAAATGCCGAATGTCGCGTCCAGCTCGGCGAGGAGCATGATGACGATGGTGAACACCATCTGGCTGACGGTTTTCGCCTTGCCCCAATAGTTTGCGGGGATAACGATGCCCTGCGCCGTGGCGATAAGGCGGATGCCTGCGACGGCGAACTCGCGGGTGAGGACAATCATAACTATCCAGATGCTGCACCAGCCCTCGCGCATAAAGGCGAGCAGGGCGGCGGTGGTGAGCATTTTATCGGCGAGCGGATCCAAGAGCTTGCCGAAAACGGTGATGAGATTATTCTTTCGCGCAATCTTTCCGTCAAGCAGGTCGGTCAGCGACGCTATCGAAAAGACAGCCAGTGCGACTATATAATGATAAGGAAACTCAACAAGCATCAGCGCGAGATAAATGGGCGCAAGGAACATTCTTATGAGCGTCAGTTTGTTTGGCAGATTCAGCTTCTGCATCTCAATTCCCCTTTCCGGGATTATTCTACCGTTCTTCCGAGCAGGTCATATTCGTTGACGCCGAGAATCTCGACATCGACAAATTCGCCTTCCTTTATGAAATCCGGCGAAGTGAAGATTATTTTGCCGTCGATATCGGGCGCGTCCATATACGAGCGACCGGAGTAGCTGTCGGTATAATCGTCGTAGCTCTCGGTGAGCACACGCAGGGTCTTGCCTATCATATTGTTGTTCTTCTCGGTCATTATCTCATACTGATCCTGCATGATGACCTCGGCGCGGCGGGATTTCACATCGTCATCGACCTGATTCTCCATCTTTGCTGCGGGAGTTCCCTCCTGCGGAGAAAATTCAAAGCAGCCGAGGTGCTCAAACTCCTCCTCGTTGACAAACTCGGCAAGAGTCTCAAACTCGTCCTCGCCCTCGCCGGGGAAGCCGACAATGAATGTGGTGCGAATGACGATATCCGGCATACGCTCGCGCAGCTTTCTTATGACCTCGCGGGTCTCTTCCGCAGTGCTGTGGCGATTCATTGCCTTGAGAATTTTATCGTCCGCGTGCTGGAGCGGCAGGTCTATATAATGGAGCACCTTGGGCTGAGAAGCCATGGTGTCGATAAGCTCGTCGGTTATCTTGTCGGGATAGCAATAGAGCAGGCGTATCCACTCAATGCCGTCAATCCCGCAGAGCAGGTTAAGCAGATGAGCAAGCCTGTATTCGCCGTAGATATCGATCCCGTAGGACGAGACATCCTGGGCGATAAGCACGAGCTCCTTGACGCCCCCATTTGCAAGAGTCCTTGCCTCCTCGACTATGCCCTCCTCGTCGCGGCTGCGGAAGGGTCCGCGTATGGACGGGATGGCGCAGTAGGTGCAGCAGTTCGAGCAGCCCTCGGCTATCTTGAGGTAAGCCCAGTAGTCGGGAGTTGTGAGCACGCGCTCGCCGCACATGGGAAGCTCTTTTTTGTCGGGGAAAACAATTGTCTGCCCGCCGTTGAGAACCTCATCGACTATCTTGTCGATATCGCCGTTTGCGCCGATGCCGACGACCGCATCGACCTCGGGAATCTCCCGAAGTATCTCCTCGCGGTAGCGCTCGGCAAGGCATCCGGTGACTATGACCGCACGGACAAGTCCGTCTTTTTTGAGACCGACCATCTCCAGAATTGTGTCGATAGCCTCCTGCTTGGCGGAGTCTATAAACGCGCAGGTGTTGACGATAACTGCGTCGAGGCGTTCAAAATCGTCCGCATTTTCAAATCCTGCGTTCTGAAGCTTTGCGAGCATCAGCTCGCCGTCAACCTGATTCTTCGGGCAACCGAGCGACACGAATAAAACTCTTTTCTTCTTCATCAAACAGTTCGTCCTTTCGCTTGATAAGAGAGATTATACACCATCTCTTCCTTTTCTTATCTTCTAACAGGAAAATTGGTCGTCCGTATCTTCATATTCCCCGTCCGCCTCACGCATCGCCGAACGGATATCGGAATAGCCGTAGCCGAGGCGGGTCAGTGCGTTGAAGGTGCGCCGCCTGCTCTTTTCATCGGAAAATTTGCCGGCAAATCTGGTCTTCAACAGATTTTTTATCCGCTCAACGTCATCTCCGTCAAGCTCCTCGGCACATTCGCTCGCCGTCTCGCGTGATATTCCGCGCTGTCTTAATTCCTGCTCGATACGCTTTTTCCCCATGCCGCGCCGCTCATACAGCTCCCGCGCAAGGGCGTGGGCATAGCGTTCGTCGTTGACATATCCCATCTCCTCAAGGCGTTCGACCGCCTCGTGTGCAAACTCCGCGCCGGAGCGGCGGGCAACCTTGCGCTCGAGCTCCTTTGACGAATGGTCGCGCCGCGAGAGAATATCGACAGCCGCATTAAATGCACGGCAGGAGCCTGCCGCCTCGCAGAAGGCAGCAAACTCCGCATCGTCAATCTCATCGCCGGAGCGTATATTCCGACTTGCCCAGAAATCCCGGGTAACGGTCAGACGGTACTCCCCATCGACAAGTATATGTATTTTTTGTCCCCTGCCCTGCCGTGCCGTTATCTTCATCAGTCGTCGTCATCAACAACGATGTCCAGCTTCGCCTTTGCGCCGGAACGGCTCGTGGGCTTCTTGGGCGTCGCGGCGGCTGCCGGCTCGGCGGCAGGTGCGGACTTCTCCGCGGGCTTTGCGGCTGCCTTCGCAGCATTGCTTTCCTCCATAAGGCGTTCGCGAACCTTGGCTTCGAGCTCCGCCATAAAATCGGGATGCTCGCTGATATAATTTTTCACATTATCTCTGCCCTGACCGAGGCGGTTCTCGTTATAGGAGAACCACGCGCCGCTCTTGTGGATAATATCATATTTGACGGCGAGGTCAAGTATTTCGCCGACCTTGGATATGCCCTTGCCGTACATGATATCGAACTCCGCCTCCTTGAAGGGCGGGGCAACCTTATTCTTGACTATCTTCGCCTTTGTGCGCGAGCCGATAAATTCGTTGCCGGGTCCCTTGAGCTGCTCTATCTTGCGGACATCGATACGGATGGAGGCATAGAACTTCAGTGCGCGTCCGCCGGTCGTGACCTCGGGGCTGCCGTAGATAACGCCGACCTTTTCACGCAGCTGATTTATAAAAATTATAACTGTATTCGACTTTGCGATAGCGCCCGCAAGCTTTCTGAGAGCCTGCGACATAAGACGCGCATGGAGACCGACATGGGAGTCGCCCATTTCACCCTCGATTTCCGAGCGCGGAACGAGAGCCGCAACGGAATCGACAACTATGACGTCGATAGCACCCGAACGGGTCAGGGCTTCGGTTATCTCAAGCGCCTGCTCGCCGTTGTCGGGCTGAGAGACGAGAAGAGAATCGACATCAACGCCGAGATTCGCGGCATATATGGGATCGAGCGCGTGCTCGGCATCAATGAAAGCCGCCTCGCCGCCCATCCTCTGCGCCTCGGCGACGACATGGAGCGCGAGAGTTGTCTTGCCCGACGACTCGGGACCGTATATCTCGATTATTCTGCCGCGTGGAAGTCCGCCGATACCGGTGGCGGCGTCAAGGGTGACGGAGCCGGTCGATATAGCCTCGACATTCATCGCCGTGTTCTGACCGAGCCTCATTATCGAGCCCTTGCCGAAATTTTTCTCTATCTGTGATATTGCGGTTTCAAGCGCTTTCTGTTTATCTGCCATGTTCGTTCCGTCCTTTCGGGGATCTGAATTTTGTTCGTACAAATGTTCTGTTCTTATTGTACATCATACCCCTGCAAAATGCAAGGGTATTTTTAAAATTATTTTGATCTTGCAAGAAAAGCGATATTTATCGCGTGGTCGCCGACGCGCTCGAAGTCGGTTATGGTGTTGAGATAGAGCATACCCGCCTCTGTATTGCACTCCTTGCGGTTGAGTCGGAAGATATGCGAATCCTGGCACTCAAGGGTCAGATCGTCGATATGCTCCTCCAGCTCCGACAGCTCCTTCGCCTCTTCATCGCTGAGCGACTGGTTGTCGAACGCCTCTATTGACCGCTCAAGCAGCGAAACAACGCTGTCACAGAGCCGATTGAGCTCCTCCTTCGCGGAGTCGGAGAACTTGAGTCCGTCGCCTATATTGTGCTGAGCCGCTTCGGCAAGGTTTATCGCGTGGTCGCCGACGCGCTCAATGTCGTTTATCGCATGGAACACGCGGGCGATATAATCGGAGTCGCCGTCGGTTATGTCAAGGGCATTGAGCTTGACGAGATATGAGGTTATATTGTGATTGAGGTAGTTTATTATCTCCTCATTTTCCAACACCTTGTCGAGATTTTTTTCGCTGCGGTTTATGAGGGCATGGGCGCTCGTCTCAAAATTATAGCGCGCAAGCTTTGCCATGCGGGCGACCTCGTTGCCGACCTGCATGACGGCAAACGGAGGTGTATTGAGCAGGCGGTCGTCAATAAACTTGCAGTGCATCTCGCTCTCGCTGTCGTCCTTGCCGGGGACGATGAGGCAGGAGAGCTTGACAAGCCCGTTTGCAAACGGGAACATTATCAGGGTCGATACGACATTGAACACGATGTGGGATATTGCTATCTGCGCCATCGGGTCATCGGACAGCTTTTCTATCCACGACACATAGGGGGTGAACATGGCGATAAAAATAAATATTACCGTGCCGATAACATTAAAGAGCAGATGTATGACAGCCGCACGCTTGGAATTTTTCTTCGCTCCGACCGTCGAGACCAGCGCGGTAAGGCAGGTTCCGATATTTTGACCGAACAGAACGAATATCGAAAACTTGAGCGGAACGAGTCCCTGTAAGGCGAGCGTCTGAAGCACGCCGACCGACGCAGACGAGCTCTGGAGCACCGCGGTCATGACCAAGCCGAGGATTATGCCGAACAGCGGGCGCAGAGGCGACTCCGAGACGGTGACGATGAAGTTCATAAACCCTGCGCTCTCCCTGAGCGGAGCCATGGAATCGGACATCATATCAATACCGAGGAAGAGCAGACCGAAGCCCGTGAATATTGCGCCGAGGTTCTTGACGACTGTTTTTTTGGATGCGAGCATAAATATTACGCCGACGAGCACGGAAGCTGCCGCAACGCTCGAAAAATTCAGCGCGATGAGCAATGAGGTGACGGTCGTTCCGATATTCGCGCCCATTATGACTCCGACCGCCTGCGCGAGCGACATCATGCCCGCATTGACGAAGCCGACGACCATAACGGTCGTTGCGGTTGACGATTGGATTATTGCCGTGACGACAAAGCCGACGAGCACCGCGAGGAAGCGGTTTCCGGTAAGCACCTCGAGCATTCTCTTGAGCTTTGCGCCGGCTGCGTTTTCGAGTCCGTCGCCCATCGTTCTGATGCCGAAGAGGAACAGACCGAGTCCGCCCGCCATCGACAAAATATTAGCTACGCTCATATTTCAGTCCCCTTGTTTTTAGTTATCTGTTTGCGAGATTAGAAAAAAGCTGAAATCTCACGGATATATCTTATCAGCTATTCTTGCAAATGTAAACCGCAAAAATAAAATAAAGCGACGGAACACGGGTCTGTTGTCCGTATTCTGCCGCTTTTTGATATCAATTTTTCATTTTTCTGCGTTTTGTGAAAATTGTAAGCACCGTTAAAAGCGCCGGAAAGAATATTGCGCAGAGTATGCCCTTTTTGAGGTCGTCGCCGAATGCGCTCGCCATCATTCCGGCGAAGGTAGGTCCGGAGGAACAGCCGAGATCGCCGCCGAGCGCCAAAAGAGCGAACATCGCCGTTCCGCCGCCCTTTATCCCCGCAGACGCCTTGCTGAACGTCCCCGGCCACATGATGCCGACCGAGAAGCCGCACAGTGCTACTCCGACAAGCCCGAGCACGGCGGAGGAGCTGATCGCAATGAGCAGATAAGACGCCATGCAGAGCATACCGCTGAAAATCATCATTCCGTCGAGGTCGATTTTGTCGCCGAATTTGCCGTATATCACACGCGACACGCCCATGAGCACGGAGAAGAGCATGGGACCCGCGAGATCCCCGACGGTTTTTGAGACGCCGAGACCCTTTTCCGCAAAGGTCGAAGCCCACTGGCTGACCGCCTGTTCGCTCGCGCCGGAGCAGAGAATCAGCAGCATGAATATCCAGAACATTCTGTTGCCGAGCAGCTGCCTGAACGATAGCCCCGTCTCCCCTTCTTTTATAAGCGGGGCTATCGGGACGCGGATAAAATTCAGGGCGTTGACTGCCGGCACGACTGCCCAGATAAGGGCGAGATACTTCCAGTTAGCCGTTGTGAATATCGAGAAATAGAGCGTTGAAAGCCCGACGACGGCGACGCTGCCCCAGCAATAGAACGAGTGGAGCAGGCTCATCATCTTTTCTTTGTTATCCGTCGGGCACGCCTCGACTATCGGGCTGATTATGACCTCAATCAATCCGCCGCCGACCGCGTAGAGCACGACGGAAATGAGCAGACCGACAAACGGCGAGGGCAGAATATCCGGCAAAACGGTCAATGAAACAAGTCCCGCCGCCGCGAACACATGAGCCGTGATCGCCGCCGCACGGTAGCCTATCTTATCGATAAAGAACGCGGAGAGCAGATCGATGCAGAGCTGAAGAATAAAATTGACGGTTATCAGCGCGGTTATTTTTGAAAGCGCGATGCCGTAGCTCCTGTTGAAAGTCAAAAACAGCAGGGGCACAAAGTTGTTGACTATCGCCTGGACGACATAGCCCGCGAAGCAGGCGTTGACGGTCGATTTATAATTTTTCTTCACGAATTTACCTTCTTTCTGCGGCGCGGGATAATGAACTCGCGCACGAGCATTATGACGGTCAGGGTCAGCGGGAATATGACGGCGCAGAGTATGCCTTTTTTGAGGTCATCGCCGAAGAAGCTCGCCATCATTCCGGCAAAGGTCGGCCCCGCCGAGCAGCCGATATCGCCGCCGAGGCAGAGAATAGCATACATCGCCGTTCCGCCGCCGTGGAGCGCAGAGGACATCTTGCCTATCGTGCCCGGCCAGAGGATACCCGCAGACAGTCCGCACACGGCGACGCCGACAAGCCCGAGAATGGGCGAAGAGGTCAGCGAAATGAGAAAATAAGAAGCCGTGCAGACGCAGCCGCTCAGGAGCATCATTGAATCGAGATTTATTCTGTTGCCGAACTTGCCGTACATAAAGCGCGACACGCCCATAAGAATCGAAAAGAGCATGGGACCCGCCAGGTCGCCGACGGTCTTCGTGAGCCCGAGTGCCTTTTCGGCGAATGTAGAAGCCCACTGGCTGACCGCCTGCTCGCTCGAACCGGCACAGAGGATAAGCACCATGAATATCCAAAAAGCCTTCGTTTTGAGCATATCTTTTATCGAGAGCTTTTCTTCATCCTCGCCGACTACGGGCGCTATGGGCACGCGGGTGAACATAACGGCGTTGACTATCGGGAGAACCGCCCATATCAGAGACATTATCTTCCAATCAGCCGTCGAGAACAGCGCAAAGAACAGGGTCGATATACCGACCGCCGCGACGCTGCCCCAGCAATAGAACGAATGGAGCAGGCAGAGCAGCTGATTTGAATTTGTTGAGGGGCAGGAATTGACAATAGGATTTATCGTGATATCCAAAAGACCCGCTCCGACCGCGTAGCAGAACACGGAGACAAGCAGTCCCGCAAAAGCCGAGGGCAGTATCTCCGGCAGAATCGTCATAAAGATAAGACCCACGGCGCACATCGCATGGGCAAGCACCGTCGAAGCGCGGTAGCCGATGCGGTCGACGAACAGCACGGCGGTCAGATCGACGAATATCTGAATAAAAAAGTTTGCGGTAATCAAAACGGTTATCTTCGAAAGCTCGATGCCGTACTGCGACTGAAAGGTCAAAAACAGCAGCGGCGCGAAATTATTGACGACCGCCTGCACGACGAACGCCGTGAAGCTCGCCATAACAGTATGTTTATATCCTATCTTTTTCATTTTTGTTCCCC
Organism: Faecalibacterium prausnitzii; assembly: GCA_963612725.1. GTDB lineage: Bacteria > Bacillota > Clostridia > Oscillospirales > Acutalibacteraceae > CAG-177. The sequence goes on along the minus strand of CAVDWM010000039.1, from coordinate 936 downwards.
CAACAGAGAATTGCACACAAAAGGCATTTTAGCACAAAGCGGCAGTTAAATCCATAGATTTTGAAAAAAGGGCAAGGTGCTCAAAAATTGCAGAAATGCAGCGGCGAGTTAGGTCATAAATGCAGACAAAAAGCGAACCGCCGGACGGGAGTCCGACGGCAGCTATAGGAGATGTGCAGTTTTCAGTATCAAAAGGAGCGGTGCGCAGACCGGACGCCGCCCCGCGAATTCCCCGCCGGGAAGTTAATTAAATTTTTGAAAGGGATGGTCTGCTTGGCGGGGATGGGGATTATTTGCCGAAGAGCTTTTTGAAAAGGTTGATTATCGCGCGGAAGGGAGCAAGGATAACATTGAAAATCTTCTTAAAGATGCTGTCGCCTTTCTGTTTGACCGTCACGGTGCAATCCGCCTTCACTCCGTTCGAGGCTGTTGCTGTTATAGTTGCCGTGCCCTCAGAGACGGCAGTCACAACGCCGTTCTCGTCAACCGTCGCAACGGATGTATCCGACGAGCTCCAAGTAACGGACTTATCCGTAGCATCGTTGGGCTTGACGGTGGCGGTAAGAGTGAATGTATCGCCGATGTTGAGGGATTTTTTGCTCTTGCTGAGCTTGACGCTTGTTACGGCAACAGGCTCAAGCTTGCTTATGGCACGCGTTTCCTCCGCTCCGCACTTTGAGCAGACGCGCTTTTCGAGACCCTCGGAGTCAACGGTGGGGGCGGTAACGGTTTTCCATGCACTCCATTTATGGGTACAGGGCTTCCAATTAAAATGTATTGTTGCGTTAGTTAGACAATTATTATCGTCGCCAATTGTAATCTTCTCCCATTGTGCTTCTGTACCACAATAATATACATCTTTGAGGTATTTGCAATAGTCGAAAGCAGAGCTTCCAATGCTTGTTACGCTATCGGGAATTGTTACACTCTCGAGAC
>CAVDWM010000038.1:0-17013 GCA_963612725.1 Faecalibacterium prausnitzii | reverse complement strand
AGCAAAAAAGGTTGAAGGTCATAATTCGCGGCTGAGAACGCGGATTATGACCTTTGTTTTAGTTTATTTTTGCTCTTTTAAGTGCTTTTTTGCCCACTTGCAGTACCTTTGTACAGCTTCGGGGCAAAGAAACCGCTTTCTGCATCTAAATGCGACAGCCCCAGCCTCTTGATTTGGGACAAAAACGGAAAAGTGTCCCAAAATGCGACACTTTCCAAAGAATGTGATTTTTTGGAACAAAAAATGATTTTTGACCGTTTGAAAAAAGATAAAGACAGCTATAATATAGCCAAAGACCGACGGACACGGCAATCCCTCTTTTCCATCTTTTCCCTTATTCCTTACAATTTCTGCCAAGTCCGTCGGGCTTATTTAAAAGACAACCACTCAATACTATCCTCCAAAATAGTTATTGCCTTTCCAAATGACGGCGGGAGCGCACCGGATATCCGATGCGCTCCCGTTCGTTGAGTTTTCAGCCGTTTTTCTTTTCGAGAGCCTCGCGCAGAGCCTCCGCGAACTGGTCGGGACATGAGGTCTGCTTGAAGCCGCAGCGAATGCCGTCGAGCCTGTCGATGACCTCCTCCGCATCCATTCCCTCGACTATTGACGAGATCCCCGCGAGGTTGCCGTTGCAGCCGCCCGTGAAACGGACATTATGAACGGTGTTGTCGTCGTCGATATCGAAGTCGATGCGCCTTGAACAGGTGCCGTGAGTGGTATATGAATATGTCATGCTCATTCCTCCGTTTCAGTCAGATTTCCTTTATTCTAACCCAAAACGGAGCTTTTTTCAAGACGCGCCGGGACAAATATATTATGTATTACATCAGGATGTACATCAGCGCGAATATTGTCAGCATATCCGCGCCGTCCGCCGAGAGAATTATTATCAGCGCGATTAGCAGCAGCCTGTCGTCGTCAACAGGGAAGGTCGGCGGCTTTTCGGGCGGTCGTTTCGGCATAGGCGGCTTTTCGGGGCGGGCGGGACGGTTCGGCGGACTCGGACGGCTGCACTGACTTTGCTCGCCGCCCTTTATCGCTGCGCGTCTGTGCATCTCCCTTGCGCTCGCGATCGCTCTTTCGCGCATCCTCATAAGCTCGTTTTCCGTATATGCGGGCATACCTATTTCCTCCCGAGCTCCTCTATCATCGGCAAAAGATCCATGAGCTTTATCAGCTGCATCGCGTCATCCGCTCTTCGGCGGCGCGGCTCGCTGAGCAGGGGGCGCAGGGCGGCGATGAGGTCGCAGCGGCTGTCATGGCGGTTCATCGCGCCCATTATCTGCGCTATCTTCGCCATTGTTGCCGGATCCATGGAAAAGCCCATGTCGTTGCCGTCCTGCCCCTGCTCCCGCTCCGATGAGCCGAGCAGACTGCGTGCCGCGTCGCCGAGAGCCTTCATGTCGTCGTCGCTTAAAGAGGAGAGTATGTCGCCGATGTTGTCCATTGCTTACCCCTTGTTATCCACTCCGAATTTCTTCATCAGCCGCTGCGCCTCGGGACTTTGAAGCAGCCTTTCAAGAGCCGATTTGTCGCTGAGAACTTCATTCAATTTCCGCCGCTTCTCATCGCTGAGTTGCTTTGACACCGCGTTTATCGCCTTTTCGGGGTCAGCCGCGTTTCTGCCGCCGAGCGATGCGGCGAGCTTCATCAGCTGTTCGGGCGTCAAGCCTTCGGGGCTGTTAATATTGCTCATTGCAAAACCACCTTTTTTCATATATAATAAACTTATGCAGGTGCGCTCTTCATAGAACCTGTCGGGCGCACAGGCGGTATACGGGTCATATGTGACCTGAAAACGGGGCGAAATAATGCGAATACTTGTTCTTTCCGATTCCCACGGTATGCCCTCGCGCATACTCGACGCGGTCGAAGCGCATCCCGAGGCCGAGGCGCTGATTTTTCTCGGCGACGGCGAGCGGGATCTCGACACAGTTGAAAGCTACTGTCACAGCCTGCCGAATGTAATAAGGGTCGCGGGCAACTGCGATTTTTCCTCCGAGCTGCCGCTTCTGCGCGTCGTAACTCTCGGCGGAAAAAAGATATACTGCACCCACGGTCACGCCGAGCATGTGAAATACGGCACGGATGAGCTTCTTCACCGCGCAAGGCAGGAGGGTGCCGACATAGTATTATACGGTCATACCCACACGGGTGTTACCTGCTATGACGACGGGCTCTATATCATGAATCCCGGCAGCATACGCGACGGAAACTACGGCATGATCGATATCGTGTCCGGCGGAATAATGCTCAACGAAGTAAAGCTCTGAGGTGAAAGATGTCAGCTCCGCTTTTTGACGCCGTGACGGCGCACGCGAAAAAGCAAAAGGTCAGTATGCATATGCCCGCGCACAAGGGGAATTTTCCCGCGCTCGGCGGCATACAGAGCTTTGATATAACGGAGATACCGGACACGGGAAGCCTCTTTGACGGCGAGGGCGCAACAGCTCTCGCAGAGGCGCAGGCGCAAAGGCTGTTCGGCTCTGCGGCGACATTTATGAGCGCCGGCGGCTGCACGCTCTGTATCCAGGCGATGCTCAGAGCCGCCGCACCGCACGGCGGAAAAATTGTCTGCGGGCGCGTCGTCCACCGCAGCGCGGTCAACGCGATGTCACTGCTCGGCATCGAACCCGTATGGGTTCTGCCGGACTCAAGCGCAGGCGAGCTGTTTTCCGGACGAATAACCGCAGAAAATGTGCGCCGCGCACTCGAAGAAACGCCCGAGGCAAAGGCGGTCTATATCACATCACCCGATTATTTCGGCGTTATCTGCGATGTCAAAGCGATAGCGGCTGTGACACGCGAGTTCGGAGTGCCCCTGCTCGTTGACTGCGCCCACGGAGCACACCTGAAATTTCTTGAAAAGGATATATCACCGCTTGCTCTCGGAGCCTCAATGAGCGCCGAGAGTGCGCACAAGACTCTGCCCGTCCTGACCGGCGGCGCGTGGCTCCAGATCGGCGACGAAAGTTTTGTGCCGGAGATCCGCCGTGCCATGACTCTTTTCGGCTCAACAAGCCCGTCTTATCCGATAATGATATCACTGGATCTTGCGCGTGACTGGCTTGAGAACAACGCGGGTGAATTTATCCGACTGAGTCGCCGCGTGAAAAAAACAAAGGAGCTTTGCCGCTCGCTCGGGCTTACCCTGCCCGAGGGCGAGTGCGACCCGACGCGCATAGCGTTTGATGTGCAAAATTTCGGCTTCGACGGCGCGGATGTCGGCGGGCTTTTGCGTGCGCACGGCATTGAGCCGGAATATGCGGGACTCGGGAAGATAATTCTTATACCGTCCGTCATGAACACCGAAGAGGACTTCGACAGGCTCGACGCGGCTCTTGCTGATATATTTTCAAAAGCGGTGCCGAGCGGCAAAACTCCAATCGTAGTCAACGCATTTTTGCCGCGCATGGCAATGTCCCCGCGTGAAGCTCTGCTCGCGGAGTGCGAATATATAAATATTGACTCCGCTCTCGGACGGACAGCCGCCGAGGCATATTGCCCGTGCCCGCCCGCTATCCCCGCGGCAATGCCGGGAGAGATACTCGGCGAGCGGGAGACAGAGGAGCTTCGCAGATACGGTATTTTCAATATAAAAGTTGTAAAATAATCCAAGATGTCTTATAATATTACCGAGTAAGATACGAAAGGAGCTCTTCCGATGAAACTTGTCATCGCGATAATCAGCAACGACGACTCGTATGATGTTCTGAGTGAGCTTACAAAGGCGGGTTTTGATGCCACGAAGCTGTCAACAACGGGCGGATTCCTGAGCGCGGGCAATGTCACCCTGCTCATAGGCGTCGAGGACAGCCGCGTTGACGATGTCATGGAGATACTCAGGGAAAACTGCTCCGGACGCACTCAGCTCATGACCGCCGCGCCCGCTTATAATGCGGAGAGCTTCGTGACCCTGCCCGTGCAGGTCGCGGTCGGCGGCGCCACCGTGTTCGTTGTGAATATGTATGAATTCTACAAGCTGTAATGTCGGAGAAAATATGGGATTCGAGTCTTTGCAAATATCAGAGCCGCTTAAAAAGGCTCTGAGTTCCTCCGTGAACTCAGGGCGTTTTCCCCATGCCGCCATTCTCGAGGATGAGGACGGCGAACGCCTGACGGAGACTGCAAAGACCCTTGCCGCCGCGCTGGTGTGCTCCGGAGACAATAAGCCCTGCGGCAGGTGCATAAACTGTCTCAAGGCGCGTTCGGATTCGCATCCCGACATAAAAATTTTCGAGCCCGACCCGAAAACAAATAATTTCAAGGTCGAAACCGTCCGCGAGATACGCTCCGATGCCTACATAGTCGCAAACGAGGCGGACAGAAAGGTGTATGTCTTAAAGGACGCGCAGAATATGCTCGTCCCCGCGCAGAACGCATTGCTCAAGGTTCTTGAGGAGCCGCCGGAGGGCGTGTGCTTTCTTCTGCTGACGGATGACAAGAATGTGTTTTTGCAGACCGTCCTGTCCCGCTGCGCAGTCTTTTCCCAGGGTGGCGGCAGGCGCGTGGACAGCGGCGTTTTTGAAGCGGCGCGGGCTGTTGCCTCGGCTGTGCCGGAGGCTAACGAATATCCTCTGCTTGCGGCGACAGCGGCGTTTGAAAAGGATAAAACGCTGTTCAGAGCGGCGCTGCAGGTTCTGCCCGAATTTTTCCGTGCGGCGGTGCTGGTGAAATCCGGAGTCGCAGCGCCCGAGGAATACAAAAACGAGGCGCAAAAGCTCGCGGGAAGCGTTACGACAGCGAATCTTATGCGCATGATAACCTGCGCGGACGATTTGGCGGCTTCGTTTGAAAGAAATGAAAATTACACTCTGCTCATTACCCGTATGTGCGCCGAGCTGCGCAGGGCATCCGGCAGATGAAAGGATGAAATAAATGGCCCAGGTCATAGGAGTCAGATTCAGAGAGGTCGGAAAGGTCTATTATTTCGACCCCCTCGACAATAAATTTGAAAAGGGCGACCATGTTATCGTCGAGACCGTCCGCGGAATGGAGTGCGGCGAGGTTGCGCTCGAAAACAGCGAGGTCGGCGACGAGGAGATAGTCAAGCCCCTGAAGTCCGTTGTGCGCCGTGCGACGCAGGCGGATCTGAAAATAGTCGAGGAAAACCGCAAAAGGGAGCAGGAGGCTTTTGATATCTGCCTGCAAAAGATAGCCGATCACGGGCTCGACATGATGAAGCTCGTCAATGTCGAATATGCCTTCGACGGCAAGAAGATACTTTTCTATTACACCTCCGATGTCAGAGTCGATTTCCGCGAGCTTGTCAAGGATCTCGCCCGCGTGTTCCGCACGAGGATAGAGCTTCGGCAGATAGGCGTGCGCGACGGGTCGAAGATGCTCGGCGGTCTCGGTATGTGCGGCAGACCGTTCTGCTGCAGCACATTTATCGGCGATTTTCAGCCCGTGTCGATAAAGATGGCAAAGGAGCAGGGGCTTTCGCTCAATCCCGTCAAGATAAGCGGCACCTGCGGCAGGCTCATGTGCTGCCTCAAATATGAGCAGGACAACTACGAGTATCTGCTCAAGATAACCCCGAAGCAGGGTGCGCTTGTCGATACTCCCGAGGGCAGGGGAACCGTGGTCGAGGTCAATCTTCTCTCCGGTCAGCTTAAGGTCAGGCTTGACCGCTGCCCCGACGCCGCGCCGCATCTGTTCAGCCGCCGCGAGGTAAAGACGATAAAGGACGGCAAAATAAAGGTCGATCGCTCCGAGCTTGAGGCTCTCAAGGGAATAGAATGAACGGGGGCATAATTTTACTCTTGATTTTTCTATATAATGTGATACAATGATGGTGCAGCGTATGCGGATATCCGCGTGCGGTGTCAAAGAGAAATATGTGTAAGGAGGATTGACTAATGGCTTATCATATCAGCGACGATTGCATTTCCTGCGGCGCTTGCGAGGCTGAGTGCCCCGTAGGAGCTATTTCCGAGGGCGACGGCAAGTTCGAGATCAACGCGGATCTCTGCACCGAGTGCGGTTCCTGCGCAGATGCTTGCCCTGTTGGAGCTCCCCAGCAGTAATCAATCTTTACATCGGAAAAGCCTGCACAATTTATGCTGTGCAGGCTTTTTACTCTATGCCGGGGCTGCCGCATTTAGCGCAGACCAAAGAGCAAAAAAGGTTAAAGGTCATAATTCGCGGCTGAGAACGCGGATTATGACCTTTATTTTAGGTGTTACAGGGTATTAGTTTGTTTTTGCTCTTTTAAGCGCTTTTTTGCCCGCTCGCAGTACCTTTGTACGGCTTCGGAGCAAAGAAACCGCTTTCTGCATCTAAATGCGACAGCCCCGTTATTTGGCTTTTATTCAGCCGAGCTTCGGCTTGAGAACCGTCTCATAGAAGTTATCGACTGCCGCGTAGAAGTCCTCAACGCCGCCGTCGTTCTTGATGACATAGTTTGCCATCTTCTCGCTCTCGCTGGTGTGGAAGATCTCCTCCTCGTGCAGATCGTTCTCGCGCAGCTTCTCAACGCTCTTGCCGTCGCGCTCGGAGCCGCGGGCGATCATTCTCTGATAACGGACCTCGTCGTCGCTGATAACAACGTCAACAAGGATGAAATCCTCGCCGAAAGCCTTGCGGAAAATCTCGATGTCCGAGGGCGGACGGATGCCGGAGACAAGATAGTTCGGAGCGTCCGACTCCTTTATTTTCTTGACGATCATCTCGGGGAAGAAGGTCTGACCGAACTCGCCCATGTACTTCTTGCTGGTAGCATGAAGATTGTCGCGGGTCAGCTCAAGACCGTCCTTGGCTGCAAGCTCGCGGACGACATCGCCGATGGAGATCATCGGGAAGCCGTACTTCTGAGCAACATAATCAAGGAAGAAATCCTTGCCTGTGCCGTTCTTACCGACAGCTGCTAAAATCATAATTTATACCTCCATTTTGTTTTCTCAAGTATTATATATTATGGAGGTGGCTTTGTCAATTCCCGATTCCGTCCGCGCTGTGAATACGCACGCATATCGCCGTCATGTCATCTGACCTCTTGCCCTTGCGGCGGCTGAGTGCCGCAGCGGTCAGCTCCTCCGCAAGTCCCTGAGCGTCCCCACGCCAGGAGCGGAGGAGCTTCGTTATCCATTCGCTGCCGTCCGCCGCAACTCCGTCTGATATCATGACCACCGTGTCGCCCTCGCGAAGCTCCGCTCCCGCCTTTGAAAAGCCGATGCGGCTGAGTATGCCCGCCGGGAGCGAGGGCAGCTCGAGTATCGCGGTGCGTCCGGAGCGTTTTATGAAGCAGGGTGCGGCGCCCGCCTTGAAGAAGCTTATCTCGCCCGAATACGGGTCGAGCGACGCTATGTCGAGGGTCGCAAGGCTCTCGTCCTCGCTCTTGGCTATGAGCGCGGTGTTTACCGTTCTGAGCGCCGCTTCGCAGGACAGTCCGGAGCAGATGAGCGAAGAAAAAAGGTCGGTCGCCATCACGGAATCGACAGCGGCGCGTCTGCCCGTACCCATGCCGTCGCTGAGAATTATCACAGTCCGCCCGTCTTCGAGCCCAACGCAGTCATAGCAGTCGCCGCAGTCGCCGTCGTCCGAGCCGGCACGCTGATTCGAGCCTATCTCAAAAAAGAATCGAGGCTTTGCGCTGAAGGTCAGCTCTGCTCCGCCGTCGATATCGCGTATCGCGGGGAGAGCCAGAGCCGAGCCGAGCTCTTTGGAAAGTGCATTTGTCGCCTCGCGCAAAACGGCATTCTCGGGCAGCTCGGCGATTTTTGCGGTGAGCTTTATGTGTCCCGCACCGTCTCGCTTGCAGCACGCGGAGAGGACATTCATTCCCAGCCCGCCGAGCGTATCCGCAGCGGCGGAGGTCTGAGAGGGGAGAAATATATCTCTTTTTGCTGCTTCTGCACCTATCTCGCCGAGAATATCCGCCATCGCGCCGAAGCTTTCCGCGACCGTGCGGCGAAGCTGATTCGCTTTCTGCGCCGCACACGCCGATGCGACGCCGTTTGCAAAAACGCGGTTGAAATTTTCCGCGATTGATGTGGCTTTCGGACACTCGGCGCAAAATTCCGTGCCGAGCTCAGCTGATGTTATATGATTTTCTTCGCGGAGTATCTTCACGGCATTTGAAAAGGTTCGTTCGCGGAGCTTTTCGCCCTTTCCGGCGCATTGTCCGCATTCGGCGCAGACGCTCTGCTTGACACGCGCCACCATTATTTCCGGGTCATCGGGGCGCACCGAACCTATCCTTTTGCTAACCCGTTCGATGCACTGCCCGATGCCCTCGAGCGCACTTTCCGCGTCGCCGAGCCGCCTGCACAGCTCACTGCGCTCTCCGCTCGGCGCATATTCCAACGCGGGGCTGAATTTATCGCGCAGCTTTTCGAGCCTCGAGCGCGGAATGAGAACGAATATCAGCGCTGCCGCCGCGCTCTCCGCTATCGCGGCTATCGTCTGCGGGCTCGGCGAAATGACCGCGCTTATTCCGCATATGCAAATAAACGCCGCAGATATCCCGAGCTGACCGAACCGATAGAACAGTCCGGCGCAGAGTCCCGCTGCCGAATACACCGCGCCGATAGAGGGATCGCCGCACGCCGCCGACATTGATATTCCCGAGCATATCCCACCGAATGCGCCCCCCGCTTCGCGCAGAGTGAAGCACAGAAGCATAACGGCAAACGCCGCCGCGGCTCCGGCGGGACGGAAATTCATGATATCGAATCCCGCGAGCGATGCAAGCACCGAACAGCAGGAGATGGCGGCGCATATAATGTCGCGCCTGCCGAGGAGCCGTATTTCTTTTTTGCGGTCGATGAGCGCGAGCGAACACGAGAAAAAATATGTCATCCCGCCCGCGAGAACGCAGTCGGCGAGAAAAGTCACAATGCCGTTGAGCGAAAAGCCCTCAACGAGCAGAACGGCTATGCCCGTTGACGCACAGCACAGAGCCGAGGCTGCGGGCGCGATTTTTCCCGCGCTGCCCTCTCCGCGCAGACGGCTTACGGAAAAGCCTATCAGCGCAACTCCCGCGACGCACGCCATGTATCTTATTCCCGCCGTCCCCGAGAAGGACAGCAGATATCCGACGAGTGCGCCGACCGCCGCCGCGAGCGCATACGGTTGGGCGGCGGCAGCGGAAAACGCGAGCCCGAGCGGCGAGAGACTGCCGAAAATTTTTGCGCGTGCGAGCAGCAGCCCGACCGCGCACGAGGATATGCATTTGAGACAGAGAATAATTTTCTCGCGCTTTTTTTCGTCTGTGAATCTGAATTTGTTCGCCTTGACTTCTGAACGCTCCATGCTTTTTCACTTCTCTTTTTTTGTTATTGCGCCGCACATATTTATGTGCGGGCTGTTTTGACACAATTATTATTTTATATTTTCACATATAAAAAATGTGTCAAAAACGGCGCGGCAAAAAACATAAGCTTTTGCCGCGCCGTGGCGAGAAGTGTCAATATTGAATTTTAACGGTAGAACATATTCGCAACAAAGCCGATTACATAGACAAGACCGAACAGCACACACCGCAGCAGGAAGAGCGTGCGGCCGAGGAACGCGAACGAATAACGCTCCGAATATTCGGTGGGCGCGTTGGGCGTCTCGGTCATTACGGCGGAATTGGTCATATAGATGCTGCGGCACACATCCTCGGGAGAATGATCCAAGGCGATTATCCCGTAGGTCTCGCCGTCCTTGAAATCGTATTTTCTGAGACGGTGGTTAATTATTCTCGAATTCATCAGCGGGATTCCGAGCCCGATGCAGCTCGTAAGGCATATGTTAAAGTCATCGGGGTTGAGATCGGACTCAAGGAAAGTCGTAACAGCCTCCCACTTATCATCTCCGCCGAGCTTGTATGAATCCTGAACATACATCTGCGCATAAGCTTCTCCCGTCGAAATCTTCTTTATGTCTCCGCGAATGAAGTTTATGACCTGCTTTTCGGGAACATGCGGATATGCGCTGAAGTCGATGCCGCAGTCGGAATCATTGAAACGCGAGGCGTCAACGCTGACAACGCGCAGCAGAACTATCTTTCCGCGCACCTCGCCGACGGTCGGGATGCGGTTTTCAAGATACCAGAGCTCCTCACTGCCCTTGATGAACTGATCGTAAAATTTGTCAAAGAAGGCGGTGCCGCTGCTGCTGTTCTCCTCTTTGAGCTGAAAGAGTATCATTTCTCCGGGGTTGTTTTTCAAAAAGTCGGAGCACATCCTGATTGCATCGCCTGCCGTGAAATCCTCCGCGCCGAAGCCGTAAGCCTTTTTGCAGTCGGCTATTCCGTGGGCGGCGACGAATTTTTCATCGTCCGTGAGCTTGTAGCGCATGTCGAAATAGCGCACGCCGCGGTAGAGCTGCTCGGCGATTGAACCGTCCTGAGTCTTGGCTATCGGGCTGAAGCTCACATACTTGGTCGCGCTGTCGTGCGTGCCGGGCATGTTGACGGCGGTTATTGGCACATCGGAACGGAGCGTGCTCATCCAGTTTGACCCGTCGATGCTGCCGCTCTCTGTGCCGTCGGCAAAGGCACAGGTGCCGATACCGCCGAGCAGGAGCGATGCGAGTGTAATCGAAACGAATCTGAGAATTTTCTTTTTCATGTCGGTTATTCCTCCCTGAGATATATCTTTAGGCTTGAATATGTTTTCTCTGTCGGTCGGGTAAGGTTGAGTCCCGCGTTCATAAGGTTCGAGCCGGAGTACACTCTGCCGTCGAAGTCGCAGAGATAATGCTTCTCGGGGTCGAGCCCTCTGAACTTGAGGATGAAGAACGGAACCTCCAGCGCACGCATCGTAACGACTGTCGCAAGAGCCTCGCTCTTGTCCTCGGCGACGAAGCTCCATGCGCATCTGTATCCGTCCTCGTAGGGACTCTTGAGCCTGTAGAGATCGCCGAAATGGATGAGGTCGTAGTACTTGTGATATTCGCCGACCTGCTCCCTGACCTGTCCGCGCTCTTCGTCCGTCAGCCTGTTCGGGTCGAGCTCATAGCCGAAGGTGCCCCAGAGAGCGACGTCGCCCTTGACCTTGTAATCCGTTCTGTTGCAGGCGGAGACATGCGCACCCATGGAGGAGGCGGGGTAGCACAGCGAGGTGCCGAACTGTATCGTCAGACGCTCGATGGGGTCAGTGTTGTCGCTCGCCCAGATCTGCTGCGAGTATGCGAGCATGGCTGGGTCAAAGCGTCCGCCGCCGCCCGAGCAGTTTTCAAAGAGCATGTCCGGGAATGCGTCGCGAATTCTGCCCATGAGCTCATATGTGCCCAGGATAAAGCGGTGGAAGAACTCTCCTTGTCTGTCTGCGGGGAGCAGCGCAGAGCCCGCGTCCGAGATGTTGCGGTTGAAGTCCCATTTGATATAGTCTATTCTGTATTTTGAAAGCACGGAATACATCTGGTCGAATATGTTGTCGCGGACATCCTTGCGGGACATATCGAGAACATACTGATGCCTGCCTATGCAGGGCTTGCGGTCGGGGACATGGACGCACCAGTCGGGATGGGCGCGGAAGAGCTCGGAGTCGGGGGATATCATCTCCGGCTCGTACCATATTCCGAATTTCAGCCCGAGAGCGTTCACTCTGCTTATCAGCTCGCCGAGCCCGCCGCTGAGCTTTTTCTCGTTTACGAACCAGTCTCCCAACGAGCTGCGGTCGTTGTTGCGCTTGCCGAACCAGCCGTCGTCCATGACGAGCATATCTATTCCGAGCTCCTTTGCACGCTCGGCAAAGGAAACGAGCTTGTCTGTGTCAAAATCGAAATATGCTGCCTCCCAGCTGTTTATCAGCAGGGGTCGCTTGGCGGTTTTGTATTTTCCGGGGACAAGATTGAAGTTATAGAGCCTGTGATATATTCGGCTCATCTCACCGATGCCGCCGTTCGTGTAAACCATGACCGCCTCGGGGGTCTGAAAGCTCTCGCCCGGCTCAAGATGCCAGCTGAAGTCATTGGGATTTATTCCCATGAGTATGCGCGAGGTGCCCGAAAAATCGCACTCGGTGCAGAACTCGAAGTTGCCGCTGTAAACGAGGTTGAAGCCGTATGCCTCGCCGCTGTCTTCTCCGGCATTTTTTGAGACGAGAGCCGCAAACGGGTTCTGGCAGTGGCTCGAAGCTCCGCGCTTGCTCGCGATGCCCTGAAGCCCGTGTGCGAGCGGGCGGCGGGACTCGGATCGCTCCTTCGCGTGCCTGCCGTAGAGCGTTATAAGGTCGTAGTCCATGCTCGGAAGATCGACGCATACGCTCATTGCGCGGTCGATATCCGCAGGTCTCTGCGACGCGTTCTCGATTTTTGCGCTGCGTATGATAACATCAAGAGAGTTGAAAGCGGTGTATATGAGCGTAACGCGCATACCCGTTACTCTGTCCGCCATATCTATTTCGAGCGTGTCCGCCTCGCTCTCGCTGTTGAGGCAGACCGACGGCAGCGGCTCGATGGACGGCTTGCCCGCGTATATCCTGTGTCCCTCATAGCGCATATCGGTGACGGTGTTGCCGTCTGCGTTTCTTATCGAGAGCGCACTCGTTCTGAAATCGCCGCAGCCGTTGCAGCCGTATTCCATAGGGGCGCAGTCGGGCGAGAAGTCGTGCGCGTCGGTGGTGTATTCGCTCGTCAGCGGGCTGAACGACGCGCAGCGCGGGCGGAACGAACGCGCCTCAAGACCCTCGGCGTCGGCTATCCTGCTGCCGTAGTAAAGGTTGACGAGCTGGTCAAAGTCAACGACTCCGATAACATAGCTCGTGTTCGGCGTGTCAAGCTTGAAGGTCTTGTTTTTGCTGTCAAAGCTTATCATTATATATCCTCCGGAATTGTTTTTTGCTTCCAAGCTAAATGTTATCAGAAACCGCCGATGAATACAAGAAGAAAACCGATTTATTCGGAGAATGTCGGGAAAAAGCAAAGCCGAAAGAAATATAAGGCGAGTGCTGCCACAGCTATTGCAACAGCCGACGCTCTCTGCGGATAAACAAAAATTCACACAAAAAGCGTTGACAAGGTCTTTGATTTATGCTAAAATAACTTACGCTTTATGGAGAGATACCGAAGTGGTTATAACGGAACGGTCTTGAAAACCGTCGTACGGCAACGTACCGTGGGTTCGAATCCCACTCTCTCCGCCAGCGACAACAACAAAACTTTATAATATAAGTTACCATGCAGAAGTACTCAAGTTGGTGACGAGGCGCCCCTGCTAAGGGCGTAGGTCGGGAAACCGGCGCGAGAGTTCGAGTCTCTCCTTCTGCGCCAAGAAGTCCACTGTGATTTTGATAGAATTGCGGCGGACTTCTTTTATTATTATCAAAAGCTTTTCTGCGACATGAGATAAATGAGCTCACTAAATCGGGATTGTCGGGACTCCTGCTGACAGCATATACAATAATAAATATAAACAACTCCCGATTCATCGATTCGTTTTTATCCGATAACCTTTTCGAGTGCCTTCTCAAATTCCCCGTTCTGCTCCGGTCGGCGCTTCTGCGGACCTTTCGTCCTGCCGCCCGCCATGCGTATTTTCTTCGTCTCGTAGCGCGAATTGAGCAGCGCGTCGATGTTGTCGGAGGTGTATATCAGCCCGTTCTGATTGAGTGCGCTCGCTCCGCGGGCAAGGCACATCGCCGCAAGCCCGTAGTCCTGCGTGACTACAATGTCCCCGCGATCGAGAAGGTTCACTATTTTGAAGTCTACGCTGTCAGCACCCTTCGAGACCGTCACGGTCTTTGCTCCCTCGCGCTCAAATATGTGCGAGGTGTCGCAGAGAATGAGACATTCGACCCCATGCCGCCTTGCCGATTTTATGCATATGTCAACCACCGGACACCCGTCCGCGTCTATCAGTATTTTCATTTTGTCCTCCCGCGGGATTGTTTTTTTTGCCGTTTTATGTTACTATAGAACAGTATACAACACTATTATACACTTGAAAAGAGGTGCCGCGATGTTCTGCACAAAATGCGGAGCTGTTGTTGATGAGAAAACCGGCGTTTGCCCTAATTGCGGTGCGTGTGAGCGCGCCGAAGAAAAGCCGGAGAAGCCAGATGTCAGAAAGAAGCTCCGGCTCGGAAAAGCGACAAAAACCGCGAAGAGCTACGCCGTAATATTCTCGGCTTTCATGGTGTTTCCGGCGATGATCTGCACCGTCGTCAACATTCTGAACCCCGGCGATAAATTCTGGGCGGGCTATGTCCTCGGCGCCATCGCCGTCGCATGGGTGTTTCTCGTGCTTCCCGTTTTGCGCGTTACCCCCGCGCCCGTGACCGCCGGCATCTGCTTTGTGGTGCTCGCGCTGTATCTTCTCTATATTGCAAAAATGCAGGGCGTTATCAGCTGGTATTACAGCTACGCCGTGCCGATATGCGCTGTGATATGCGGTATGGTCGCGCTGACTACCGGACTGATATCAAAAAAGATAGCTACGGGCATACATATCCCCGCGCTGCTCTCCGCCGAGGTCGGAGCGTTCCTTATCTTTATTGAGCTTCTCTGCGATCTCAACGCACGCGGTCATATCGAGCTGCGCTGGTCGCTGATAACCATGTGCGTTTTCGTATCGATATCCGTTATATGCGAAGCGGTTGCGTATGTTGTCCGCCTCAACTCGAAAAAATAAATAAAAAAGAAAGAACTGTACCGAAATACAGTTCTTTCTTTCAGAAAGGTTCTTCTTAGCCGAGAAGCTCTTCGTAAGACATACCGAGAACTTCCGAGATAGCCTTGAGCTCAAAGTCGGTGACATAACGAAGCTGACCTTCGAGCTTGGAAAGACCCGATGCATTGAGATCAATGCCCTTGATCTGGAGCTGAGTCAGCAGATCCTTCTGCTTCATACCCATGCTCTTTCTCTTCTGCTCGATCTTTGCTCCGACAATGTTTCTGTCTCCGAGCGCCTGCTTTCTGATTCTCATAACTCCTACCTCCTATATTCTTCCGCCTACTATTTAGGCGGGCGTTATAGTAAAATCAGGCGGATTTTGTCCGCTCTGGCTTTCACTGGCTTTATTATATCATATGAAAAATTACAATGCAAGAGTTTTTCTCGAGGAATTATAATTTGTTTACAATTTGACTGGGCTTTACCATATTCCGAAAAAATTAACGAAAAATGGCAATAATCTGAAAATAATGTTGATTCGCTGTGAAAAATCGGGGTATTTTCATAAAAAATAAGGCAAAGTACGATTAAAAAATGCAATTCCGCAGGGGATTGCGCGAAAAAAATAAAAAAATATTTACTTTTTATTTACAAACGACAAAACGAAAGGACTCTTTTTAATGGATTCATTCAACTCTTTAAACGGAAGAAATCTGACAATGCTTGTCGATTTCTATGAAATGACGATGGCCAACGGCTATCTCAAAAACGGTATGGGGGACACCGTCGCATATTTCGATATGTTTTTCCGCACAGTGCCCGACGGCGGCGGATTTGTTATTATGGCGGGCGTTGAGCAGCTTTGCGAATACCTTAGGGGGCTCAAGTTCACGCCCGAGGATATTGAGTATCTGCGCGGCAGGGGCTTTTCCGAAGAATTTCTCGATTATCTTGCCGACTTCAAATTCAGCTGCGATGTTTATGCTGTTCCGGAGGGCACTCCGATATTCCCCGGCGAGCCGATAGTTACCGTCAAGGGTCCGATAATGCAGGCGCAGTTCGTGGAGACAATGGTGCTTCTGTGCATCAACCACCAGAGCCTTATCGCCACCAAGGCAAACAGAATTGTCCGCGCTGCGCAGGGCAGACCGATAATGGAGTTTGGTTCGCGCCGCGCCCAGGGCTTTGACGCCGCGATATACGGCGCCCGTGCGGCATATATCGGCGGATGCGCCGGAACTGCCTGCGCCGTTTCGGATATTATGTTCGGCGTGCCCGCGCTCGGCACTATGGCGCACAGCTGGGTTCAGCTCTTTGACAGCGAGTTGGATGCGTTTTGCGCCTATGCGAGGGAGTATCCGAACAACTGCGTCCTGCTCGTCGATACCTATAATGCACTCAAATCGGGCGTTCCCAACGCCATCGAGGCGTTCAAGCGCGAGCTCCTGCCCAGAGGATGCAGACCAAAGGGTATCAGATTCGACAGCGGCGATATAGCATATCTTTCGCAAAAGGCGCGTAAAATGCTTGACGAAGCCGGCTTTGAGGACTGCACGATAGTCGCCTCCAATTCGCTCGATGAGTATCTCATCAGAGATATGATAAGTCAGGGTGCAAAGGTTGATTCCTTCGGCGTGGGAGAAAGGCTTATAACCTCGTCCGCAAGCCCCGTTCTCGGCGGGGTGTACAAGCTCTGCGCCGTTGAGAAGGACGGCAGGATATGCCCGAGAATAAAGATAAGCGACAATGTTGCCAAGATATCTACTCCCTGCTTCAAAAAGCCGTGGAGACTCTTCGACCGCGAGACCGGCAAGGCTATCGCAGACCTCGTGACTTTGAACAATGAGGTCATCGACGATACGCAGCCCTATGAGCTTTTCGATCCCGACTTTACATGGAAGAGAAAAACGGTCGAAAATTATATCGCAAAACCGCTCACCGTACAGCTTTTCAAAGGCGGCGAGTATGTCTACGAGTGCCCGCCGCTTGACGATGTGAAAAAATATTGCGCCGAGCAGATTGACACCCTCTGGGAAGAGGTGCTGAGATTTGACAATCCGCATAACTATTATGTTGACCTCTCGCAGAAGCTCTGGGATGAGAAGCAGCGCCTGCTTGCGGAGCACGGAAAGAAGGATGAACAATGAGCAGAGGATATAAGCTGTTGACTGCGGTGCTTTCCCTTGCCGCCGCAGCCGTGACCGGAGCGATAATGTTCGGAAAGCTTAAAGAATAGTAATAACAGCATATAAATAGCTATACATTATATAGTGGCGACAACGGCTTCTATGCTCTGCCGTCACTTATTTTGTATGTACTGCTCGAAACGCCCGGATAAGTGTAAAAGAAGTTGAAGAAAAGGGGAAAAAAGTTGGAAAAAGGTGTTGACAAAAGTGGCTGGGAGTGGTAATATAGTCGAGCACTTGAGGGACGGGTCGGCGCGGGAGCGCGAGCCGGACGAAAAG
>CAVDWM010000037.1:0-17184 GCA_963612725.1 Faecalibacterium prausnitzii | reverse complement strand
TACCTACCGCCTACTGCCTACCGCCTATCTCCTACTGCCTATCGCCTATCTCCTACCGCCTATCGCCTTTGAGCGAAGCGAATTAACCCCTCAGTCACGGCTTCGCCGAGCCAGCTCCCCTGCAGGGGAGCCTATGGGCTTTTAGGAATTAGGCGGTAGGATGTTGTGGAGCTGCGGTCAACGGACAACAAAAATACCGCAGGGCTTTTACTCTGCGGTACTTTATCAAGCTTTATTTTGTCTTTATTTATGCTCGGCAAGGTAACTGTCCACAACGGACTCGACATAATCGGGGCGGTCGGTAATGATACCGTCAACGCCGTTTTCGAGCATTTGGATTATATCCTTCTCCTCGTCAACGGTCCACGCGTTGACCTTCATGCCCGCTCTGTGTGCGCGTCTGACAAGGGTCTTTGTGGCGAACGCCTTGTGCGGGTGCATCGCATCGCAGCCTATCTTCTTCGCCAGGTGCAGCGGCTGGCAGAACCATTTTCTGACTATCTGACCGTAGATGGGATAGAGATAAGCGGTCTTGCACTTGGGCTCGTACTTCTTTGCCTCGATAAGCATCTTGTAGTCGAAGCTCGAAATGAGAAGCTTGTCGAAAAGACCGTATGCCTTAGCGGCGTCTATCGTCTTGCGAACAATGTCCGCTCGGTCGGTCTTGCAGGGCTTTATCTCGATATTCATAACGCTGAGCTTGTCGCTCTTCTTCATGCATTCGAGATATTCCTCGACAGTAGGCAGGGTAACTCCCGCGAAGTCCTTCGAGAACTTGCTGCCGAAGTCAAGCTTGCGGATATCTTCAAACATATAGTCGCCTATTGCGCCTGTGCCGTCGGACATCTCGTCAACGGTGTCGTTATGGCAGATAACTATATATCCGTCTTTTGTGGAATGGACATCGGTCTCGGTTCCGTCGGCTCCGAGCTCGACGGCTTTTTCAAACGCAGGTATCGTGTTCTGCGGGGCATAGCGGTTAGCACCGCGGTGTGCGATTATCTTCGGCTTATTCAACACTGTTCACCTCTGAAAAATTTCTGACAATATTATAACACTCGGGCAATAAAAATTCAACAGGAATGTGATAATTCCGAAACAAATATTAAATTTCTGTTTTTAATTGGGCTTTAAGCCTTTTTGATATTGCAAGCTGTTAATATTTTTGCTATAATGATTGAAGCTTTTATGCAAATTGTCGATGCCTTCTGATGGATTTTTACATCGGAGAGCAAAAACATCTGTCTGCGGGCGTGTCTTCCCCGCTTCACCGCAGACCCAAAGGAGTGTTGAAATGGGAAACAGTAATCTCAAGGAAAAGGTCAGCACGACATGGAACAACATCGTGCTGCACTGGAAAACACCCGCCTTGGGCAAGTATGTCTCCTACAGGGAGATAATCGCCTACGGTATCGGAGGAATGGGCGTTCAGTTCGTCATATTCTTCTGCTCGCTCATCGCGCTTTCCGCAACGAGCTTCCTCGTCGGAAACACGATAGGCATCAAGCCGATGCACTTGCAGTATATGGCGGTCGCATCGACTATCATCGGCTTCGGGATCACCGTCGGACGCTCTTACATAATCGACAGCGCCCGCTTCAAATCCGGAAAATTCCGTCCCTGGCTTGCGATAACCGGTATTCCCACGGTCGTTCTGTCGGTCGTATTCGTCTGGCTGCCCTATGAAACGATGTCGTATATGCAGAAGGTCGCTGCGGTTTTTATCTGCTACAACCTTTTGCAGTGCTTCTATCCCTTCTTCCAGCAGGCATATACCGACCTTGCGAATGTTATATCGCCCAACTCCCACGAGCGCACCGATATCGTTTCGGTCTCGTCTATCATCTACTCCATGGCGCCGTCCCTCACGGGTCTTTTCGTGCCGATGCTCTCGACGCTCACGGGCGGTCTGAACTCCATAACAACCTACCGTATAATCCATCCCCTCGTCGCCGTTGTCGGACTTATTCTGTCCTATGTGGCATATGTGGGAACGAGAGAGAGGATAATAGTTGCCGAGAGCCATGTTACCCAGTTCAAATTCTCCGACGCATTCCGCGCCGTTGCAAAGAACAAATACTTCTGGATAACCTCCCTTGCGGGCTGGCTCGGCTTCCTTGAGGGTGCAGTCGGCGTTATCATCGGCTGGACTTTTATATACGCCTATCCGGACAGAATGGGACTTTACGGAGTTGCGACGACGCTCATAGGCAACGCGGCACTCTGGGCCATGCTTATATGCCCGTTGGCGATAAGAGTTATCGGCAAGAGGAATCTGCTCATCTGGTGCAATGTGGCGAATGTCGTGCTGATCGGATTGCTCTATCCCCTTTACAACAGCCTTCCCGCCCTGATAGTCCTCTATTATCTCAACGGATTCGTCAACTCCTTCTCGATAGTCTACTCCCCCGGCATCAGCGCCGACATGCGCGACTATCAGCAGTACTTCACCGGCGAGCGCATCGACGGAATGTTCGGCGCGGTCGGCATAATCGGCTCGTTCATCGGAATGTTCACCGGCATGGTGCTCCCGACCATCTATCAGATGCTCGGTCTTGAGGACAACTATGATGTGCTCGAGGTCGCTTCGTTCAGAGAGGATATGTTCGACGTGCTCATCGTCGCCGCGGTTATCGGCGCGGCACTCAACTTCGTCCCCTATCTCTTCTACGATCTGACCGAGACAAAGCAGCGCGGCATAGTCAAGGTGCTCAAGATACGCGCAATGTTTGAGGACTACGGCAACGGTATTCTCCGTGACGAGAGCATCGTCGAAGCCATAGACATAATCGACGAAGCAAATCTCCTCTACAAAGACAGAACCCTCATGACCACGAAGGACGACATCAAGAAGGCAGAGAGACTGCCCGCGAGAACGCCCGAGGAGAGAGAGTTCAAAAAGAATGAGATCAAGCGTCTGAAAGCCGCTTACAAGGAATTCAACACTCAGAACCGCGGCATAAAGAAAGACCGCGTAAATCAGGCGAAGGCGATGCCCAAGAGCACCGATGCCGAGAAGGCAGCGAGAAAAGCCGCGATAAAGGCCGCGAAGAAAGAGAACAGAGAGCTCAACAAGCTCAACGCGGATATCTCCGTGTGCGATTTCATCATCGACGAGATGAATAAATACGACACCCTGCGCATCAAGAAGCAGGTCGAGCGTTCGATTGCGCTTGACGCAGCCGGATACGCCGGAATATTCAACTACAGCAAAGAGGACATGGCTGAAGCCAAGGCTCTGCCGAAGTCCACTCACGAGGAGCGCGAGATTCGCAGCGACGCCATAACCCGCGCCCGCGCAATTAAGAACGCCCGAAAGGCAATGATTAAATTCTACGGCTCGCCCGAAAATATCGTCGAGCCTTCGGACGATGCGTTCAAGGCTGCGGAGGCTCTGCCGGACGACACCTTCATGCACCAGCTCGAAAAGAAGAGAACCGTCAAAAAGCTCGTTGACGAAAAGTCAAAGTATATCAGAAGCGTCAAGCCTCTTCTCGACGCAAGACGCCAGCTGACGGAAAAAGAGAACTACGCACATCTTGACGATATCCGCGCAAGATACGCCGACGCAAAAGCGAACACCGACGCCGAATTCGAGGCGCGCAGAATCGAGATAGAGAGACTCGAAGAAGAGCGCAAGGCAGACCTCGAGCGCAGGAAGCAGGAGCGTCTGGCAAAGAAGAACGGAAAGTGAGGAAAAGACGATGAAAAAATTCAGTAAAACAGCAGCAGTTATTGCGCTGATACTCGTTGTCTGCCTCTCTTTCACAGGCTGCGGCAACTTCGGCAGCGCGATACTCTCAGCCCTCTCCCTCGATGTCACGGTCGATGACCCTGCACTCGTCCAGGTTGAGGACATACTCGAAAAAAACGTTAAGACGGAATCCGTCAAGAGCGGCGACTTCACCTATACATTATATACCGACAACACCGCCTGCATCACGGGATACACGGGAAGCAATCCCGTTGTTTCAATCCCCGAAGAGATAGACGGTGCGAAGGTGGTCGGTCTTGAAAACAAGGCTTTCAAGAGCAGCAGCACCTTAAAGGAGCTTATCCTCCCCGACTCGGTTGAAGCAATCGGCAACTATGCCGCGATGTACTGCGACAATCTTGAAAAAGTAACAATCGGCAAGAACATCAAGCACATCGGCATCAGCGCATTCGAGGGCTCGCAGGAGAATGCCTACACCGGAAAGAGCAAGCTCACGACCGTCGTTTTCAACGGCGCACCAAAGACCATATCCGAAAAGGCCTTCTACTTCTGCTCCGCGCTGACGGAAATAGTCCTGCCCGAGGGCGTTGAGACCATAGGCGAATGGGCATTTGCAAAGTGCTTTGGCGCAAAAAAGATAATAATCCCCGAGGGCGTCACCAAGATTGACGACCACGCATTCCTCAAGTGCACCGGAGCGGTTGAGATATCTGTCCCCGGCACGGTCGAGAGCATTGCCGTGAGCACCTTCTACCGCTGCTCCTCTCTTGAGAAGCTCACCGTCGGCGAGGGAGTAAAGAAGCTCGAAAAGGGCGCGTTTGAAGAGTGCAAATCGCTCAAGACGGTTGTTCTGCCCGAGAGCATGGAGGAAATAGGCAAATATGCGTTCTACAACTGCACCGGACTCGACGAGATAACCATTCACTCCGGAGTTAAAGTATTCGGCGGCGAGATATTCAAGGCTGTCGGCAAGCTCACGATTTCGACCGAGAGCGGAAGCGGCGCCGAGAAATACGCGAAGAGCAACGGCTTTGATGTCGCCGTTATCGGCTGACGGAGGACGAATGGGAACTATAATCGCACTCGGCGGCGGCCGTTATGACGACGGCGAGGTCATGCCGATATTTGAAAGAATAGTCCGCGAATCGGGCAAAAAAAATCCTCATGTCGTGTTCCTGCCGACTGCCGGACACGACAACACCGAGGGTGACGAGCCCATTTGGGAGAGCTTCGAAAAGCTCGGATGCACGGTTGAAACGCTCAAGCTGACCGACCCCGCAAACACCCGCGAGTACATATATGATACGCTCGTGAGCACCGATATTGTCTACGCCGGCGGCGGAAACCTCGAGTTTATGATGAACACATTCAAGGCGACCGGCGCGGACGAGGCGCTCAGAGAAGCGTATAAGCGCGGAAAAGTCCTTTCGGGACTCAGCTCCGGCGCGATGTGCTGGTTCGACATGGGATATGACGACTGCGGCGAAAACGGCAGCTTCATGTTCGTCGACTGCATCGGACTTCTCCCCTACTGCTACTGCCCGCACTTCATCAGCGAGCACTGGCGCAGCTTTGAGACGGCGGTAACAGGCTGCCGTGTCTCGGGCGTAGGCGTTGAGGACGGCGCGGCACTCATATTCAAGGACGGTCACTTCTCCGCCATGTGCGGAAACGACGGCGGAGGCGTGTTCTGTTTTGACAAGGACAACGGCTTTGCAAAGAGCGACATAACCGAGGACGCGTCGGCGCTGGATATATAAAAATTCATGCAGGGAAAACGGAGGATTTCTGTTTTCCCTGTTTTTTATTGGGGTATCTATGGGGCTCATTTTCGGCACACGGTAATAACAAGCTTGCCTAAATCTGCTGAATATGCTATGATTCCGATAACGGACAGCCGCAAGGGCTGTCCCTACGGGATATATGAGCTATAGCCATTGCTGAATATTCGATTTAGTTGCAATATGGAGGACAATTATGTGGTGCTTGCCCAAAGACGACTCAAAAGCAGTTATTACTGCACAAAATCAAATACATAGCGCTCATCGCGAGTGTCACTTGCAACTACCCGAAACGGCAATTTTATTTTTTACGAGCAAAGCGACAGATTACCTCACATCGCATTATAATGCAACAGAACTGCCTGAACCGCTTCCTCGATTTCTTAATTCCTGCTCCATTTGGGAGATTGATGAATCTCAGCTGTGCTTTGCGGACGGAGGACGCGGTGCTCCGCAAGCAGTAGATACAATCGAAACTCTCGCCGCATTAGGAGTAAAAAATATTATTTCCGTCGGAATGTGCGGAGCATATGATGAAGTCGTCCATGTCGGTGAAATTATCGCTCCGCAAAAGGCTTTTGTGGAAGAAGGAACATCACTTCATTATTACGAGGACATCGAATATTCAAAGCCGGACGGTAACCTTCAAAAAGCCGTCACATCTTTGCTCGGCATACGCAACCATTCTATTGTCTCGACAGATGCCGTATATCGTCAGACATTGTGCAAAGAACAGTTATGGCGAGATAAAGGTGCCGTCGGAGTAGATATGGAAACATCGGCAATTTTCAGCGTTTCCAAATATCTCGGCTTAAAAGCTGTAGCTATGCTAATGGTTTCCGATATACACCCGATTGATTCAAATTCTGCAAAATGGGAATGGAAAATGACAAACGAGATGAGATATAATCTCGTCGATCAAGCCGTCGCATTTGCAAAAGCGATTAATAACATCTCGCCTATACTGGATTGAGCCTATTCGAGTTTGTGCCGTTTGCGGCAGCGGTGCGTCGAGGTCGCCGCACCCTACAAAATCAGACTTTATTATTGGGCGCAAGCAATACAATTAACCAACAGCACTCCCTCCGCATATTCTTATAGTAAATGAATATGCGGAGGTATTTTTATGCCCGATGTCTATCTCAGTCCTTCAACTCAGGACTATAACCCCTACATAATCGGCGGGAGCGAGAAATACTACATGAATCTCCTCGCCGATGCGATGGAGCCGTATCTCGCCTCAAGCGGGATAAGCTACGGCAGGAACGACCCGAACGGCGACGCTGCGGCGTCGGCAGCACGCGCAAACAGAGGAAATTATCGGCTCTATCTCGCGCTGCACTCGAACGCCGCGCCCGAGATATATGAAGGTATGCTGCGCGGACCGGATGTCTACTACTATCCGACGAGCGTGCAGGGAAAGCGTGCTGCGGAGATAATCGCAAACGGACTGCGTGAGATATATCCCGAGCCGGAGCTTGTGAACACGCGCACCTCCACGGAGCTTTTGGAGCTTCGGCGGTCGAAAGCTCCTGCGGCTTATCTCGAGCTCGCCTACCACGACAACGAGCAGGACGCGCGGTGGATAGCCGACAACATGGACGCGATAGCCGAAAATCTCGTTATAAGCATTGCGGACTTTCTCGGCGTGCCGTTTTATCCGCCGATATTCCCAGCAGACGGCACCGTGCGCACGCAGGGCGGGGTGCTCAATGTCCGGCGGGCGCCGAATACGACCTCTGCGATAGTCGGTGTGATACCAAACGGTCGTCCCGTGACAATAACGGGCGCACTCAACGGGTGGTATGCCATCGACTTCGGGAACACAACAGGTTATGTTTTCGCCGCACTTGTGAGCAGAAATTGACACAGTTTGGACACAAAATTGACATATTCATACACTTCTCGGCTTTTTTCGGGCGGCGTTTGTATAAAATGCAGATTTTTTAACTTTTCCTTGCTTTCAGACCCAAAAAGCACTATACTATTATTGTATTTTCACCTTACTTTTCTTTTTGGAGGAACAGGGATTGAAGCTGCTTGAGGAGCGTATAATTGCTGACGGCAAAGTGATCGGGGACGATATTCTAAAGGTGGATATGTTTCTCAATCACCAGATCGACGTGCACCTTCTTCAGGAGATCGGCAAGGAGTTCAAGCGCCGTTTTGAAGGGTGTAATATAAATAAAATTCTGACTATCGAAGCATCGGGCATAGGGATCGCGTGCATAACTGCGCAATATTTCTCTGTGCCTGTTGTTTTTGCCAAAAAAGGCTCGCATAAAAACGTGGGCAACAACGTCTACTCCTCGGTCGTCCACTCCTTTACAAAGGACACGGACAGCTGCGTCACCGTCTCGAAGGACTACATAAAAAAGGGCGACAGAATACTCATCATCGACGATTTTCTTGCAAACGGTGCCGCCGTTTCGGGGCTTATCGATATAATCAACCAGGCGGGAGCCGGGCTTGAGGGCGTCGGCATCGCCATTGAAAAAGGCTTCCAGCCCGGCAGAAGGGTTCTCGAAGAAAAAGGCGCGAGAGTCGAATCCCTCGCCGTTATCGAGAAGATGGGAAACGGAACAATAACATTCAAAGAACAGGACAACTGAGTTATTTTTTCCCGTGCAGGACGGCGGGATAAATATAAAAAAATTTTTGGAGGTAAGTCAAAAAATGAAGAAATTCACAAGAATCCTCGCGATTGTTCTTGCGCTCGCCACAATTTTCAGCTTTGCGGCCTGCGGCAGCAAGGACAGCGGCGACAAGAAGCTGAAGGTTGGTTTTATCTTCCTTCACGACGAGAACTCGACCTATGACAAGAACTTTATCACCGCAGCTGAGGAAGCTTGCGAGGCACTCGGCGTTGAGATGGTCAAGAAGACCGGCATCGGCGAAACTTCCGCCTGCTTCGATGCGGCTGCGGATCTTGCCGAGCAGGGCTGCTCCATCGTCTTTGCCGACAGCTTCGGTCACGAGAGCTTCATGATCCAGGCTGCCGAGAAGTATCCGGACGTTCAGTTCTGCCACGCTACCGGCACTCAGGCTCACACCAAGAATCTCAAGAACTTCCACAACGCTTTCGCTTCCATCTACGAGGGCCGTTACCTCGCTGGTATTGCCGCAGGTATGAAGCTCAACGCTATGATAGCCGAGGGCAAGTTCGAGGCTAAGGACGCCAAGATCGGCTATGTCGGCGCATACCCCTATGCAGAGGTTAAGTCCGGCTACACCGCATTCTTCCTCGGCGTAAGATCCGTCTGCAAAGAGGCCACCATGGAAGTCCAGTTCACCGGTTCCTGGTACGACGAGGCCAAGGAGAAGGAAGCTGCTACCCTGCTTATCGGCAGAGGCTGCAAGCTCATCAGCCAGCACGCTGACTCCATGGGCGCTCCCACCGCTTGCGAGAATGCAGGCGTTCCCAACGTTTCCTACAACGGCTCCACCGTTGACGCTTGCCCGAACACCTTCATCGTTTCGTCCAGAATCAACTGGGTGCCCTACATGAAGTACATGATCGAGTGCGTCAGAGACGGCAAGGAAATAGACACCGACTGGTGCAAGGGCATCAACGAGGGCGCTGTTGAGCTCAGCGACATCAACGAGAAGGTCGCTGCCGCCGGCACCGCCGAGGCTATCAAGGCTGCCGAAGAGCAGTTCAAGGCCGGCACTCTTCATGTTTTTGACACCTCCACCTTCACTGTCGGCGGCAAGACGCTCACCAGCTACAAGGCCGACGTTGACACCGACGATAACTACACCCCCGACACCGAGGTTGTTTCCAACGGTTACTTCCACGAGTCCGAGAAGCGTTCCGCTCCTTACTTCGATGTTAACATCGACGGCATCACTCTTCTCAACGAGGGCTGATTAAAAAGCAATAACCTTCATTCAGACGGGGCGACGCAAGCCGCTCCGTCTGAAGCAGTTAAAAAAGCAAGATTTTTAAGTTTGAAAAGCCGATAATCCTTCCTGTTTTAATCGGCTTTTGAGACTTAAAATAGGAGGATAAGTGGGCTTGAACGCAGCAATTGAACTGAAAAACATTTCAAAAAGCTTCGGAAGCATCGTCGCCAACAAGGACGTATGTCTGACCGTCAACCGCGGTGAGATACTCTCCATTCTCGGCGAGAACGGCTCCGGAAAAACAACGCTGATGAACATGATCGCCGGAATCTACTATCCGGATCACGGTCAGATCTTCATCGACGGCGAAGAGGTTGTCATACGCTCCCCAAAGGACGCGCTCGACCACAAAATAGGCATGGTCCATCAGCATTTCAAGCTTGTGGACGTGTTCTCTGCAACGGAGAACATCATTCTCGGACTTGACGAGGGTAAATTCAATGTCAAAAAGTCTGCCGAGCGCATCAAAAAGATAAGCGAGCAGTACGGCTTCGACATCGACCCGAACAAGAAGATATATGAGATGTCCGTCTCGGAGAAGCAGACAGTTGAGATAATCAAGGTGCTCTACAGGGGCGCGGATATCCTCATTCTTGACGAGCCCACCGCCGTTCTCACCCCGCAGGAGACGCTCAAGCTCTTTGACATCCTGCGCCGTATGCGCGACGACGGCAAGGCTATCATAATCATCACCCATAAGCTTCACGAGGTGCTCTCCCTCTCCGACCGCGTATCGGTTCTCAGAAAGGGCGAATACATCGGCACTGTCAACACCGCCGAAACGAACGAATCGGAGCTTACCGAGATGATGGTCGGCAAGAAGATAAGTCTCAACATCGACCGCAGCGAGCCCAACGACCCCGTGGACAGGCTCGTCGTCGAGGACATCAGCTGCATAAACCGCGACGGAGTCAAGCTTCTTGACGATATCTCGTTCACCGCACGTTCGGGCGAGATCCTCGGCATCGCGGGCATCGCCGGAAGCGGTCAGCGCGAGCTGCTCGAATCCATTGCGGGACTCCAGCACCTCAACGACGGCAGGATAATATACAACAACCCCAAGACCGGCGGCCAGGACAACCTGCGCGACAAGACGCCCATGCAGATCCGCGAGCTCGGCGTGCGCCTGTCGTTCGTCCCCGAGGACAGGCTCGGCATGGGACTTGTCGGCAACATGGATATAATCGACAACATGATGCTGCGAAGCTACCGCAAGGGCAAGGGCGCGTTCCTTGAGCGCAAGAAGCCCAAGACGCTCGCAGAAAAGGTAATAAGCGACCTCGAGGTCGTGACCCCGAGCGCAACAACGCCCGTCCGCCGTCTCTCCGGCGGCAACGTGCAGAAGGTGCTCGTCGGCCGTGAGATAGCCTCCTCCCCCACGGTATTCATGGCGGCCTACCCCGTGCGCGGACTCGATATCAACTCGTCCTATCTTATATACAACCTGCTCAACGAACAGAAGGAAAAGGGCGTCGCAGTTATATTTGTCGGCGAGGATCTTGATGTTCTGCTCGAGCTGTGCGACCGAATCCTCGTCATAAACTCCGGCAAGATAACCGGACTCGTTGACGCGAGGACATCCACAAAGGAGGAACTCGGTCTGCTGATGACCAAAACCGACGGAGGTGAGACCCATGAGTAAATCAAACGGACAGAAGCGCGAGCCTCTTTTCCATATAGTCAAGCGCAGCGCCATCCCCTCATGGGCGGCATGGCTTGTCAGAATCGGCGCGGTCGTTATTGCGCTGCTCGTCTGTGCGGTCGTGACCGTCGTCATCACCGGTCAAAACCCTGCTGAGGTCTATTCCGCGATAATCTTCGGCGCGGTCGGCTCGCCCAGGCGCATATGGAGCCTGCTCCAGAATCTTGCAATGCTCCTGTGCGTTTCGCTCGCAGTCACCCCCGCATTCAAAATGAAATTCTGGAACATCGGCGCGGAGGGACAGGCTCTCATGGGCGGCTTCGCGACTGCGGCCTGCATGATCCTCTTCGGCGACAAGCTCCCGTCCTATCTCCTCTTCCCCGTTATGATAATAACAAGCGTTGTTGCGGGCGCGATATGGGCTTTCATCCCCGCGTTCTTCAAGGCGAAGTGGAACACAAACGAGACGCTCTTCACGCTGATGATGAACTACATCGCAACGCAGATAGTCGCTTATTTCTGCTACAAGTGGTCGAACCCCAAGGGCTCGGGTCACATCGGCGTCATAAACAGCGTCAGCCACAGCGGCTGGCTTCCGAGCCTCGGCGGTCAGGACTACCTGTTCAATATACTCATCGTTGCGGCGCTGACCGTCTTCATGTACATCTATCTCAAATACAGCAAGCACGGCTATGAGCTCTCCGTCGTCGGTGAGAGCGAAAACACCGCACGCTACATAGGCATCAATGTCAAAAAGGTAATCATCCGCACGATGCTCCTCTCCGGCGCACTCTGCGGCGTCACCGGACTTCTGCTCGTCAGCGGCACCGACCACACTATAGCGACAAACACAGTCGGCGGACGCGGATTCACTGCGATAATGGTATCGTGGCTCGCGAAGTTCAACCCCGCTTACATGATACTCACCTCGCTGCTCATCGTTTTTTTCCAGAAGGGCGCGATTCAGATATCGACGAGCCTCGGACTCAACGACTCGTTTGCCGATATCATCACCGGAATTATAATTTTCTTCATCATCGGCAGTGAATTCTTCATCAACTACTCTGTCAAGTTCCGCAGCAAGGAGGCGAAGGCATAATGATAATCACATTCATTCAGCGTGCCATAATGCAGAGCATCCCTCTGCTCTTCGGCTCAACGGGCGAGACGATAACCGAAAAGGGCGGCAACCTGAACCTCGGTATTCCCGGCATAATGTATGTCGGCGGCATCTCCGGCGTTATGGGCGCGTTCTTCTATGAGAAGAGCGTTGAGACGGTGAACCCGTT
Organism: Faecalibacterium prausnitzii; assembly: GCA_963612725.1. Taxonomy (GTDB): domain Bacteria; phylum Bacillota; class Clostridia; order Oscillospirales; family Acutalibacteraceae; genus CAG-177. The sequence goes on along the minus strand of CAVDWM010000037.1, from coordinate 4,851 downwards.
TCTTGCAGTGCTCATTCCCCTGCTCTCGAGCATGTTAGGCTCGGCGCTCATGGGTCTGCTCTACTGCTTCCTGACCGTCACTCTGCGTGCGAATCAGAACGTCACGGGTCTTGCGATGACGACCTTCGGCGTCGGCTTCGGCAACTTCTTCGGCGGCTCGCTGATAAAGATAACCGGCAGCGACATTCCCTCGATAGCACTCAGCGCCACGAGCAACTGCTTCAAGACGACGCTCCCGTTCGCCGCAAAGCTCGGAAAGGTCGGAGACATATTCTTCTCCTACAGCTTTCTCGCTTACGCCGCGATAATCATCGCGCTCATCACCGCCTATTTCTTCAAGCACACGCGCACAGGACTTCAGCTTCGTGCGGTCGGCGAGAATCCCGCAACGAGTGACGCGGCGGGCATCAATGTCGGCAGATACAAATATATTTCGACAATCGTCGGCAGCGTTATAGCGGGTCTCGGCGGTCTCTACTACGTCATGGACTACGCGAACGGCGTCTGGTCAAACAATGGCTTCGGCGACCGCGGCTGGCTTGCGATCGCGCTCGTTATCTTCGCCGTCTGGAAGCCCGATCTCGGCATCCTCGGCTCGTTCCTATTCGGCGGTCTCATGGTCGTTCACAACTACATCCCGAACCTCAGCTTCGGCGCGCAGGAGCTGTTCATGATGACCCCCTATGTTGTTACGATTATCGTTCTTGTCGCGGTCAGCATGCGCCGCAAGCGCGAGAATCTGCCGCCTGCGAGTCTCGGACTTTCTTACTTTAGAGAGGATCGATAATATTGATTTTTTGCGGCTAAAGGTGTATAATAAATGCCATAAAAGCTTAGGAGGTTTTTACTATGTTAGTTTCCGCAGCACAGATGCTCAAAGATGCAAAGGCCGGCAAATATGCGGTCGGTCAGTTCAATATCAACAACCTTGAGTGGACAAAGGCAATCCTTCTCACCGCTCAGGAGCTCAACTCGCCCGTTATCCTCGGCGTGTCCGAAGGCGCAGGCAAGTATATGTGCGGCTTCACGACCGTTGTCAACATGGTCAACGGCATGATAAACGAGCTGGGAATCACCGTTCCCGTCGCTCTTCACCTCGACCACGGCACCTATGAAGGCGCTTTCAAGTGCATCGAGGCGGGCTTCTCCTCCGTCATGTTCGACGGCTCTCACTACGGCATTGAGGAGAACATCGCAAAGACCAAGGAAATTATCGCTCTCGCTCACTCGAAGGGCATTTCCGTTGAGGCCGAAGTCGGCGCCATCGGCGGCGAAGAGGACGGCGTTATCGGCGGCGGCGAGGTCGCCGATCCCGATGAGTGCAAGATGATTGCCGATCTCGGCGTCGATATGCTCGCAGCGGGCATCGGCAACATCCACGGCAAATATCCCGCAAACTGGACGGGTCTGAGATTCGATGTTCTCGCGAAGATTCAGGAGCTCACCGGTGAGATGCCCCTCGTTCTCCACGGCGGCACAGGCATCCCCGCAGACATGATAAAGGAAGCCATCTCCCTCGGCGTTTCCAAGATAAACGTCAACACCGAGTGCCAGCTTGCTTTCGCCGACGCTACCAGAAAGTACATCGAGGCGGGCAAGGATCTTGAGGGCAAGGGCTTCGATCCCAGAAAGCTTCTCGCACCCGGCTTCGAGGCTATCAAGGCTACCGTCAAAGAGAAGATGGAGCTGTTCGGATCGGTCAACAAGGCATAAGAAAAGCTTCAAAAAAACAATTTACCGGCAGAGTAAAATCTGCCGGTATTTTTATTTGGGGAACAGATAAAAATACCGCCGGCGGAGATAGTCGGCGGTATTTGCGTTATCGTGAATGTTAGCTGTTATTTATATTCTTTTGAGCAGATAGTTTTACCGTCTTTATTTACTGCCTCGTAAATAAAAGAATCAATATCATATTCTTTGAGATATTTTTTTGTTTGATTCCCTATTACATTTTCCGTAGAATTAAAATATGCGGTCAACTTATCGTCGTTACATTTGTCCGAAATAGCGATAATTGAAATCACCAAGCTGTTACCTCTGAGTGAATACTTTATTTCCATACCGCTATCTGCAAGAACACTGTTGGAATCATTCATTCCTTGATTCCATTCATCCACTTCAGCCTGCGTTATCTTCTTTTTAGCGGAAGTCTGATGCTCTGTTTTAGGTGCTGCGGTTTGCTTTTCGGTCTGTTTCTCTGTTTGCTTTTCCGTCTTCTTTTCTGTCGATTTTTCCGTTGCCTTCGCGGTTGCTGCGGTCTGCTGCGACGCCGAAGATTCTTCCGTTCGGGCGGCATCGGTTTCGTTATGTACCGACTCGGCGGCATTGCCCGCCTCAACCGTTTCCTGTTCCGACGCTTCGGGCACAGATGAGATTTCTCCGTCCTTTTCGCCGTCCCGCTTACCGCACGCGACAGCCGTCAGGCACAGCACCGCGCAGAATATGAGCGCGGCAAGTCTTTTCAGGTTTTTGTTTTTCATGTTATCGTCCTCCGTTTTATTTTCTAACCACATAAGGTTAGTTTAAGATTATGATAAACCACATATGGTTAATTGTCAAGTAAATACTAATCACATATGATACAATTCAGCAAAACTTACAAAAGAGGGCTGCTGAAATTATGCAAAAATACTATTATCAGAGGCTGCGCGACATCCGCGAGGACAGGGAAAAGACGCAAAGGGAAATCGCTCAAGTCCTAAACACGACCTATCAATATTACAGCGCATACGAACGCGGCATAAGGGATCTTCCGAGCCATCACCTGCGCACACTTGCGGAATACTACAACATTTCAGCCGACTATCTTCTGGGGCTCACCGATGAGCCGAAGGCATTGAAATAAAAATTTCAACGCCTGCCGTGCGGCTGTTTTTTTATTATTGACTGCACATTGCCGGTACTGTATAATCAACTAAAAAGCCCAAGGGGGAACAGAATAAATGCTCACTATAAAAGACGGCGAGTTCAAAATGGACGGCAAAAGCTTCCGCATATATTCCGGCTCGATGCACTATTTCCGCATCATGCCCGAATATTGGGAGGACAGGCTCAGAAAGCTCAAGGCGGCGGGCTTCAACACGGTTGAGACATATGTCTGCTGGAATATGCACGAGCCGCGAAAGGGCGAATTTGACTTCACCGGCAGGTTCGACATCAGGCGTTTTATCAGGACGGCGCAGGAAATCGGGCTATATGCGATAGTCAGACCCGGTCCGTATATCTGCGCGGAATGGGACTTCGGCGGACTGCCCGCATGGCTGCTCAAGGACAGAAACATGCGCCTGCGCTGCGCCTATCCCGAATATTTGCAGCACGTTTCGGACTTCTATCACAGGCTGTTTGAGGAGATCGGCGACCTTCAGCAGAGCGAGGGCGGCAACATAATAGCGATGCAGATAGAAAACGAATACGGCAGCTACGGCAACGACAAGGAATATCTGAGATATATCGAAAAGCTGATGCTCGACTGCGGAGCGAAGGTTATGCTCTTCACCTCCGACGGCGACGACAACAGTATGCTCTCCGGCGGCACGCTCCCCGATGTGTTCAAGACGCTGAACTTCGGCTCGCGTGCGTCCGAGATATTTAACGCCATGGACAGATTCCATGAGAACACCCCGAAGATGTGCACCGAGTTCTGGTGCGGCTGGTTCGACCACTGGGGCGAGGAGCATCACACTCGCGGCTCGGACAGCGTTGCGGGCGAGATAAAGGATTTTCTTGACATCGACGCGAGCTTCAACTTCTATATGTTCCACGGCGGCACCAACTTCGGCTTCACTGCCGGAGCGAACTGCTACGAAGAATATCAGCCGACGGTCACGAGCTACGACTACTGCGCTCTGCTGACCGAATGGGGCGACTACACCCCCGCTTACTATGCAGTCAGAGAGCTTCTGCTCAAGGCTCAAAAACTGCCCGAAACAGAGCTTCCCGCATCGCCGGAGCTTCAGACGATAGGCAAGGTTGCGCTTGACGAGAGCACCTCGCTCATGAGCAACTTCGACAATCTCGGCGAGCGACACCGCGTTCCCCTGCCCGAGAGCATGGAATATTTCGGTCAGAACAGCGGCATGATCTACTACGAGACGAAGCTCGAACAGATATATGACCCGCGTGAGCTGCGCGTTGTCAACGTTCACGACACGGCGTATGTCTACATTGACGGCGAGCACAGGGCGACTGTTGACCGCCGCGACGAGAACAAAATCAAAGGCTACGATACATTCAAATTCGACGGCTGCACGGACGGCTGCACGATAGGCGTATTGGTTGACGCGATGGGACGAGTGAACTACGGCGAGCACCTCTACGACCGCAAGGGCATTGACGCCATCCGCTACGGCAATCAGAATCTCATGGGCTACGACGTTGTCACGCTCCCGCTCGACAACCCCGAGAAGATAGACTTTTCGCTCGAGGGCGGCAAGTATCCCCTCTTCATGCGCGGACATTTCAAGGCGCAGAGCCAAAATGACTGCTTCGTTCACCTTGACGGATTCAAAAAGGGCTGCGTATACATAAACGGCTTCAACCTCGGTCGCTACTGGGAGATAGGTCCACAGCGTGCGCTGTACATCCCCGGAGTCCTGCTCAGGGACGAGAACGAGATAATCATCCTCGAGCTTGAGGGCTGCGAGAAGGCGGAGGTCGAGATAACCGCCGAGCCGGATTTAGGATAAATAATATATATACAAAACACAAACCCCGAGCTGTGAAATACAGTTCGGGGCAATCTGTAGCAAAAACTATTTTTGAAGGCTTTGCAGGAATCAAGGTCTCCATTGTGTAAAAGGAGGTGGCGCGAAGCGCCGTAGGGATTGTTTTGAATAAGTTACAATTTCTAAA
>CAVDWM010000036.1:0-17817 GCA_963612725.1 Faecalibacterium prausnitzii | reverse complement strand
CCCTCATAAGGAAAAAGTCGATAAAAAATCGAGAAATTCCCTCCGAGGGAAAAAGCACTTATATATATTCATATATAAGTGGGGAATTTCCCTTCCCTCAAAGTCAAGGGAAAGAAGTGTGGCGGCTTGAGGCTGCCGCCGCACACAACTTCTTCCCTACCTTGACAAGGGCGATTTTCAAAAACAAAAAAGAAAGGAAACTGAAATGACAACTGAATTTTTCATGCCGATGCATCCGCCCACGGTAACGCATCACGACAAAAAGATAACCGTCAAAAACGGTAAGGCGATAATGTACGATTCAACCGAGCTGAAAGCGGCAAGGGGGAAGCTGACGGCACACCTGGCAGAACACATTCCGCAGGAACCGTATTCAGGCGCGGTCAAGCTGACAGTCAAATGGTGCTTCAGCAATACAGGGACAAAGCACGGAGACGGGGAATGGAAAACCTCGAAGCCCGACACGGACAATCTCGAGAAAGCCCTGAAAGACTGCATGACCCGCCTGCACTTTTGGAGAGGCGATGCTCAGGTCACTTCGGAGATCTGCGAAAAGTTTTGGGCCGCTGTGCCGGGAATTTATGTGAGAATCGAGGAGCTGCCATGCTGAAACTAATAACCCAGGAGGAGACCAACAGACGCTACATACGAGAACGGACAAGTAACCGGGACACACGCTGCCTGAGGTGTTATTACTGCTGCAAGATATTTGAGGCAGATGATAATGACCGGCACGACTGTCCGAGATGCGGCCGGGAACTCATTGAAATGGGATTTTTGAAAGTGAGTGACAGTAATGCCTGAGATTTGCCCGAATGAGCATTGCGTGTTTCTCGTCCAGACCGGCGGAGAAAAGCCTCTGTGTCCGTTTCGGCATTGCCTGCAGTCGAAACTCGATAAACACGACGCACACCGAGAGGAGACGGTTAAATGACGCTCAAAGAGTTGTCGCAGTTATATTACCTTGACAAGGAGATAGAGCTTGACCGTGAGCGGCTTGCAGAGCTGCGGGCAACTTTGCTTTGCCCGAGAGCACCGAACTATGACGGTATGCCGCGCAATCCGAGCCCTGAGCCTGCGCTTGAACGCTGCGTAGCGGAGATAACGGATCTCGAAGCTATAATCCGGGCTAAAATTGAGCAGCGCATATATGAGCGCGCCAGGCTCGAGCGCTACATATCGGACATTCCCGACAGCCTGACCCGGCAGATATTCACGCTGCGATTCATCGAGGGGCTGACATGGGAAGATGTGGCGGCAAAGACTGGCGGTAATAACACCGCTAAGAATTGTAGCAATATTTGCTATCGCTATATTAGGCAAAGTTGAGGACAATGAGGAATTCATGTGTGTTAGCATTAGGATGAAGAATGTTACCGATATTCTCTTCTTCATTTTTATGTCCCCTTTCACACACGCCCGCCCCGCGGCGTCATAAATAGCGGGGAACTCTTATTGATGAGACCGGAATATCTATGACTGATGAAAATCTTAAAACAATGTTGGATGGCACCAAGGTTTGCGGAAAATACGGTTTTCCGGTTATGCGAGCTTGCTCACGCATTCCACCGAAACTTACGCCTTTTAACTTTGCGCTTACGGAGCGCGATAAGTCCGGGTGGCTACATTTCTTTATTGATGATTATCAGTTTGAACGCCTTTGGAATAACCCGATGAGGTATCTGCCTGTTATTAAAAGCTTTGGTGGTGTGATTGCACCGGACTTCTCTTTGTTTTGCGATATGCCGGTAGCTCAGCAGATATATAACTGCTGGCGTAATAGAGTAATATCTTCATGGCTGCAAAATGAGGGAGTAGATGTAATTCCCGTAGTCGAATGGAGCGATAGGAGTTCTCTCGATTGGTGTTTGGAAGGGCTGCCGAAGCGCAGTACAATTGCTGTTCAGACAAACGGCTGTTTTACGAGTGCGGCTCAAAGAATGAATCTCGTTCGTGGAATGGAGCATATCTGCAATGTCTTAGATCCATCCACTGTTTTGGTTTATGGTAGAGGTAAAGAACTCGAACGCTATTTTAAAAATGTTCACTTTGTGGAATCCTATTGCCAAAGCTTGAAAAAGAGGTTATAATATGGGTGGAAGCAAGAAATATATTTCAGACGGCGGATTTTCCGAATACGAGTATCATCAAATCGGCACCACGCAAAACGGAATAAAAATAATTGATAATCCGAGAGCCAATAACACCAATACACCACTGCTTTCGAACACGCCGCACACCATGTACGCAAAGTTTAACAAAGAAGGAACAAAGGTTGAGCAGGTAAGCGTATACGGTGGAAAAAACGGCAGAGAGAAAATGAAGGATATCGAGACTGAACATCAACACAACAACAAGGTAAAAAGAAGCGGAAAAACAATTATTTTGAAATCTTTCAATCAAAACGAAATTCATGTTCATGAATATAAAGGTACAACACGTTCAAGTATCGCACGCAAGCCGTCGAGAAAAGAACGCAGGTTACTGATGGTTGCAAGATACGGAAAGGAATGATAACTATGGGATATCCCGGATTTGAACGCTACTTTTTTGAGCAGGAGCTCGACGATCTTGATGAATCGCTTCGTGGAGGTGGTTGGGACATAATCGTTGATGGCTATCGCTATTATTTTGATTTTGACGGCATGGATTATCACGGTCAGATGGCTGACATGAGGCTCACATGGGAAGAAGAAAAGCAATACAGTGTTTATTACGAGACTCTCGAAGAATTGATAGACGGATATGTCTTTGCAAACGGACTGACTTTCAAAGAACTTTGGGAGCAGCGAACAAAGAAAACGCATGATTGAAATTTGCAAAATATTTTCTTAGCATCCGAAAGGGTGCTATTTTTTATATTTAAAACTGTGAACGGAGGTGAACCCATGACCGACAAGCAAAGGCGGTTTGCAGATGAGTACATCATCGACTGCAACGCGACAAGAGCATACAAGGCTGCTTACCCGCATGTGAAAAACGATGCGACGGCATCAGCGGCGGGAACCAGAATGTTAGGAAATGTTAATGTCAAATCCTACATTGAAGCAAAACTCGAGGAGCTGAGCTCGAAAAAGATAGCCGACGCGCAGGAGGTCATGGAGTACCTCACCGCCGTGATGCGCGGAGACAGCACGGCGAGCGTCGTGGTTGTGGAAGGTCAAGGCGACGGCTGCTCGGCGGCAAAGGTGCTGGATAAGCCGCCGGATGAGAAAGAACGCCTGAAGGCTGCGGAGCTGCTTGGAAAGCGGTTCAGCCTGTTCAAGGATGGAATTGCAGCAAAGATAGAACCGTCGGACAAGCTTGACAGCATTCTGAGGCAGTTGAGCGGCAATGAGTGAGGTTCTGCTGAGTAAGAAGTTCCGCGATTTTCTCAGATGCTCGGCGCCGGTCGAGTTCCTCGAGGGCACGACCTATGCCGGCAAGACTACAGTCGGCATCATGAAGTTTATGTTCCGTGTTGTGGCGAGCCCGAAAAAGATTCACATCGTCAGCGGTCTGGACACCGGAACAATAGAGAAAAACATCATCAACAGGGAGCTCGGCATTGTGGATGTGTTCGGCTCCCGGGTAGAATACAACAGCGGCGGTAAGGGTCAGTACAGCTTGCCGCATATCGTCTTTCACACCGGCGCAGAGGACAAAATAATCTATGTGCTCGGCTACGACAACAAAGCTCGCTGGAAAAAGGCGCTGGGCGGCCAGTATGGCTGCCTTTACATCGACGAGATAAACATCGCGGACATGGAATATGTGCGCGAGGCGGCTATGCGCTGCGATTATTTGCTTGCTACGCTAAACCCGGACGACCCTAACCTTCCGGTGTATTCGGAATATATCAACCGTTCCAGACCGTTGCCTGAATATGCAGACGACGCGCCGACGGAACTGCTTGAGATGCTTTCCGAGCCGGCAAAGCCCGGTTGGGTATGGTGGTACTTTTCGTTTGACCACAACGCCGCCCTGACACCTGAAAAGCGGCAGCAGATTATAAGCAACGTTCCCGCCGGCACGAAGATTTATAAAAACAAAATACTTGGATTGAGAGGACGAGCCACCGGGCTTGTCTTTTCCAATTTTGACCGCAAGCGGCATGTTATATCAAAAGCGGCGATACACGAGCGGTTGGATGATGATGACGATCCGTTTGAGTTCATCGCGTTTTCGTCCGGGCTTGATACGGCGTATTCCTCGCAGTCCCCGGACACGATAGCAATGATGTTTCTCGGCATCACCGCTGACCGCAAGGTCATATGCCTGGATGAGCGGGTCTATAACAACCGAGATATCAGCGAGCCTATAGCGCCGAGCGATACGGTGCGCAACTATATCGATTTTTTGGAGCGCAACCGAAAGGATTGGGGGCTCGCACGGAATGTCTTTATCGATTCCGCTGACCAGGCAACTGTGACGGAACTGTTGAAGTACCGCCGGAATAACGCCTGCCTTTATTCTTTCAATAACGCCTATAAGGCGACAAAAATAATTGACCGTATAAACCTGCAGCTCGGCTGGCTGCATACGGGGCATTACCTTGTATGTGACCACTGCAAGAACCATATCGCGGAGCTTGAGTTGTACAGCTGGCAGCAGGATAAGGATAATCAACCGGAAGACCGAAACGACCACACAATCAATGCGTCGCAGTACGGATGGCTGCCGTATGTTAAACAGATCGGCGCAGTAACAGGAGGGTGATTAAATGAGCCTGGGCGACAGAGTCAGAACCGCCGTAAGGAACTTTTTGAATATCAGCACAGATAACGGAGTGTCTATAAATATCCATCAGCTTATGGACCATGACGCCGAAGTGTTTAAAGACCGTATCTGGTATCGCGGCAGGGCGAACGAAATCGAAGAGCTTTATGCGCATATTCAGGACAACATAGGCAACGGACACTTTTGGGGCGGCAAGCCGACGCGCGGAATGAAGATCCGCAAAATTCACACCGGGCTGCCGTCACTGATAGTCGATACGCTGACCGATGTTTGTGTCGGAGACCTGTATGCTATCACCGTTGATGACCCCGACATGGGGCAGGTGTGGGAGGACATAGCCGAAGAAAACCTAATAACCGACATAATAAGCGACGCCGTCCGAGATACTTTGTATCTGGGCGACGGCGCTTTTAAATTGTCGTATGACCCCACGGTAAGCAAATTGCCGATCATTGAGTTCTATCCTGCCGACCGTGTGGATTTTGAGTATAACCGCGGCAGAATCAGCGCAGTTGTCTTCAAGACAAAGCGGACTATCAAGCAGAAGCCGTATCTGCTCAAAGAGCGGTACGACTATGACAGCATTACTTATTCGCTTGTGGATGTCTCGAACGACAGGGAAGTAGACATGTCTGCATTCCCGGAGCTTGAAGGATGCAAGAACATCAAAAATAACGCTCATTTCCTGCCCGCGGTACCTTTGATGTTCCGTCGGTCAACTATCTACCCCGGGCGCGGAAAATCAATCTATGACGGCAAGCTCGATGATTTTGATGCCTTTGACGAGGTGTTTTCTCAGTGGATGCTCGCCGTGCGCAAGGGCCAGATAAAGGAGTACATACCCGTCGACCTGCTGCCGCGCAATGTCCGCACCGGAGAGGTCCTCGAAAGTAATGACTTTGATAATGAGTATATCCAGCTGCAGGGCAGCATGGCAGAGGGCGCGCAGCAGAAAATCGAGACGACGCAAGGCACCATACAGTATGAGGCTTTGCTGTCCTCGTACTGCACCGCGCTTGACCTCTGTTTGCAGGGGATTATTTCCCCGTCAACTCTCGGCATCGATGTCAAAAAGCTCGACAATGCCGAGGCGCAGCGTGAGAAAGAAAAAACCACACTTTATACCAGAAATAGGGTCACGGATGTCCTCAACAAGGCAATACGCGACCTCGTCCAGGCATCGCTTGATTTTTACTGTACGCTCAACGGTCATGAAAGCAAAGATGTTGATGTGGCAGTCAATTTCGGCGGCTATGCGAACCCGTCCTTCGAGGCACAGGTCGAGACAATCGGCAAGGCGGCGACCAGCGGTATAATGTCAACCAAGACACAGGTCGACGAGCTTTACGGCGACGATAAGGACGAAGAGTGGAAGGCGGAAGAAGTCAGGCGCATAAAGGAAGAGCGCGGCATTCTCGAAGTGGACGAGCCCGCGCTGAACAGTGATTTCGAGTGAGGTAACAGATGAGCGGCATGGATTTTGACAAGGAGATAGCACAGATCTATCGCGATATGGAGCTTTACCTTATCGAATCGATGCAGCGCAATCTTGCCGGACATCTTGCCGAAGAGGCAAAGACGGGCTTCAGCTATCCGCAGTGGCAGGCGGAAAAGCTCAAAGAGCTGAAGCGATATCAGCGAGAAAACCGAAAAATCGTCCGCAGCCAGACCGAGGGGCTGTCCGAGAAAGTGGCAAAGCACATGAAGTCTGAGCTGCGGCAAGGCTCGAAGCACGAGCTGAAGTGCTATAGAGAGGCGCTTGGTAAGGGTTATAAACCCGCAAAGGTCATGCGCAAAAGCTTTTTCAAGGTCAACGACCGCAAGGTGAGCGGAATGATAAACGCTCTGCAGAACGATCTCGGCGCGGCGAATACTGCCGTGCTGCGTATGATGAACGATACATATCGACAGACCATCTTCCGTGCCGGAATGTACGCCTCCAACGGTGTAATGACCGAAACGCAGGCATATGACATGGCTGTGAAAGATTTTTTGAATCGCGGAATCAACTGCATCGAATACCGCGACGGACGCAGAGTCAATATAGCGGATTACACATCAATGGCTGTCCGCACGGCAAATCAGCGGGCATATATGGTGGGTGAAGGTGAATTCCGCAAAAGCATAGGCGAGACGCTCGTGATTATTTCGCACCACGCCACCGCCTGCAAACTCTGCAGACCGTTTGAGCGCAAGGTGCTCATTGATGATGTGTATTCCGGCGGCAAGCCGGACGACGGCGATTATATGCTGCTGTCGCAGGCTATGAAGCTTGGCTTGTTCCATCCTCGGTGCCGGCACGGACTCGGAACCTATTTTCCGGAACTTGAAGAGATCAATCACTACAACAACGAGGAAAACGATGTTTCCGATTACGGACGATACAACCGTGCACACATAGAAAATATGGTGCAGCGGTATAAGCGTCTGACTGTCGGCAGCGTCGATCCCGAGAATGTGGCGAGATATCAGGCGAAGCTCAAAGAGTGGAGCGCAAGACTTGACAATAGCACAGAGGATGGTATAATAAAATTGCATAGAGGTGCAAATCGAAAAAATGAGAACATTGGAGTTTTTTCAAACTTTGAAATCCCGATGCAAAAGCAGGCTGTTTCGAAACTTTGCGCCAAATATGGCGTGTCCACCGAGGGACTTACAATAAAGATTCAAAGAGATGAGAATCTGCTTGGTCTTCCATTTTGCGGGTCTGCTGATTACGACAATATCGGTAGAATTGATTTGTTTCCTAAGGCTTTCACGAACGAGGAACAGCTAATAAAAACAGTTCTTCACGAGAAGTGCCATGTGCTTCAGCTGCAAAGGCATGGCAAGGAGTATGTTCAAGATAATTTGGAGAAAATGGAAAAAGCAGCAAGTAAGTTCGAAACGATATACTATAATGCTTTGAAAAGGGGGAAGAAAAAATGACCGCAATAGAAAAATGGTTTGTGTGCTTAAAACACCTTGGACAAACAGGGATTCCCGGTAAGTGTCCCTTTTGCTCGAGCAAAGATACCGATTTCTCGATTACAGAAAACGGTGATAGCGGTTATGGCGATCTTTGGTGTAACAATTGTAAGCATGCTTTGCATATCTCCCGATTAGGGCTTGTCGACCCAAGATTTAAGCATAAGGAAGTGCCGAGAAACTTAATATACTGAGTAAATCACAATAATTACAGCGTCTTGCATTTGACTGCAGGGCGCTGTTTTTATACCCCAAAATCGTTTGCCTGTATCGTAAAACAGGGTAACAGTTGACCTTAACTGAGAAAAGGAGTGTAAAAAATGGCAGAAGAAAACAAGAATGTTGAAACCACGGAGGGACAGGGCAATGAGGAGCAGAATGAGCAGACTCAGCCCGAAAAAAAGTACACCGATGAGGAAGTAAACAACATCAGCGTCAAAAACAGCAAGAAGGCGGTCGCCAAGCTCATGAAGGAGCTCGGTATAACCGAGAAGACCGACAGGGCGAAGGTCAAAGAGCTTATCGAGAAGGCGCAGCTTGATAAGCAGGAGGAGCCGGAGACGAACGGCGCGGAGCAGAACTCCCGAACAGCCGCCGAACTCGCAGAGGCTCGTGCAATGGCCGAAGGCGCAGTTCTGGAAGCTGTGATGCTCGCGGCACATGTCAAAGCGGACAAGGTGTCTAAAGCGGTCAAACTCATCGACCGTGCGGACTGCCTCGACGATGACGGCAAATTCAGCCGCGAAAAAGCTTCCGCCGCAGTCACCGAACTGCTCAAAACGTGGACAGAGCTGACCGATAAGGCTGAGGATGGGAAACCCGGATTCAGCATAGGCGGGGACGGTCAGGAGGACAAGAGCAAGAAAGAGCCCGCCAAGAAGACGGCTCAGAAGAGCTGGAACAGATTTAACTATTAAAACTATTGAAGGAGTGTTGAAAAATGCCTAACACGGCAAACTACGCAGAAAAGTGGGAGCCCGAGCTTCTTGAGATCCTCACCCAGGATTCGCTCGTTTCTCCCTTTATCACGACCTCGGTGAGATGGCTTTCGGCAAAGACCTTCCATTTCACCCAGATGTCAACCAGTGGCTATAAGAGCCACAACAGAAACGGCGGCTGGAACAGGGGTTCCTTCGTCCAGACCGATGTCCCGTTTACTCTCAAGCACGACAGATACATAGAGTTTCTCGTCGATAAGCTCGATGTCGATGAGACCAACTCTACCGCATCGATGGAGAATATCTCCAAGGTTTTCGTCCGTACTCAGGAAGTGCCCGAAGCGAACGCGCTCTTTTTCTCCCGCGTCGCGGCAAAGGCAAAGACGCTCGACGGCTACCATACCGAAACAAAGCTCAGCGATTATACCGCCGCCAATGTCTTTACCAAAATCAAAAAGGCACTCGGCTCCGGCAAGCTCCGCAGATACAAGGCAATGGGCGCGCTTATCGTCTATGTCAGATCGGAGATAATGGATCTTCTCGAGCAGAGCACCGAGCTCGCGAAGAAAATCGAGATGACTCAGATTGCAGAGGGCGGTATCGGTATCGAGACCCGCGTTACAAAGATCGACGGTGTTCCCGTGTTTGAGGTCATCGACGATGAGGTGTTCTACGATGCGTTTGATTTTGACGGCGAGGACGGCGGATTTGCGCCTGCAGAGACTACCTATAAGGCATCAACCGACACCGGTGTAACCTCTGGAAAGACCTATTACACCAAGAGCGGCAACGAGTATACCGCCGTCAAGAGCCCGACCGACAATCCGTCCACTTCGAGCTACTACGAGGTGGATGCCGCCGGCGCCAGCAAGATCAACATCCTGATTGCTTCACCTCTCACCACGAAGTTCGTGCCGAAGGTCAACAGCATCTACTTCTTTGCGCCCGGCGCGCATACTCAGGGCGACGGCTGGCTCTATCAGAACCGCGCTTTCTCCGATGTGTTCGTTTTCCCGAACGGCAAGGATAACAAGGTCGACAGCGTGTTTGTCGACATCGATATCGCCTGACGGAGTTGATGCATAATGTATGCTGACGTCAATTTCTACTTGGAATCTTTTCACGGTACACAGGAGGCTTCGTGTGAAATCGAGGCCTCTTTGTCTTTGGCCGAGATAAAGATTGACGAAGTGACCTTCAACCGCATCAAAGGACGCGGCTTTGAAAATCTTTCCGAGTTTCAGCAGGAAAAAATCAGGCTCGCCGCATGTTACCAGGCGGATTATATCCACGAAAACGGATATGACGGCTCGGGTATACAGAGCTATAGCGTGCTTGACATAAGCGTTACGGTCAAGGATTCCGGCAAGGTCTACGAGAAACTCGGAATGAGTCCCGTGGCGTATGCCCTGCTGCAGCAGACCGGACTTACAGGGAGGATATCATGATGGCAAACAGCATTAAGAAACTGCCGTTCCCGGATTTTCTCTGCGTTACTCCTTGCGAAATAAGGCTTGACGAGCCTGACATCAGCGAGGACGGAGAACCGAAAACTCACGCCCCGATAAAAGCCTCCTGCATCTATTCCGAGCGCAGAAAACGGCTGTACGACAAAGACGGTAAATATACCGAGCTTGTCGGCAAGGTTATCGTAAAGGGCGATATTGCGCCGAAGATGCGCGAAATATCGAGCGGTACGATTACCATTCACAAACGCGAAATGGCAATCTATTCGGGCATCAGAGCCAAAAATCCGGACGGCACGGTGAATCACACGGAGTTTGAGCTGAAATGAAGGTCACAGTGAAGCTCAATACGGCAAACATAAACCGCATCGAAAAAGCAATTTCCCGCAACCTGGTGAAAACAGCGGACGCGCTGAAGACGGATCTTCAGCAGTCGGAGACGATGCCGTTCAAGACCGGACAGCTGCAGAACCGCTCCACTTTCATCGACGATAAAGAGGCGGCCACGGGCAAGGTGTATATCGTGTCCGACACGCCGTATGCCCGCAGACTTTATTTTCACCCCGAGTACAATTTCAGCAGGATTGACAATAAGGCGGCGGGAGGAGCGTGGTTCGAGCCATATATCTCCGGTCAGAAAAAGGATTATGCAAAGAAAGTTTTTGCTAAATTCATGCAAAGGAGCTGCGGAGGATGACGCTGAAAGCATTAAAAGACTTTTTTAAAACCGCATACAGTTGGACAGACAGTGTCTCCATCGGGAAGATAGACAGCGACGCCGAGAGAGCGATTTGCTTCTATCACTCCCGATTCGGCTCGGCGAAGATACAGACTGTAGGCGGTAAAGTCAGCAGAAGCTACGGGGTGCTGTCCGTCACGGTCCTGCTGCGCTGGACACGAAATGCAGATGCAGCCGAAAACAAGGCGCAGAGCATTTACGACTTTTTCGATGAGAAAAACTTTGAAATCGACGGAAAAAGAGTGTTCATCATCTCGCGCTATGACGGTCCTATTGACTTGGGAACGGACGGTAACGGAGTATACGAATACTCTTTTGAATTCGATGCTTACTACGAAAAGTAAAAAAGGAGTGATAATATGTCAACTTTTTCAGGGGTTTTCCCTGTATACGATCTCGATATCGAGATCTGCACAAGCGGCTCGACCTTTTCGCCGATAGCCGACATGGAAAATGCAAAGCTTTCGATTGAGACAGGCGTGGAGACCTGGCACTCCATATCCGAGGACGGCTGGCAGAGAGCGCTGGCAACCGCGAAGTCATACACGCTTTCCATGAGCGGCAAGCGCAATGTCGGCGACCCCGGCAACGATTATATTGCAGGACTCGCGCTCAAGAACGGACGCGACTGCGATTCCAAAATCAAGGTGACATTCCCCGACGATGCGGTGTTTACCGGCGATGTCGTCGTATCGGTCAGCGATTATGCCGGCGACGATGCGACCGCCGTCAATCCGCTGGCGTTTGACCTTATCAGCAACGGCAAGCCGACCTACACACCGGCTGCGGGCTCATAATTTCCGGGACTGCTGCATAACGCGGCAGTCCTATTTCATCCAAAATCTCAAAGGAGCGAATCAATATGAGAATAATCGATACAGGCGACGCCGTTCTTTCGGGCGACAATCATCCGCAGCTTAAAATCGGCGACAAGCTCTATCTTGTAGACGACAGGAAATCTACTTGGGACAAGATTCAGCAGGTGCAGGAGAGCGGCGATAATGCGGACACTGAGATCCTCACTCTCGCGCTCGGAAAAGAAGCGGTTGCCGAGTTGATAAACAACAGCGATATATCTGTGTCAGGTTATACGAATCTGTCATTTTACGTCATGGCAGCCATAACCGGCGAGGACTATGAAGACCTCAAGAAGGCAGCCAAAGAAAGAAAAAACTAACCGAAGAAGCCTATTATGACGAACAGTTTGACGAGTCGCTTATTGTGGCGTCCTTCGCCAAGCAGTACGGTATTAGGCTTCTGACAGAAGATATATCGGTCAGAGAGTATAGGAAGCTGCTGACAGGTATTATGCACGATACGCCGCTCGGATATGTTATCTCGGTCAGATCCGAAAAGGATCCGAAAAAAATCCGTGAGATGACGAATGCCGAAAAAGATATTCGCCGGAAGTGGCAACAGTTCCGTGCTGCTAAGGAGGGTACAGTGCAGTATACGATGACCGTGGAGCAGTTCCAACAGCTCTTTAAAAATCTTGCAGGGGGGTGAGGATATGCCGCAGGGCACAAATGTCGGCTCCGTGTTTTTTAACATAAAAACAAACCGCAGTGCGTTTTCCAAGGAAATAAAGGGTGCCGCCGGGCTGGCTCAGAGCGTATTTTCGTCCGCCATGAGCACGGTCGGCAAGGCAATAGGCGTTGCGTTTTCGGCGGCTGCCGTCGTTTCTTTCGGCAAAAAGTGTGTCGAGGTGGCGAGTGAGACGCAGTCCGCCTGGATGGGTCTGAGCTCCATTCTGAACGGGCAGAAGAAGTCTTTCAGCGAAGCGAACAGATTTATCCAGGATTATATTTCCGACGGTCTCGTGCCGCTTAACAACGCCGTGACCGCATATAAAAATCTTGCGGCTCGCGGATACGGCACCGAGCAGATAGAAAAGACGATGACTGCGCTGAAAGATGCCGCGGCATTTGGTCGCCAGGCGTCTTATTCATATGGCGACGCCATCTCCACGGCTACGGAGGGTCTGAAAAACGAAAATTCTATCCTTGTTGACAACGCAGGTGTTACTAAGAATGTGGCGAAGATGTGGGAGGATTATGCCAAGTCTATCGGCACAACAACAAACGCGCTTACGCAGCAGCAGAAGATAGAAGCCGAAGTCAACGGCATCATGGAGGAAACAAAGTGGCAGACAGGCGACGCGGCAAAATATGCCACTACTTTCGCCGGCAGGGTCGCGAAACTGTCTGCGACATTTACCTCACTGAAAACCGCCATAGGCAATGTAATCATCCCGATACTGAACCTTTTTATTCCGGCGATTCAGACCGCGCTTGATGCTCTCTTGAAGTTTTTGAGTTTGCTGAAAACGGCGATGGCATCAATCGGACTTGAGATGCCCGATGTGACATCCCTCAGCGGCGTAACTGCGGGGGCAACGGAGGCCGCAGAAGCTATCGACAACACCGGCACGGCTGCCGAAAAAGCCGCCAAAAAGGTCAGGAAAGCCTTCGCTTCTTACGACGAGATAAATGTGCTGAGCAAATCGAGCTCGTCAGATACGGGCGCAAGCAGTTCGTCAGGTGTGACGACCGCCGACCCCGCAACGGCGGCTGTAACGAGCGGCGTTTCCGCTGTCGATTCCAGACTTGACGAGCTTAAAGAAAAGCTCTCGACTTTTTGGAACGGTTTTGCGGCAGGCTTTGAGAAGGAACGCGAGGAATTGAAAAAGCAGGTCGAACGGACGAAAAAGCTTATCAAAAGAGTTTGGCGGGATCTGCGCAAGCTCGAATCGCCGATAAGAAATTGGGTGTCAGAGGATGTGAAGACCTTTTTTGAAACCTTTTGCCGCGCTTCGGCTGATATCTTTTTAGGTCTGTATGACAGTGTAAACACAGTTTTTTCCGACCTGTGGAATGTTGCGGTTTATCCGAGACTGCAAAAGTTCACAACAAAGGGCTTGCCGGTGCTCACGCGATTTTATACCGAATCCGTAAGCACATTGCAGACGCTGTTCAACTCCGTAAAAGAGCTGTTTGATAAAACCTGGCGCGAGGGAGCAGTGCCCGCACTGCAGTTCTTTACACAGGTCTATCAGGATATGTGGAATATTGTGTACAGTAAATGGCGGACCTACGGAGTACCCGTCTTCGATAGCATCAGAACCGCTGTCGAAAATACAAAGACAGTGCTTCTGAACTCGTGGAACAAATTCATAAAGCCGTGCTGGGATGTCATCATGGGAACGGTTACAAGGCTGTGGACTGACCATGTGAAGCCTCTTGCCGACAACCTTGCCGGTTTCGCAGGCGAATTGGTGCAGGGCGCACTCGGAATTTACAACAAGGTCATCGTGCCCATTGTAACATGGGTACAGAATTATCTCTATCCAATAGTTGTGACCTGCCTGCGCGAAATGATGAACATTGTTGAACCCATAATAGCGGGCATTATAGATCACGCGAACGGAATAATTACCGTGCTGAAAGGTATCATACAGTTCATAACGGGTGTATTTACCGGCAACTGGTCAAAAGCGTGGAACGGTATCAAAAACATTTTCAAGGGAACTCTCGAAACAATGGTTGCGGTTATAAAGACGCCGCTCAACATGATAATAGCCATGTTTGAAAATCTTGTGAACCGCATAGGCAGCGGTATAAACAAGCTTATCAAGGGATTCAATTCAATAAAGTGGAATGTGCCAGACTGGGTTCCCGGCATAGGCGGCAAGTCTTTAGGGTTTAATATAAGCCAGATTCCCACTATAAAGTTGCCTCGCCTCGCCCGGGGCGGTTGGGTGGCTGCCAACAATCCGCGGCTTGCCATCGTCGGCGACAACACCCGTGAGGGCGAAATAGTGTCGCCCGAGTCAAAGATTCGCGAGCAGGTCGAGCTTGCGCTCGCCAAAGCCGGCGGCTTTGCTCAAAAGGTCAAGCTGCAGATCGAGCTGCTTATTCGCTATCCCGACGGACGCACGATAATCAAGACTATCAACGAAGCCCAGATTGCCGAGGGCAGGATTCTTCTGGAGGTGTAAAGCGTGGAAAAATATGAAGTGCTTATAAACGGCAGCATAACGCTCACCGCCGACGGTATGGGCTGGGAATATCCGCAGACTGACTCAGAAGGGTCGGGCGCGACAGATGAAAATTTGATGATCCGCGAGGTTCTGCCGGAGCGCGACAAGCTCATTTTGACATTTGAAAAGGATAAGACCGAGGCGGAGATCAGGAAAATTCTGCAGGTCAGAGCGATGACCGAATGTACTGTAAAATTTTACGATCTTCGCGCCGGTGCGTTCTTGACCAAGACGATGTACCCGGTTTCTGACGCTGTGACGGCACACGCGCTGATTAACGGCGAATATGTTATAGAGGCGTTTGAGCTGCGCTTCGTTCAGACCGTTCCGAACAGCTGAGGAGGACGAAATATGTATGCAGCGAGTACAAGCTATAAAAACTACATAGCGTCATCCAGGGTTCGTGTGCCAAAGTCAAAAATAGTGGTCGGAAATGCGACTTATACCGGGCAACAGCATTTGAAGACATACCCGAAGATATCGCATTCCAACAGCAAAATGATAGGCGGGTTCCCGGCGAAAAGCTGTGAGTTTGAGATATACAATCTTGACGGGTCCATAGATCTGAACGGAAAAGAGGTATCTGTATATCGCGGACTTGAGATAAACGGCTCGGTGACATGGATTCCGATGGGTCTTTTCACCGCGAAGGACGAGGACATTACAAACAACAAAACTGCACGGTCGATATCTTTCAAAGGTACTGACCGTGCAGTGCTTTTTGACTGCGCGTATGGCGGCAATCTGACTTATCCGACAACATTGGGCGCTTTCGTGCGGGAGATATGCACGCGTCACGGCATTACGCTCGAGACAACGACCTTCCCGATGTCGACTTTTAAGCTGACAGAAGCGCCGAATATAGATGCATCTGTTACAGACCGAGAGTTAATCTCCCGCGCAGCCGAACTCGGCGGCTGCATAGCGCAGATAAGCCGCACAGGGGGATTGCGCATAAGCAAGCCGGTCAGTACGGGTATTCAAATAGGAAAGGCGCGGTATAAGGCGGTTTCAAAAGAGCCTAAGTTCGGCGTTATAAACTCATTGGTCTTCGGGCATGACGGATATGATGACGATATCACATACCCGTCGACCGCACCGGAGAATCTTTGCCAGTGGCGCATAGACGACAACCCCTTCGTTGACAAGACGAGGGAGAGCAGCATAAAAACCGTTGCCGCGCAGATCTTCGGCATGTCGATTGTGCCGTTTCAGATAACCGACTGCATTGATGATTATATCCTCGATCTGAACGACAGCATAAGCGTTCGGGATAAGGACGGAACATATTTCACGGCGACAGTGCTGCAAATAGAAACTACTGCGCGCATCAGGTCAAAAGTGTCCGCAGAGGCTCAGACAGTCAAGAAAACCGATTACAAGATGGCAGGAAGCGTCATGCAGACGCTCAAAAAGGTACAGCTGCAGGTTGACCATCAGAACCTGAGCATTCAAACGCTTGTGCAGAATATGTCCGGGCTGTCCGGCGAAGTAAGCACGCTGAAACAGACAGCGAGCAGCCTTCAGACCCAGGTGACTAAAATCGAGGGCGACTATGTTACATCGTCAACAATCGAGCAGCTGAGCGATGAGATAAATATCCGTTTTGATAGTCTCGGCTCTCCGTCCGAACTTAGCAATGCGACCACGACCATAAACGCGCAAGGTATAAAAATTGAGGACGGCGGTCTGTCAATAGAGAGCGAATCGTTCAAGACGGATCTCTCCGCCGGATATTTGCAATTGCACCAAGCGTTAAATCAGGCACAGGAAACGAACTATAACTACCTGTCGGTGCTTGATACGCTTCTTTATACAACGGCGACTTCGGCTGACTGGTACACCACATTCGCATCGCCTGAACCGACTGTTTCCGGGAATACGGCTAAAGGCTTTAGATTCGGCAAAGGAACCGACACGCGAAGTGCGACAGCCGGAGTAATTCAGTTCTCCGACGGCTCCATATTGGCGTCCCACTGGATGGATGATTATATGGTGATTACCGCCGCCAAAACTCAAATTCGGCAGATGGTTGAAACAAACGAATACGGATATGCGCAATTCGCGGGACTGCTTCATCACCGCCCCGTTGCAGGATACGATTACACCGCAGGCTTCGGGATTGGCACTCCGGACAGCAAAGCTTCGGCGGCAATAGAACTGAGGAAGACGGGCGTGGACGCTATAGTGGCGCGTCAAGACATCTATCAAAATGCAGACGGAGAGGTCACATTGAAGCTTACCGGGTCTCAATACACAGGATATATTATCGTTGGCAATGACGGCATCTGGGTCAAATGGGGCTCCGGAACGGCGAAAAAAATCACATGAGGAGGTCGCTATGACAGATTTAAAAGCCATAGAAAAAATTAAATCTCGCATAACTGAGATTGAGGCCGAACAGAAAACCTATGAGAATTGCCGAATGGTGTGCATCGGCATTAAAGAAGAACTCAACAAATTGCTGTCCTCACTCGAAGAGAACGACAAAGACCGGGAAGCAGGTGAAACTATTGTTGAAGAAGATGAGACAGTGTCGGCTTAATTTTGCCGAGAATAGGTATGACTGTGAAGCCGGCATAATGGGAGAACATTACGCCACGGAGCTTGTTATTACCCCTCCGGCTGTTATGTCGACAGAGGCAGTGTATCGCCTTTGTTTCGAGCCGGGCGGTCTGTCAGAGATAATTCTGCAGACCACGGACGGAACACTTTCATATCCTCTGCCGTCGGCGGTCACGACAGCCTCGTATTGCTGCGTAACGCTTATCGGATATGTCGACAGTGAACAGGTTTATAAGTCCAGAATGGTGCGGCTGCACTTTTCTCAAACGGCGGACGGCGACAGCTCCATAGACCCGCGACAGCCCGGTATTGTCGATGAAGTCAACCAGAACACCGCCGCCCGACACACACACGATAACAAGTCGGTGCTTGACAAGCTCGCGG
>CAVDWM010000035.1:0-19828 GCA_963612725.1 Faecalibacterium prausnitzii | reverse complement strand
ATACAGATTACCATTCAAAACAAAGGATGTCATTTGAAATGAAATTAGGAATAGTAGGTCTGCCGAATGTCGGCAAGAGCACGCTTTTCAACGCCATAACAAACGCGGGTGCGCAGTCCGCAAATTATGCATTCTGCACCATTGAGCCGAATGTCGGCGTGGTCGCGGTGCCGGACGAGCGGCTGGACAAGCTCGCGGATATGTATCATCCGGACAAGATAACCCCCGCGACGATCGAATTTGTTGACATAGCGGGTCTTGTGCGCGGCGCGTCAAGGGGCGAGGGGCTCGGCAACAAGTTCCTCTCGCACATAAGAGAGGTTGACGCGATAGTCCATGTCGTCCGCTGCTTCGAGGATGACGACATTGTTCATGTCGATGCGACCATCGACCCGAAGAGAGATATCGAGACGATAAACCTTGAGCTTATCCTCTCCGACCTTGAGATGGTCGAGCGCAGGATAGACAGGGTTGCAAAGCAGGCGAGAAACGACAAATCGGCAGCCGCAGAGCTTGAGTTTCTCAAGAGGCTCAAATCAGAGCTTGAGAGTGAAGTTCCCGCAAGGAATGTCGAGTGTGACGAGAACGAGCGCGAATTTTTAGCTCAGATAGCCCTGCTCACGGCGAAGCCCGTCATATATGCCTGCAACATGAGTGAAAACGATTTTGCAAACAATATTGACACAAACCGCCACTATCTCGCGGTCAAAGAGATCGCCGCCGCCGAGGGCGCGGAGGTTCTGCCCATATGCGCGGAGCTTGAGGCGGAGATAGCCTCGCTCGAAAAAGAGGAGCGCGAGATGTTCCTGACCGATCTCGGAGTTGAGAAGGGCGGGCTCGACCTGCTCGTTCAGCGCAGCTATCACCTGCTCGGTCTTATCTCGTATCTGACCGCCGGCAAGCCCGAGGTCAGGGCGTGGACTATAACCCGCGGCACGAAGGCTCCCCAGGCGGCGGGAAAGATACACTCCGACTTTGAGCGCGGATTCATACGCGCCGAGGTCATAAGCTTTGACGATCTCATCGCCTGCGGATCGCTGACTGCCGCAAAGGAAAAGGGTCTTGTCCGCAGCGAGGGAAAGGAATATGTCATGAACGACGGCGATGTCGTCCTGTTCAGATTCAATGTGTGAAAGGAGTTAGCCATGGCTGAGGACAACAACATTCTTGATTTTTACCCCGAAAACGAAGAAGATTCCCGCGCAGAGGACAGCTACATTACCCTCGTTGACGACGAGGGCAACGAGGTTGAGATGTCGGTAGTTGACATAGTTGAGCACAAGGGCGAAAATTATGTCATTCTCCTGCCCGTTGAGAACCTCGAATCGGGAGACATGCAGCTTGCCGTGATGAAGATTGAATACGATGAGGACGCCGACGAATACACCTATGTGACAGGCGACGAGCCGGAATACGACGAGGTTTTCGTCGAGTTCCGCGAGAGGCTTGAAAAGGAGCTGAGCCTCTTTGACCCGGATGCCGAGGAGCTTGACGGCGAAAACGATTTTGACCACTTCGACGAGGACAATTGATAAAACGGGAACGACCGTTCGACTGCAATCGCAGCCGGACGGTCGTTTCTTTTTGCTTTTTATTGCTTTTTTACCACTTAAAGGTCACGGTCAAGCCGTTTACGCTGTATTCGATGTCGTGGAAGTTTCTGTTCTCGATGCCGAGGCAGAAGGCGTTCACCATTTCTCTGTCCTTAAAGGTTATGCTGCCGCTGAGCGTCATGCTCCAGGGCAAATAAACCGTTTTGCTAACGGCGAAGCCCGTCAGCCACCAGTGATACATCGGATCTCTGTGGACGAGCAGATCGTCCCCGTGGAAGAGGTCGAGGGACATGAGCAGCATATCCTCATCGCCGACGCAGTTGTAAAATGTTCCCTTCGAGCCGGGCTCGCGCTTGTAAATGCCTATCTCCGCGCCGTTCGTTATGACATATCTGCCCTTCCAGAGCTGTATCATCCACTCGCTTCCGTCATAGTCAAATTTAATGCGTGCGGTCTGATAATTGAATATCGGCGTGGCGTAGCTGAAGAGGTCGTAGGCAACGGTGAAGCCGAAGTTGCGCATCCAGACATGGACGGGGGTTATGACCATCGCCTTGCCGACATCGAAGTCATAGCCGATGCCGACCATTCCGTTGTCGTCCTTGCCGTAGAGCATCTGAGTCTTTATGTTGTAATATGTGCCGGACGGCAGCTCCTCGGTTCTTCCGTCGCGATAGGTCACGCGGCAATATATCTCATATGTGTCGTCCAAGTCCTCGACGGGGACACAGTAGAGATAAGCCTCGTCGATAATGCCGAAATAGACCGCCGCCGCTCTGAAGATAAGCGAGAGGGCGTCATTCCCCTCTTGGGCATATTTTTCAGACAGCTCGTTGAGCGTCTTTTGCAGCTGAGGCACATCGATATCGTATTTTTCGCTGACCTTGACGGCAAGACCGTTAAATTCCGGAATGCTCTTCATTATCAGTGCCGCGTCAAGACCCGACGCCTGCGCCACTCCCGCGCAAAGAGCGTCAAGCTTATCGTCGAGCACGACATTGAACTTGTCCTGCGCGACGAAATGGACGCCGGTAAAGAGATAGACCGCGTTGTCAACGGCGTTGACATACTTGAAGAAATCCTCGGTTGACATGGTGGGATAGCCGTTTTCCATGAGATTTTCATATGCCTTGCCGAGCGGCGTGACCGCCTTGGACGCGGCATTTGCGGGGACGCAGAGCGCGCCCGCGAGCAGCACGAGAGCCAAAATAAAGCTCAGGGTTCTTTTTGTCGTTTTCATCGTTTCTCTCCTCGTGTGTTTTATTAGAGCAAGGCTGCGCCCGATGGGACAGCTTTGCAGCGCGCATAAGAGCCGCACCCGACAGGTGCATACAGATATAATAGCACAAAACGGGATTTTTGTCCATTGCCGATTGAAAAAGTCCGCGAGTTTATAGTATAATTTTTACACAGGATAAAAAGGACGGTGGAAATAATGACCGATATCGAATGCGCAAGGCGGCTTTTGGAGCAGGGGGAATACACCTGCGTTATTTGCGGGGGCGAGGACATACACACGAGCAGGGAGCGCGGAGTTGCGCCGCTTATGAAGCTCCTGGACGGCGGGGCGAAGGTCGGAGGATACTGCGCGGCGGACAGGGCGGTCGGCAGGGCGGCGGCGATGCTTTTCGTGCTGCTCGGCGTCGGTGAGATATATGCGGCGGTCATGAGCCGAGGGGCAAAAAGTGTGCTTGACGCGCACGGGATAAAAAGCTCCTGCGGCGAGGAGGTCGAATATATAATCAACCGCCGAGGGGACGGAATGTGCCCGATGGAAAGGGCGGTCGAGGGCATTGACGACCCCGCCGAGGGGGCGGCAAAAATAAAAGAAGCCCTCGCGAGGCTGCGCACGGAGGGCTGAAAATATACCGCAAAAAGCTGCGGCATTACCTTCGCCGCAGCTTTTTAAAATTATGCCGCACCTGCGAGCCGCCGCCCCCCCCTAACGGCAGCCCGCAGAATCATGGTGCTGTCGGTTCAATCTCAGCGAAGCGAGAGCAGCCATTTGACGACCGCGACAGCCAGCCTTACGACCGTGCGTATCAGCTTATACATCATGCCGAGAACCCATTTCAGGGCATTGACAAGCTTATCGCTGCCGAGATTTTTGCCGCAGATGTCGCAGGTGCTGTCACCGTCCTCATCCTCGTGGAGACACGCATAGCCGCACTCGCCGCACTCGCCGTCCTCCCATTCGTGCGGCTCCTGTGCAACCGTCACGACATCACAGCAATTCCACTTTTGTTCGTGGGTGGTCGCTGTCTGAAGCCATGCGGGAGTGCCGCTGTGATTATCGGGATTTTTCGCCGTTATCACATCCGCAATTTCTCTGCTGCCGTTTTCATCGCCGTAATTCCTTTCGCAGACAGAGCAGTACCAGTATTCCGCATTGCCCTCTTGCGTGCAGGTTGCCGCTTTTGCCTCGTGATGCGCAAAGATATGGCTGCCGACCGTTCCGTCAACGGTCTTGAAGGGAGCCGCCGCTGCCATATCCGCATCGGGGGCGTAATACTCGATTTTTCCGCAAACGGTCAGTGCGTCAGTATCGGGTGTGACCTCTGCGCCTTCGCCGAGGGCATCGCCGCCGTTGCCAATGGGCGCACCTGCTCCGAGGGAAAAGGTTTTATTTCCGCCCTGTACCTTTAACTGCGCAGACCCCGAAACCGTAATATTGCTGCCGGTGCCGTCATAGCCGCCGCCGATACCCGCAGCGCACCAGCCTCCCTTGGCAGTGACCTTGCCTCCGGAGATAGTGATGTTGCCGCCATTTCCTCCGTGACCGCCGCCGATACCCGCAGCGAAGTCGCCGCCCGTGGCAATGACCTCTCCGCCGGTGATGGTGATATTGCTGCCGTCGCCGGGCTCTCCGGAATTACCTTGATTACCGCCGCCGATACCCGCAGCGAAGTTGCCGCCCGTGGCAATGACCCTGCCGCCGGTGATTGTGATATTGCTGCCGCTGCCGCCAAAGCCGCCGCCGATTCCCGCACCTTCTCTGCCACCCCTGGCGTCGATCGTGCCGCCGGAGATGGTGATGTTGCTGACATTGCCGCCAAAGCCGCCGCCGATTCCCGCACCGCCGTGGCTGCCGCTGATGGCAGTCAGGCTCTGGTCAGTATCCGCAGCGGTTATAGTCAGCTTGCCGGTGCCTTCCTTTTGTATCCCGGGACGGAGTCCTGTTCCGGATTTGACATAATTCTTACCCACCAGAGTGATAACGGTATCTCCCACTCCTTCAACGGTGACAGGCGGGTCTTCCACATAGTCTTCCGTCACGATATTCACGCCCTCGAGCACGACATTGAGGGTATAACTGCTCTCCCGCACCTCAATCTCGAGATGGTTGGTCGTGGTGGCGCTTCTCTGCGTGATGACGACCGTGCCGTACACTTCCGTGGTCTCACCGCCCACATTGACTACCGCAGAGGTAAATTCTTCAATCACCACGATTGTGATGACACCGTCATCGAGGTAAAAGGTCTCTCCCAACTCCCCGCCGTCGGCAAAGGCACCTGCGGGCATAAAGCACAGCAGCATACACAGGGCAAGGAATATACTAAATAATCGCTTCTTCATTTTGTTCCCTCCGTTTCGCCGTCCGACGACAGCTTAAAGTCAAATTTCATTTCCAGCATGGCGAACAGCTTATGCATGACCTCGGTCGCTATCGACTCCATGTCCAAGCCCGCCACAAATCCGAGAACCCGCTCCTGCTCCTCCTCCGGCACTCTGTAAACCCGCATTGCCGCAGTCAGAAAGCGGTTGATCTTGTGGTCAAGAGGAAAATGAATGTCGCATTTTCGCGCCATATAGTTGCGCATAAGCCCCGATGAGCCTATCTCCATTTCGTAAAAATCGCTGTCGGTATAATCGGGGAAATTTGCACCGAAAATCTTTTTCAGCTCCGCCGTTGTGTGCAGATAGATATATTCCGCCGTGTCCGGCAGGGAATAGGCTTCGATATATATCTCCCGCAGGTTTTCGTTGAGCTCGGTCAGGGTGAGCTGGATGGCAGTCTCCACCGCGTAGATATAGACCGGCGGAAAAGCTCCGCCCGCAAGTCTCCTCGCCGCGCCGAACTGACCGCCGAACATCGTCTCGACCAGCTCGAACAGTATCCTGTCCTTGGTCGGAAACAGGTTCAGGTAGCTCCCCCGCGCAACGCCCGACTCCTCGACTATTTGGCTGACCGAGGTTCGCGAATAGCCCTGTTCCAGAAAAAGACGGACGCACACGGTCAATATTCTTCTCCTTGTTTCGCCGCTGCTCCTTCGCATAGGCACCACTCCTTTTTTATTCAGAATTGTTTTAGTATGTGTACTAATAATATCATATAAAATAAGGCAAATCAAGTGTTTTCGGAAAGCTTATGAGAAATTATACCGAGGCGACGAAAAAATACACAAAAGCAGTCGGTTTTTGCGGCTGCTTTTCTTCATTTTTGCGATTGTCCGAACGGCTGAAATTGCGGTATAATATTTGAAAAAGCGGTATGCCGTCGGACGCCGCCGGCTCGATCGGGCAGCGCGAAGCCGCAGAAAGCCCAAAGGAGTGAAAGCAAATGAAAAAGCTCGCCGCATTATTTCTGACCGCCGTGCTGCTGCTCGCCGCGACCGGATGTCGGAGCGACACGGAGCAGGAGACGACCGCCGAGGCGGCAGACTCAGCCGCAGCGGCGCAGGTGAAAACAGTTTTGACAGGAGACACGCAAATGGATTATACCGTCTTTGGCAGCGGGAAAAAGAGCTTTGTGATTCTGCCCGGGCTGTCCGTGCACAGCGTGATGGGCTCGTCCGAGGCGATAGCCGAGGCATACAGGGACTTCACGGAGAAATACACCGTGTATGTCTTCGACAGGGCAAAAAATATCAGCGAGGGCTACACCGTCAGAGAAATGGCGAGGGACACCGCCGAGGCGATGAAAAAGCTGGGCATTCAAAACGCCGATGTGTTCGGCGCTTCGCAGGGCGGAATGATAGCGATGTATCTCGCGGCAGACTATCCCGAGGAAGTGAACAAATTGATCCTCGGCTCGACGCTCGCGAAGCCCAACGACACCTTCAACCGCGTTGTTGACGAGTGGATAAGGCTGGCAGAGGAAAAAAACGAGACGGGACTTCTCGAGAGCTTCGCCGACAATGTGTATTCCAAAGCCACCCTGGACGCATACAGGGAGACGCTGATTTCTTCAAATCGCGGCATCACGGACGAGGAATACCGCCGCTTTGAAATTCTGGCGCTGGCGTGCAAAACCTTTGACTGCTGCGACGAGCTTTCCGAAATCAAGTGCCCCGTTTTCGTCATAGGCTCCGAGGGCGACCGCGTTGTGACGGCGGAGGGCTCAAGGCAGATAGCGCAGGCTCTCGGCTGCAAGCTCTATCTCTACGACGAGAGCTACGGTCACGGCGTATACGACGAGGCTGCGGACTACAGGCAGAGATGTCTGGAGTTCCTCTCGGAGGAAAGCTCGACCGACCGATAAAAAACCGATACACTTGGAGGTAATACCGTGGGTAAATGGACAACGAGGTGCTTAAGCCTTATCTGCGCGATGCTTTTGGCGGCGATAAGCCTTTGCGCACCTGCTTTCGCAGCAAACGAAGAATCGGAGGAGGACACGCTCAAGCTGCTGTCGGGCAAGACGGCGGGCGTCATGACCGGAACTCCGCAGGACGCCATAATACTGGCGAAGATTCCGGACGCGAAAATACAGTATTTCAACAGCATAACCGACGTCGCGCTGGCTCTTCAAAAGAACAAGATAGATTTCGCCGCACTCCCGTCCGTCAACTACTATATTCTCGCACAGGAATATCCCGATCTCGGATATCTTGATGTGCCGTTGGCGGTATACAATGTGGGAACGGTCTTTGCAAAAACCGAAAAGGGCGACGCTATTCGCGCTCAGCTCAACGAATATATATTAAAGCTCAAGGATAACGGCGAGCTGGAGAAAAAGCAGGAATACTGGCTCTTTCCCCACGACTGGGAGGGCGTCGAGATTCCGACAACAGGCTCAAAGGGCACTCTGACCTTTGCGACAACGAGCACGCTCAAGCCCTTTTCTTTCAAGCTCGGCGACAAAAACGCGGGCTATGAGGTTGACATTATCGCAAGCTTCTGCCGCGAATACGGCTACGCCATGAAGATAGAGGACGTGGACTTCGCGGGAATCCTGAGCGGCATCACAACGGGGAGATATGACCTCGCCGCCGGACAGATATCATGGACGGAGGAGAGGGACAAGAGCGTCAACTTTTCCGAGTTTTACTACACGCAGAAATTCGTCCCGATAGTAAACGCGACCAAAATCGACTCCCCCGCTCTCATAACCGCAGACAGCGGAACAAACGGCAATTCCTCGGACAGCGGAGCAACAGGCTCTCTCCGCAACAGCATTTACCGCACACTTATCGAGGAAAACAGGTGGCAGTCAATTATAAAGGGTCTGCTCGTTACGCTGCTCATCACTGCGGCGGGCTTCGCCCTTGCGAACCTGTTCGGCGCAGCCTTCTGCGCCATGTCCATGTCGGGCTCGAAGGTGCTCAAAAAGCTCGCCGAGATTTACTCGAAGCTGATGCAGGGGCTGCCGATAGTCGTTATACTGATGATTCTCTACTATATTATTTTCGGCAAGACCGATATCTCGAATATTCTTGTCGCGATCCTCGGCTTCGGACTGGTGTTCGGCGCGTATATGGCGCAGCTGTTCGAGGGCGGCATCGGCGGCATAGACAAGGGGCAGTGGGAGGCGGCTCTCACGACCGGACTCACAAAGCGGCAGACCTTCTGCGGAATAATCCTGCCGCAGGCGATACGCACTATGCTGCCCGGATATTTCAGCAATCTTATAAGCCTGATGAAGGGAACGGCGGTCGTCGGCTACATCGCAGTCAACGACCTGACCAAGGTCGGAGACATTATCCGCAGCAACACCTATGAGGCTATCGTGCCGCTTGTGACAATTGCAGTTATCTATTTCGCCATAGCGTGCATTCTGCTTTCGCTGATGAAGCTCATCCAAAAGAAGCTGATGCCCAAGCATATGCGCAAGAAAGCCGAAAACGAAGAGCAGACAGGAGGTGCCGAGGCATGATCACCGTTGAGCATTTGAGAAAAGAGTATGCGGACGCGACCCCCTTGAAGGACGTGAACGTGACCATCAACAAGGGCGACGTCATTTCAATCATCGGACCGTCCGGAACAGGCAAATCGACCTTTCTTCGCTGCCTGAACCGTCTCGAGGAGCCCACCTCGGGCAGAATACTGGTGGACGGCGTGGACATAAGCGCGAAGGACTGCCAGCTGACCACGGTTCGGCGGAAGATGGGAATGGTGTTCCAGAGCTTCAACCTCTATCCGCATATGAATGTCATCGAAAATGTTATGTACGCGCCCATGAAGGTGCTCAAGCTTTCAAAGGAAGAGGCCTACGAGCGGGGCATGAAGCTCCTGCGAACCGTCGGATTGGCGGGAAGAAAGCTCAAATATCCCGACGAGCTGTCCGGAGGGCAGAAGCAGCGTGTCGCAATAGCCAGGACGCTGGCGATGGAGCCCGAGATCATTCTTCTCGACGAGCCGACCTCCGCGCTCGATCCCACGATGGTGGCTGAGGTGCTTGCCGTTATCAACAAGCTGGCGCAGCAGGGCATGACCATGCTTATAGTCACTCACCAGATGAGGCTGGCAAAGACGGTTTCCACAAGGGTCTTTTATATGGATCAGGGAACGATATACGAGGACGGCACTCCCGACCAGATATTCAACCATCCGCAAAAGGAGCGCACCCGCTGCTTTATCAACGGTCTGGACTGGATACGCAAGAGCTTTTTGCGCGACGAGCTGGACTATCTCGGACTTATCAGCGAGATAAACGAGTTCGCCGTAAAGAAGATGTTTTCGCCCGAGCTGGTCTACAGAATCGAGGCGGCAATTGAGGAGGTGTATCTGCAAACGGTGCTCCCCGTGCTTGACGCTCAGACGCAGGTGGATTTCAGCCTCGAATATGCCGAAAGGCAGGGCACCTGCGAGATAACCTTCAAGTGGAAGGCGGAGCCCGTGAACCCGCTTCTCGATATGGACGAAATTTCCCGCAAGCTGGCGGAGCACGCCGCGAGGGACATAAAATATCAGTACACGGACGACGGCTGCAACGTCATCTGCATAATGATAGACAAATAAGCTTTCACCGCCCCGAAGGCGGCAATATCGGAGGATAAAGGAGGCGATCCTGCAATGAAACGAAAAATCAACAATGTAAGTGCGGCTATGCTTGTGTTCTGCATCAATATGGTGCTGTTTGTTCTGCTGACTGCGCCGTTCAAGCTTTGGGCTGCCGCGTCCGAGATGACGCAGATGCGCCCTGCCGCAGCTCTTACGCCGATTCTCGGAATGATCTTCGGCTGGCCTGCGGCTTTCGGCTGCGCGGCGGGCAATCTCATCTGCGATCTGTTTGCCGGCTACGAGCTCTCATACGCGCTGCTCAACAGCTCTTTCCAGATTTTTTATGCGATGGCGGCTTACTTCCTTTGGAAGGCACTCAACCGCGAACGCGGAGGAAAGGAATTCAGGCTTGACAGCGTGGTAAGAATTCTGAAATTCTGCCTGCTGCTGGGCGTAAACGCCCTCATGACGGTGCTTTTCACAGGCTTTCTCAATCACGCCTACAATGTCGCGGATCTCCTCTCGCTCGATAATTTTTTCCTTTTTGTCAACAGCTTCGACTCCGGTCTCCTTTTCGGCGCGCCGCTGCTTATCCTCGGAACCCTGCTTCAGGCGCGGATAGAAAATATGAAGGCGGGAAAGGACAAGAGCGCGGTCAGCTTTTCCATTAACGAGCGCATGATCCTCAACACTCTTATTACCGGAGTGTGCATCTGCGTGCTCGTCGGCACTGCGGTCTACCTGACCGATAAATACGGCTCGGACAGCGGAATAAGCATCTGGGGAAAAATATATCTGTTTGAGACAATGGCGATGAACACTTATTTTGCGTTCTCGATAGGCTTTATGCGATTCACGGAGAAGAGAATCTCACGCCCCATCGAGGAGCTTGCGCAGATCGCCGGAAACTACTATGCCGGACACTCCACCGACGCGCAGCGCAAGCAGATGCTCGAGGCGTGCGAGGTCTATGAGAAGGACACCTCCGAGGTGGGCGAGCTGGCTCATTCATATGTCTCGATGATACGGGATTTGGATGAATATGTTGAAAATCTTCGCAGCGTTATGACGGAGAAGGAGCGCATCAATGCGGAGCTCACACTGGCATCCGACATTCAGGCGCATATGCTCCCCTGCATATTCCCTCCCTTCCCCGAGCATGACGAATTCGACCTCTATGCCGTCATGCATCCCGCAAAGGAAGTCGGCGGCGATTTCTACGACTTTTTCATGGTCGGCGAGGATAAGCTTGCCGTTATCACCGCAGATGTGTCGGGCAAGGGCGTTCCGGCGGCGCTGTTTATGGTGATAACCAAGGTGCTCATCAAGAATTATACGCTCATGGGAATCAGCCCCGCCGAGGTGTTTACAACGGTTAACAAACTTCTCTGCGAGGGCAACGACGCAGGTCTTTTCGTGACCGCGTGGATGGGTGTGCTCGACATAACGAGCGGTACGCTCACATATGTAAACGCCGGACATAATCCGCCGCTTATCAAAAGAAACGGAAAGGAATTCGAGTATCTCAGAGAGCGCAGCGGCTTCGTCCTGGCGGGCATGGACGGCATGAAATACCGTCAGAGCAAGCTGACGCTTGCCCCGGGGGAGCGTCTGTTCCTCTACACCGACGGAGTTACCGAGACGACAGATGCCCGACAGAGGCTTTACGGCGAGGAAAGGCTGAGAGACTTTTTGAACAGCCGTTCCTCCCTCGACACCGAAAAGGTGCTCGGCGAGCTTCAGACGGATTTGCAGACCTTTGCCGGCAGCGCCCCGCAGTTCGATGACATCACGATGCTGCTCCTGGACTTCAAGGGAGAGAGAGCCGTGTCCGAGCGGAGCTTTGAAGCAAAGGAGGAAAACATCTCCGAGATGCTGGGCTTCGTTGAGGGCGAGCTTGAGAGGGTCGGCTGCGGCATGAAAATGCAGACCGCCATATGCGTGGCAATGGAGGAGGTTTTCGTAAACATTGCGCATTATGCCTACCCGAACGGTGCGGGAAGCGCGAAAATCTCCATTGACATAGACGAAAAAACAGATGTGGCGACCTTCGTTGTCTCCGACACCGGCGTTGCGTTCGATCCGCTGAAAAAGGCCGACCCGGATATCACGCTTTCCGCCGAGCAGCGGGAGATCGGAGGACTCGGCATATTTATAATAAAGAAAACGATGGATTCCGTTTCCTATGCCCGCGAAAACGGAGAAAACAGACTTACCATGACCAAAAAGCTGGAAAGGAGCAACCACAAATGACAATTACCGCCGAACAGAAAAACAATGCGATGACCCTTCACGTTGAGGGACGGCTCGACACCGTTACCGCGCCGGAGCTTGAAAAAGAGGTCAACGCGCTTGCCGAAGAAATCACGGAGCTTACCGTAGATATGAAAGGGGTTACATATGTTTCCTCTGCCGGGCTGCGAGTGCTGCTCGGTGCACAGAAGAAGATGATGAAGGTAGGCTCGATGAAGCTGACGGGCGTTTGCGAAACGGTCATGGAGGTTCTTGAAATGACCGGCTTTGCAGATATTTTAGAGGTTGAATAATGGAGCTTGTAAGCAGGGCAATCACATTTGCGGTCAAGGCGCATGACGGTATGCGTCGAAAAAAATCAGACGCTCCGTATATTCTGCATCCGATAGAGGCTGCGGCTATTGTCGGCTCGCTCACCTCAAAGCAGGAGGTCATCGCCGCCGCCGTGCTGCACGACACGGTCGAGGATACTCCCGTCACCATTGAGGAGATAGAAGCGAGCTTCGGTTCACGCGTGGCGGAGCTTGTCGCGGCGGAAACCGAAGACAAGAGAATACATATCCCTCCCGATCAGAGCTGGCGCGACAGGAAGGAGGAAGCCGTTGAGCTTTTGCGGCGCACGGAGGACATCGAAATAAAAATGGTCTTTCTCGGCGACAAGCTGGCGAATATGCGCTCTATTTATCAGCAGTGGCTGTTGGTGGGCGATGCTGTTTGGCAGGACTTCAACCAGACGGATCCCGAGCAGCACAGGTGGTATTATCGCACGATAGCGGAGTCCATACGCGAGCTTGAAGAAAGCCCTGCATGGAAGGAATATGATAGGCTTATCCGAGTCGTCTTCAGGGAGGGAGCAGACACATGACACAGAATATAACATTCCGCACTGCCGGTGACACCCTCTATATCGGGCTTGTCGGGCGCATCGACGCGGGCAACGCGGCTTTGGCGGAGAAGGAATTGCAGGAGATAAGGCAAGCGCACCCGGGCTTGCAAACGGTTTTGGATGCCGACGGACTTTCTTATATTTCGAGCGCAGGTCTGCGCGTCATTCTGCGTTTGCGCAAGGAAGCTCCCGACCTGGCTGTTATCAATGTATGTCCGGAGGTCTATGAGATTTTGGACATGACCGGCTTCACGGAGATGATGACCGTGAAAAAGGCGTACCGCCGTTTTTCCGTGGACGGCTGCGAGCTGCTCGGAAAGGGTGCTAACGGAGCCGTTTACCGTTACGACGAGGAGACCATTATCAAGGTGTATTTCAATCCCGACGCCCTGCCTGAAATACAGCGTGAGCGCGAGCTTGCACGCAAGGCGCTGGTACTTGGCATCAACACGGCGATACCCTATGATGTCGTGCGTGTCGGCGAGAGCTACGGAACAGTGATGGAGCTGTTGGCGGCGACCTCGCTTTCAAAGATGATAAAAAACGACCCTGAGCATCTTGAGCTACCGCTGAAATACTATGTGGACATGCTCAAGCAGATTCACAGTACCGAGGTTCAGCCCGGCGATATGCCGGACATGAAGAGCGTCGCCCTGACTTGGGCTGCGTTTGACAGAGAGCTTTTGCCGAATGAACTCGGCAGCAAGCTCTGTAATATGGTGGAGTCCGTCCCCGAGCAGAACACCATGCTGCACGGAGACTATCACACCAACAACATCATGGTGCGCGACGGTGAGGCACTTCTCATCGATATGGACACGCTCTGCGTGGGACATCCCATTTTTGAGCTCGGATCCATGTTCAACGCGTTTGTCGGCTTTTCGGAGACCGACCATGAAATAATTCTGAATTTCCTCGGAATTTCACACGAGCTGGCAGGTCTTTTCTGGCGCAGGGCGCTCGCCATGTATCTCGGTACGGACGACGAGGGTCGGATCGACGAGGTGGAACGCAAGGCAAAAATCGTCGGCTATATGCGCTTGCTGCGCCGCACTGTACGCCGTGATGAGCCGAACCGTGAGCAGCTGATAGCTCATTACAAAGCCCGACTTGAGGAGCTGATTCCCACAGTGGAGGAATTGACATTTTAATTGCGCTGTGATATGACAAAACCGCCTTGCTGTCGCCTGGCGGTTTTTGTCTATATACGCTCCTTGCAGTTCCCCTGTTTTCCGCTCGCTTATTTCGCCAACTAATACGGACAGCAACCGCTCTTGCTTTTTCTCTTGCCCTAATCGCCGATTTGCTTTTCGCTCCTCTTCCGAGTTTTCATTTTGAAATCGATTTGCTTCCCACAAGGATTTATATTTGTCTCGCTCCTCCGCTGTTTCACGGAGGAGCTTTTTTAGCCTTGCGTTTTGGGTTTTCAGACCGTCGATAAGTACGTCTTTGTTAATCTCAACGCTGGTTATCTGACCCAATCCTGACGCTCCTTCCACGCTTTATAAACTCGATAAAAATTTCCCTCGATGCTAATAGGATAGCCGCGATATCCCTGACGCCTTATCTCACGCTCGGCAAGGAGCTCGATCCACCACGAAAGCACCTCGGCATCACTCTCAAGCGCGGGAAGAAGCTCTTCCGGAAAGTGGGTGTTGTCACCTCTGTGCCACTCAGATTCATATTTTCTTATTAACTCGCACCTCATCATCGTCGGCGGCGCGGGATTTTCCGCAATGCGCTGTCGCGCTTTGTCTATTTCGTCCCAACGCTCTTTTACATCCGCTCCGACAAATAACGCCGAAGCACCAATCAGACCAAGAAATGAACTCAAAAATCCCATTTTTCCTCTCCTTTCGTTAACCCAAATATTAATCTCATCTATATCTTAGTTCAAAAAAAATCTTTTGTCAACAGAATTTTTCAATTTCCGCGTTTTGTCCGTTTTGTTGGACAGTTACCAGCCGTGCGACTGTGTGGCAGGGTCACTGGTTAAATGGTCCCGCTGTTGTGCTTGCAGTTACTGATTAATTAACAAAAAATTTTAAGGAATGGAATGATTTGATTGTTTGACAATTATCCTGACGTGGTAACTGTTAAAGAGATGCAAACAATGTTGCGAATAGGAAGAAAGACGGCGTATGACCTTGTGCATAGCGGCGCTATTTCCTCTGTTCGTATAGGCGCAAGCTACTTAATTACTAAAAAGAGTATTGAAAATTTTCTTTCTGCTGGTAGTTGACATTTTGTGTTGTTGTGCTAAAATGACCGTACAACAGCAAGTGGACTACAGAAAGGAGATTGTTTAATTGACAGGAAGCTTGCAAGCAAAACGCGGCAAATATTATGCCGTTCTAAATTTCGTAGACAACACTGGAAAGCGTAAGCAGAAGTGGGTTTACACAGGTTATGAAGTTAAAAATAATCTGCGTAAAGCTGAAGCGGCTATGCGGTCTATAATCAGCGAGTATGAAAGTGCTCAGCTTATTTATGAACCTAATATACTTATCTCAGACTACTTAGATCAGTGGCTCACGGAGACAAAACCTTTTATAGACACTGTAACGTGGGACGGTTATAAGGTTATAGTTGATTCTCATGTTCAACCGTATTTCGAGAAACACAAAATAAAATTAGTGGATGTCAGTCTTGACAATATACAGCGGTATTTTGACTATAAGGCGACCCACGGCAGAAAAGATGGGAATGGTGGTCTATCACCTAAAACCCTTCGTCTGCACAAGAATGTTCTTCAGCTTGCCTTTAAAGAGGCTATGCGGCACAAGCTCATAAGGTCTAATCCCTGTGAACTCGTGAGACTCCCAAAACTTGAGAGGCGGGAGTATGAGTGGTATAACGCCGGCGAGATTAACACCCTGCTTGAGACCATAAAGGACGAACCTTTACATCCGCTCATCCAAACCACAGTTATGTATGGATTGCGCCGCAGTGAGGTGTTGGGCTTGCAGTGGCAAAGCGTTGATTTTGACGCAGATACTATCTTAATACGGCACACGGTCTCTATGGCAACCAAGGTTGTTGAGAAAGATAAAACGAAAAACAAATCAAGCTACCGGTCGTTTCCACTGTTCCCCGAAATCAGAGAGCTACTGCTTCAGCTCAAAGAAGAGGAACAGAAGAATCGAGAGTTCTTTGGAGACGCCTATGTGGAGAATGATTATATCTTCAAATGGGCGAATGGCGCAATGTATGACCCGTCATATATATCGCACAAATTCGGAGACCTGCTGAGGAAATATAATCTCCCGCATATAAGATTCCATGATCTAAGACATAGTTGTGCGAGCCTTCTTCTCGCCAAAGGTTGTTCGCTCAAGGATGTCCAAGATTGGATGGGTCACGCCGATATTAAAATGACTTGTAATATATACGGGCATCTTGATTTGTCGAGAAAAAAGATAACATCCGAGGTTATTCGCGAAACTTTGTCTCAAGCGTGTTAGACAAAATGTTAGACACACTGAAATTTCGAGCTATTTTGGAAAAGGGAAAAACCCTGAACCCGTTGAGGCTCAAGGCTTCTGAGATGGCTCACCACTTTACAAACTCTCCGAACGCGCCACACTATATTTAATGTCGGGTCTACTTACTTGCGTTGTTCGGAGATAGCATACCTTTTTGCCAACGTTGACAAAATGCCGTTTTACTGTCCGTTTTATTGCCTTGACTATGTGGATGTGTCTGATAAAATCAAATTGAAAAAACTTTCAAAAATTTTCAAAATTTTTTTGAAAAAAGTGTTGACATACTGATATCAGTATGCTATAATGTAGACAGTGAAAGGGCAGAAAGCCCCGAAAAGAAAGGATAAAGAAAAATGAAAAACTACGAAATTCACCTCAGCAATCAGGACTGCATTTTTGACAGCGCAACTTTTGACGATGCGAAAGCGGCTGCCGATTGGGCGACCGGAAGAGGCGGCAAGTATGTTATCCAAGGCAACAACGGACTTAATGTCAAGGTTGACGACACCGAGGATGCAGAAAAGCTCTTCGTCGAGAATTTCTACGGATATGACGAGATTTCTGAGAGCGACCTTGTTAAGATGATTGAAAAGCTTGGTTGATAAACACAGAGTGGTGCATTTTCGGGTGCACCACTCCAAGAGAACAAGGAGAGAGTATGGACGAAACACCAAAACGCAAGAACCGCACATCGACACAGGTCAAAGACCGCTACAACAAAAAGGTTTACACGCAGTTAAATGTCAAAGTGCCAAAAGAAACCGCCGTCAAGTTTAAAACAAAGTGTGACACAGAGTGCGTTCCGATGGCGCAGGTTTTCAAAAAAGCGATTGACGATTTTTTGAACGAGCAGTACAAGAAAGGACGAGAAGAATGATTTTTTATCACAACGCCGACATCGCCGACCTTGAGTCAATTTGCAAAAACGGACTCGTCTCGCTCGATGTTTCCAAAAACGACAAGTGGGACGATGAGCGCAGAGCCTCCAACCGCACCGATGTCGTGTATCTTTTTCAGCCTATCGCTTCTCAAAACTCGTTTGTTAATTTTGGAGCGGCTCTTGTTGTGGTAGACATCGAAAATGCGGAAAAATCCGAGCTTGCGGAAAACGACAGAGGAAACGGGATATATGACGAGTACACCGTTGACGCGGTTCCTGCCGAGCATATCGTCAAAATCCTCATTCCGAAGATTTTCAAAGAGCTCGTCTCGTCCCGCATGACCTTTTTAGACGCGGTTGCCGAAAAAATCGAGTGGTGCGAAATGAGCGCGGAAATTCTGCGCGAAGTGATTCCGAACCCTACGGACTGCCTCCGCGCCGGAACGTGTGTTTACTCGGCGGCGACCGCCGAAGAGCTTAATTCACTCGTCCGCGCCGGAAAGATTTTCACCGCGACCTCATTTAACTTTTTCCGTGGGATTTCGGAATCCGGCGAAATCGTCGATTTTTACAATGTCAGATATTTTTGAACGGAAATTTAAAAAGCCGGGCAAGGGATTTCTCCCCTGCCCGGTCATTTTTTAGTCCTAAGTTAGTCCTAAGTTAAATCCTGCCGAAAGCCTTGAGCACGAAGACGATAAAGCCTGCGCCGTAAAGCCCTAACAGATTTAACAGATTAAAAAGAATCGCAGTAATCATAATTAACCCTCCGTTCCCGGGTCTTCGTTCGCCGCGCCCTGCTCGTGCAGAAATTTATCAGCGGTCTGTGCCGCCTCGGTAAAGCTGTTATTTTTCCAATATGCAGAGATTCCGACGAGCACCGAGAAGATGACGCTGATGATTGTGTACAGCTCGTTGTAGTCCGCCGGGATAGGTGCTTTTCCCGCCGCCGAGAGTGCCGAGTTGACGAGCGAGATGACGAGCAGGATGCCGCGCACCCATGTCCCCACCTTGACATTGCCGAGATTCGCGAGTATGTCCTTGATTTTTGCCATTACAGATAGCCTCCTTAAAAAATGTTGTCTATACCCTGAGCCGCGAGAAAATCCCGCTGCTCGTGCTTGATTTGTTCCGCGTAGTTCAACGCCTTCTTCATGTCGCCGTTGCAGTGCGCGTCCGGTATGCGCTGGACTGCGCGGGCGGTCGCCTCTCCGAGTGCCAGAGCCGCATTCGATGTCGAGAGCAGACTCTTTTCAAATGTTCTGCGGTTCTTCTCCCGCTGCTCGCGCTCGGATTCGAGCTTTCTCTCTTGCTTTTCCCGCTCTTTTGCTATGGCTTGCTCCTGCTCAATGCGCTCCGTCTCTTTTTTGCTGATTTTGCGCTCTAAAAGCCAAAACAAAAATCCCACTACGCCGACGGTCAGTGCCGTCGGTATGCCGCATATAGCGGCTATTTCTCCAACCGTCAATCTGCTACCTCCAAATACTTGACCGCTACCCAGCTGACGATATCGGTCAGAAGTGCCTCTTCGACTCCGCTGTTCTTCTGGATTTTTCCGACCGTGTGCGTCCTAATCAGCTGCTCCTGCGGGACTGCCTTGCCTCGTGCCGCCGTCAAGCCGCCGTAGACCGCGCCGGACTTGATGATAACCTTGCTCCCGACGGAGACGGTCTTTGCGGTTGACTGCAAAACTGTAAGGTCACTGATATAGACCCAGCTGTTAATCTCCTTGAGCAGTGCCCTGTTGCCGCTGACCGATTTGACCGTGTGCTTTTTAAGCTTTACCCACGCGGGTATCTTCTGCCCGGTCGCATACTTGCTGCCCTTGATTTTGACGATATCGCCCGCCTTGACCGCCGTCTGCTTGTCCGCTGTGCTGTCCGTGGCTTTTTTCTTAATTCCGTAGTAGTCAGCTATGGCGGTGGCGATAGCGGTTGCGCACTGCTTCTGACCTGCGGCGGTCTCGACATGCTTTCTGTCGCTTGCCGTGTCGATAAATACCGTCTCTATCAGCAAAGATTCGCACTTGCACGAACGGACGAAGCCGAAATAATCTGTGCCGTTGGCAGGATTGATTTTGACCTTTGCGCCACGGTCGCGGATTCCGAAGGCGTTTGCTATGCTCTTGCTGACAGCCGCCGCAAGCTTCTTACCGCTCGCGCTCTGGTGCTTGTAGTAGACCTCGCTACCCGTGCCGCCGCCCGCGTTGAGATGTATTTCAATCGCCAAATCATAGCCGTTTTTGTTGACATGGGCTATCCTGTCGGTCAGATAGAGAGTCGCGTCATAGTTAATGACATCGACCGTGCAGGCGTAGTCCTTTAAGACCTCGCCTATGTACTTACCGATTTCCCTTGCGATTTTGAACTCGTGATAGCCTCCGCCGACTGCGCCGCTGTCATAACCGCCTTTGGACGATTTTCCGTGTCCGATTGATATACAGATTTTCATTTTAGCTTACCTCCTCAAAGTAAATACCCACGAGCTGCGACGGCAGATAGTGCAGGACAGTGCCCTGTCCGTTGCTGTCGTCCCTCGTGCATCTGTAAATTGTTTCGCCGTCGAGATAATACTTGTCCTTGTAGTACCTCATACCCGCTGCCGCCGT
>CAVDWM010000034.1:0-19937 GCA_963612725.1 Faecalibacterium prausnitzii | reverse complement strand
ACGAGAATCGAACTCGTGTTACCGCCGTGAAAGGGCGGTGTCTTAACCTCTTGACCACCGGGCCAAAATTGGTAGCGGCAGTTGGATTCGAACCAACGACACTCCGGGTATGAACCGAATGCTCTAGCCAACTGAGCTATGCCGCCATATGTGAGCCCCGTCATTTGACGGA
This sequence comes from Faecalibacterium prausnitzii, assembly GCA_963612725.1. Taxonomy (GTDB): domain Bacteria; phylum Bacillota; class Clostridia; order Oscillospirales; family Acutalibacteraceae; genus CAG-177. Next base: position 19,765 of record CAVDWM010000034.1, on the reverse strand, counting down.
GCTTGATTATTATATTATATCAAAAGCGGTTTGTCAATATATTTTTTGCAAAGTCGGACAAGATTTTCAAATTTTTCCGAAATTTATTTCCCGACTCACCGAAAGCCGCGCAAGTCGGGAATTTATCATTCAAAAAACTCGTGAGTACCCGCTCCGACTTCGTGCTTTTCTCCTATAATGACCAAAGCACAGCAGCCCTCGGGAACGGTTAAGATATATTTTATCCTGCCGTTTTCGCGTCTCCACTCGCTTTTGACCGTGCCGCGGCGGGTATCGATCGAAGCCTTGACGAAATCGAGCCGCCTGTCGGTCACGGGACGGAAGATTATACGCTCAAAGCCCGGGAGGTCGGGGTCGGCGTTTATCCCCGCCGCCGCGCCGTACATCCAGTCCGCGACCGCGCCATAGGCGTAGTGGTTGAACGAGTTCATGTCGGTGCTCCACATCGTGCCGTCGGGCTTTATGCCGTCCCAGTGCTCCCAAACGGTCGTCGCGCCCTTGGAGATGGGATAGAGCCACGAGGGATATTCGCGGCGAAGCAGAAGGTCGTATGCCGTCTCGGCGTAGCCGTTGTCGCTGAGTGCATGGAGAAGATAAGGCGTGCCGACAAAGCCTGTCTCAAGATGCCCCGCACGCTTCACAAGCTCGTTTAACTGAGCGGCGGTCACAGCCCTGTCATCGGTGATGTCAAAATACAGCGCGAGCACGCAGCCGGTCTGCGTAGCGTTTTTCACTCTGCCGTTTTCCATATATTCGCGCCTGAACGCCTCCGCCGCCTCCGCAGGGATATTCTCATATTCCGAAACATCTCTGCCGAGCGCGTGCGCCGCCTTTATAAATAATTCGGTCGAATATTTATAGTATGCCGTGGCAATGAGGTCTTCGGGAGTTGAGCCCTTGTAGCTGCCCTCCGGTGAGTCAAGCCCGAGCCAGTCGCCGAAGTGGGCTCCGCCGGAGCGTTTCCCGTTCTCGCTGCGCCCGCGCATCCAGTCTATCCACGCTTTCATCGAATCGAACTGATCCTCGAGCACCTTTTTGTCGCCGTAGGTTCTGTATATCTCCCACGGGCAGATGACCGCCGAGTCGCTCCACGCGCTCGAGCCGCCCATATCGTCGAATATATTCGGAATGACATGCGGCACACAGCCGTCGCGCCCCTGGTCGGCGGCGAGATCGTGAAGCCACTTTTTGAAGAAGCGCTCGACATCGAAATTGAGGCTCGCCGTGCGGACAAATACCTGCGCGTCGCCCGTCCAGCCGAGGCGCTCGTCCCTCTGCGGGCAGTCGGTCGGGACATCGAGGAAGTTGCTCTTCTGACCCCATATTATATTTTTGAAAAGCTTGTTCACCGCCTCGTCCGAGCACTCGAAATACCCCGTCCTGCGGATATCCGAATGGACGACTATAGCCGTGAAATTCTCTTTTTTCACCTCGTCCGGCCAGTTCTCAAGGCGGATATAGCGAAAGCCGAAGAAGGTGAGCGCACTTTTATATATGTGCTCCTCGCCGTCGCAGACAAATTTTATCTGCGCGTCCGCCGAGCGGTAGTTGGCGTTGTAGAAATTGCCGTCGCGGTCGAGCGTCTCACCGTGGGAGATTGCCGCCTGCGCGCCGGGAGTGCCTTTTATCCTGAACTCGACATAGCCTGTCATGTTCTGCCCGAAGTCAATGACCGTCTCGCCCGCCGGAGTTTTTATAACCTGCAAGGCGGGCATCCGCTCATGCTCGACTATTTTTTCGCCCTCCTGCGGGATAAGCATGGCTTTTTCGAGATCGACGCATATGCAGTGCCTCGCGCTCGCCGCTTTGAAAGTCGCGTCGTAGGTATCGCCGTCATATATATTTGTATATCTCAGCTTGCTCTCGCGTGCGGTCCACGAGCTGTCGGTGACGATACTCTCAGTCCTGCCGTCGGCGTAGACAACAGTCAGCTCGGCAATCAGTGCCGTGTCGCGGTAGCCCAAAAAGTCGCTACCGTCGCGCTTGTTCGCAAGGGCTCTCCAGCCCTGTCCGACCGTTACCTCGAGCGAATTTTCGGTTTTCAGCATATCCGTCACATCGTAGCTCTGCACCTGAAGCCTGTTTGAATACGAAGTCCAGCCCGGAGCGAGAATAAAATCGCCCACCCGCTCGCCGTTTAGTTTCGCCTCATATACGCCGAGTGCGGTTATTTCCAATATTGCTTTTTCAACCTCGGCGGCGCACCGAAAGCTTTTCAAAAACACCGTTCCGCCGCGCAGATTCTTTTCGCACCCTCTTATCCATTCGCTTCTCTCAAGCATATTTCGTCCGTCTCCTTTCGCCTTGCAGCTCGTGCTTTTTTAAATCTCTGCGTACATTTTATATGCGCCCGTACCCGAAAGTCAAGCAAATTTAAACAGTTTGTTACAAAATTGTTATAATTTACAGCGTTGTTTTTCTTGACTTTTTGGTCACTTTAGAGTACACTGAAATTACTGTGAAGCGATTTATTCACAAAATCAAGAAAAAAATGTTTAAAGGAGCACAACCAAATGAAGAGAATTCTTGCACTCATCATGGTTCTCGCTATGGTCTTTGCTTTTGCGGCTTGCAAGGACGACAAAAAAGACGGCGAGACCACAACAGACGCCTCCTCCGCAAGCGGAGAGGTCATCGACAACGGCGACGGCTCTACTCCCGTAGACGCCTCCGCAGCCGACAGCACCGAGGGCGGCAACGATGTTTCAACCGAGCCTGTCACCGACGCTTCCGGCAAGCCCGTTGAGACCACTGCAAAATCCGGCGGCAGCCAGAGCGGCGGCTCTCAGGGCGGCAGCACTCCCGCAGCGGCAAAGACCGTTGACGAGATAGTCGCCGACTATGTCAAGGCTCGCAAGGCGACCAATCCCGCACCCGCAGGCGTTCAGACCATGGTTCTCGGCAACGGCGGCAAGGTAACCGGCGACGGCGCGACGGGCAATCTGTTTAAGGTCGCATCCCCCATCATCAACAGAGTTCTGAAGAACAACTCCACCGACACCGACTATGTCCCCGCAGCCAGCCACTCCGACCTCAAGGGCAGCGATGTCAAGTCCGCTAAGGCTATCGTCTCCGCAGACGGCAAGTACACCGACTACATCATATACATCAAGGATCAGACTGACGGTCCCAACGGCGACTCCAAGAACGGCGGTCCCGTTGCCCGCGGCGTCGGAACCCTCGGCAGCATAGACGAGGCTCTCTCTCAGCTCGGCGCAGAGTTCAAGAGCGGCAAGGAGAACGTTAAGCTCACCTATGCCAACTCTTACATCTTCGCTCGCGTTGACAACAGCACCGGCAAAATAGTCAACGGTACTTATCACTATCTCGTTAAGATCAGCATCAGCGAGGCTGAGCTCAAGCTCGGTATCACCGCCAATGTCAAGAACATGTACGGCGAGGTTGACTACACCGTTAAGATCGGCAACAACAAGCAGGGCTATAACGGCGCAAAGGGCTAATCCCCGACACAAAACCAATCAAGGCTCTCACCCAAACGGGCGGGAGCCTTTTTCATATGCAAAAGCCGCGTTCAAAACAGAGCACGGCTTCTTTATTATTCGGTTTTCATCAGGTCTTTTATTGTTATGCCGTCAAAGTATTCGTTCGTTATCTCCTCGAACCTGCGCCACATCCCGATAGTGCGGCAGCTGTCCGCACGCTCACACGGCTCCTCGCAGGAGAGACACGCCACGGGAGCGAGGCTGCCCTCTGTCAGGCGCAGGATATCGCCGACAACGCACTGCTCCGGCGGTCTGCCGAGCCTGTAGCCGCCGCCCTTGCCGTGGACGCCCTCAACATATCCGTCTCTGACGAGCAGAGCCATTATCTGCTCCATATATTTTTTTGAGATGCCCTGGCGCGCCGCAACATCCTTCATCGGGACAAGACCGCCGCTGTGCTCCGCAAGGTCAACGAGCACCCTCAGAGCGTAGCGTCCCCGCGTTGATATCATCATAAAATTTACCTCCGTTTCGCACTCAGCAGATCTCTCCGCCGCCGATAACCACATCTCCGTCATAGACGACGACCGCCTGACCTTTGGTTATTGCCCGCTGCGGCTCGTCGAATGTTATATGCACTGTATTTTCGCCAGTGACGCGCACGGTCGCGGGCTGCTCCGTCTGCCTGTATCTGACCCTCGCGCTCGCACGGAACTCCGCGGGCGGAGCATCAAAGGCGATAAAGTTGAAATTCCTCGCGTCGAGTTCTCGGCTCATCAGATCTTCATTGCCGCCGAGCACAACGCGGTTTTCATCGGGCAGCAGGGCGGTCACATATCTCGGCTCACCCAGCGATATTCCCAGTCCCTTGCGCTGACCGACCGTGTAGCCGATAAGTCCCCTGTGCTCGCCGAGCACATTTCCGCTTTTGTCAACGAACTCGCCGTGCGGATAGTTTTTTCCCGTAAATGAGCGGATAAACGAGGCATAATCGCCGTCCGGCACGAAGCAGATATCCTGGCTGTCCGGCTTGTCGGCGTTATAGAAGCCGAGCTTTCGCGCAAGCTCCCGAGTATGCATTTTCGTCATGCCGCCCAAGGGAAACAGCGTATGCCGCAGCTCGTCCTGAGTCATTGAATAGAGCACATAGCTCTGATCTTTCGTCGGGTCAACCGCCTTTTTCAGCAGGAATCTGCCGTTCTCTTCTTCGATTCGCGCATAGTGACCCGTGACAACATAGTCGCACCCGAGCTCCTTTGCGCGGCGGTAGAGGCGGTCGAACTTCAGATATCTGTTGCAGTCTATGCAGGGATTCGGAGTCGCGCCGCGCTCATAGGCTTCGACAAAGCGGCGCATGACCTGCTCCTTGAAATCCGCAGTGAAGTTAAACACATAGTACGGCATCCCGAGCCTGTAGGCAACGCCCCGCGCATATTCCGTATCCTCGAGCGAGCAGCAGCTCTTTTCGCGGCTGATTCCTGCGTCCTCGTTATCAAAAAGCTTCATCGTCACGCCGATGCAGTCAAGCCCGCTCTCTGCAGCGAGATAGGCGGCGACGGACGAATCCACCCCGCCGCTCATCGCGATGAGCGCCTTGCGGCGCGGGTTATCGGGGTTAAAGGTCATATTCTTCCTCTCGAAAAAGCCCGAAAGCCCCGACAAAACAGCCGGAGCCTGTAGAAAAATTATTCATCAGTCCTGAAAAAGCGGAGTTGACAGATAGCGGTCGCCTGTGTCGGGCAGGAGCACGACTATCGTCTTGCCCTCGTTCTCCGGACGCTTTGCAAGCTCTATTGCTGCATAAGCTGCAGCGCCGGAGGATATGCCGACCAGCACGCCCTCGCTCTTGCCGATAAGCTTGCCGGTCTCGAACGCGTCCTCATTGCTGACGGGGATTATCTCGTCATAGACCTTTGTGTCGAGCACATCGGGCACGAAGCCCGCGCCGATGCCCTGTATCTTATGCGCACCCGCAACGCCTGTTGAGAGCACTGCCGAAGTCGCCGGCTCAACCGCAACGACCTTTACGCCGCTCTTCTTCTCCTTGAGATACTCGCCGACGCCCGTTATGGTGCCGCCGGTGCCGACGCCTGCGACGAAGATATCAACCTCGCCGTCGGTGTCCTCGAATATTTCGGGACCCGTGGTCTCATAGTGAGCCTTGGGGTTCGAGGGGTTGACGAACTGGCCGGGCACGAAGCTGTTGGGTATCTCCTTTGCAAGCTCGTCAGCCTTGGCTATCGCGCCCTTCATGCCCTTTGCGCCCTCGGTGAGCACCAGCTCCGCGCCGTATGCCTTCATCAGCTGGCGGCGCTCGACGGACATCGTGTCGGGCATAACGATAATTATGCGATATCCGCGTGCGGCGGCGACGGAGGCGAGACCGATGCCGGTGTTGCCGGAGGTCGGCTCAATAATAACGGAATCGGGGGTGAGCTTGCCTGCCGCCTCTCCGTCGTCGAGCATCTTTCTGGCGATTCTGTCCTTGACGGAGCCTGCGGGATTGAAATACTCGAGCTTTGCGAGCACCTTCGCCTTGAGTCCGTATTTCCTTTCAATGTGAGTCAGCTCAAGAAGAGGTGTGTTGCCTATAAGCCGGTCTGCTGAGGTATAAATCTTTGACATAACAAATTACTCCTTTGAAATCAATTGAATTTGCGCTTCGGGCGCAATAAAAAAGCCGGGGAACTCCGATGAGTGCCCCCGGTCAGAAAGCCGTTTTGTCGGGTCAGTTCAACGACCCGCATCTGAAGGACATATCGGAAAAAGACATGGCGAAACACGCGCACCGACAACAGGCGCGGCTACAGCGGTTCATTCGGTTTGCGGCGGTCTTTTTCATAATATCCTCTCCCTTCATACGCCTACCTCGGTACTATGTTGGATACAATATAGCACATATTGCCTACCCTGTCAATAGGCAAATCAAAAAAATTTTTCAAACGCTCCGTTTCCCGTGAAATTGATATGAATAAATTATATCACACAAAAGCCCGCCGAAAAAGAGCGCTTTCTTTGTTTCTATCGTCATTGACACCCGCATATTAAATCGGTATAATTTAACCATAACACACAAGGAGCTGAAAATATCATGGAAAAGAAGTATGCAATTCTTGTCGTTGATATGCTCAACGATTTCGTCACCGGTGCGCTAAAATGCGACAGAGGTCTTGCTATAGTCCCCAAGACCGCCGAGCTGCTCAAGGGCGCAAGAGAAAAGAACATACCGGTTATTTTCTGCAACGACGCTCATCTCAAGGGCATCGACCACGAGCTCAAGCTCTGGGGCGACCACGCGATAGCGGGCACCGAGGGCGCAAAGGTCATTCCCGAGCTCGGACTCTGCGAGAGCGACTATGTTGTTCCCAAGAGACGCTACAGCGGTTTTTTCCACACCGACCTTGACCTCCTGCTCCGTGAGCTCGGAGTCAACACCGTTGTTGTGACCGGACTGCACACCCACATGTGCGTGCGCCACACCTCCGCCGACGCTTATCAGCTCGGCTACGACATTGTTGTTATCAAGGACGCGACGAACTCCTTCACCGCCGAGGACTATGAATACGGTCTGAAGTATCTCAAGGACATCTACGGCGCGGAGATCACCGACACCGACACCTTCCTCGCATCGGTCTGATCCGTTAAATAAAACATTGACCCTCCGTCGGGATTGCCTGACGGAGGGTTTTGTTAATGCAAATATTTATCTGAGTATTCTGCCCACCGCGTCTATCTCATCGGAGGTAAGCCCTGCGGAGAGAAAATAGTCCTCGACCGAGCCGTAGCGGCGCGAAAGATATTCAAACACGGCGGTTATGTTCTCCGACGGCGAGCCGAGGTGCTCCATATCGCTCTCATGGACAAGCCCCGTCTTTCTCTCCATCTCGCGGCGGTAAAACGGCTCGAGATATGTCGAGGATATACGGTAATCCGCGACTATATCCTCAAAATACACGCCGGTCAGATGCAGTATCAGCGCGGCGGTTATGCCGGTTCTGTCCTTGCCGAGAAAGCAGTGAAACATGGTCGGGGCATCGACACGCGAAAGCTCATAGAACAGGTGCGCGTAGTTGTCCCTGCACTCATTGAGGCTCGTCACATACACCTCCGGCATCGTCATCTCCATATGCGGCGACGCGGGATTTATTTCGAGCAGGGAGAAATGATAGTAATTGACGCCCGTATGCTCGGCAAACTCGGACGGCATGGATATCGCCTCGGAATCGCCGCGCAGGTCGAAAACATTCTTTATCCCGTATTCGCGGAAAAACTCCATATCCTTCGGCGTGGCAGCACGCGGTCTGCCGCAGCGCAGAAGCCTGCCGTATTTTGTGAAGCCGCCGCCCTTTATCGGATATCCGCCGAGGTCGCGGCAGTTCTGTATGTTTTCAAGAGGCATATGTCTGAAGTCTTCCATAGTCAGTCCTCCTCATAGATTCTACATCTATTCTAATGCATTTCCACATGATTTTCAACCGTGAAAACGCAGAAACGGACTGAAAAGTCTTAATTATTTTTCCTGTTATATATTATTGTGAAAATAATACAGTGTTGCGGTCTGTGAATCGAAGAAGTAGACATTGTAGCTGTCGTACTTTGAACAGACGCCGTCGCCTGTCGGTTCGCCGCAGCGTTCGCTGATATAGAGATAATCGCTCTCGTCGATATCGGCGCATGAAAAACGATAATTCACAACAAGCGCGTTGTCGTCATCGTTCTCACGCGTGACATTGACCCAGTTCTCGAAATTGTCGATATATCCGAGCAGCTCGCTCTTGCTCTCGGAGGTCACGGGCTTAAAATATTCGCTATCTTCGGGCTTCGCGCCGGGGAAAGTATAGATTCCGTAGTCAGTCGAATCGCCGAAGCCTCTGACGCTGTATCTCTGCACCGACATCGCCCTGCCGAGCGAGGCTATGACCGGGTCTTTGCTCTTGAATGTGCAGGCACAGAGCGAAAGCACAAGCAGGCACATTGCCGCTATAACAGAAGCTATTTTTCGCGTTTTCATTTTTCTTCGCTCTCCCCCGGGACATATTCGAGCAAATCGCCCGGCTGGCAGTCGAGGATCTCGCAGAGGGAATCAAGAGTCGAGAATCTGAAAGCCTTTGCCTTGTGGTTCTTGAAATTTGAGACATTCGCCATCGTCATGCCGAGCCTGTCGGCAAGCTCGGTGAGCGACATTTTTCTTTTTGCCATCATAACATCCAGATTTATAACTATCATATCGTCACCCCGCCGTCAAAATATCTCGTCGTTTTCTTCCTTGATGACCGCCGCGCGCTTGAACACGCCGCCCATCGCAAACGCGAGAACTCCCGCGACGACGCAGACGAACACGAAAACGAAAACCGGCAGATAGTAGAGCCCCATGAGCTCATACATACCGAGCATCGAGCAGAGCACCGCCTGGTCTATAACAAACACGAGCAGCTCGACGAAGGCGCAGATGCCGATATTGCGAAACTTCTTCGCCGTCCCGAGCGAGAACGCCTTGTCCGTAAAAATCCGCGAGCAGATAAGCTTGAGTTCAATGAGCGCCGCCATATACGGCACAGCGCAGGCATAGACGGACGCGGTGGTAAGAATCCATGTGTAGGACGGCAGAACCGACAATTCGCCCGCTTTTATAACTGCGGCAATAATAAACGGCGTGCCGAGAAGCGCGAGCACGGTCAGCACGATGCCGACAATAACGAGTCCGTTGAGGACGATTTTTTCCGTTTTCAATTTCTTGACATCTGTCATTTTACATACCTCTCTTCTGTAGTTTGTGAGGCTATTGTAGCACGACTTTTTAAGATTGTCAATAAATATTTATCGTTATTCTTTAAATTTTTACTGTTTTTCTGATTTTTAGATGTAAAAGCAGCTCCCCGCGCCGTTCGGTTCGGGGAGCATTTTAATAAATTGAATTACATGAATCTTACGAGAATACCCGCGAGCAGGACGGAGACTATCGTCACGCAGACGAAGCCGCCGACGAGCATTTTGGGCATAATCTCGGCGGTGATGTTGTCTCTCTCGTCGCCCTCCTCGGTGTTTATGTTAATAGCCTCGGTGGTTATCAGCATATTTATGGGGAAACCGGAAAAGGCGTTGAGGACTATCGCATAGCACATGAAGAACGACTGCTTGAATATCTTGCTTGCAAGCAGAGCCATGAGTGCCATTGCCGCTGCCGCGAGGGCGACAAGGGCGGCTGAAATGCCGACAACGGACGCGATGCCGTCGGTTCCGGAGCTTGCGAGAGTCTTAAACAGACCCATCATGAGCGCGGTCATAACAAAGCCGTAGGAGCTCGCCTCGTGAAGGGCGTCGGTCTCAACGAGCTTGAGCTCATGAGCGGCGAAGCCAAGCAGCAGGCAGACAACATACATCGGGACATAGCCCTTTGTGGCATAGTCGATCCAGTAAGCCGCGAGAGTAATGAGCGCGAGCTTGAGCAGGATAATAGTGGTGCTTGTGGCTCTCTTCTTTTCATCCTTCTTATCCTCGGAGGCGGCGGTTGAAGCCTTGAACTCGCCGTTTCTGTAGAGCTTCGTGAGTCTCTTCGTCTCCTTCTTCAGGCAGAACGAGGTCAGCGGATAGCCGACAAGTCCCTGGAGGGAGAGGCAGACTATCGCGACAAGGGCGGCTGAGGTCTTGCCCGCTTCATTAGCGGCACTCGACATCATCGCGGTCGCTATCGCACCGCCCGCAAGCGGAGGAGCCGCAGCTATCGCGTTGTCGAAGCCGAAGAGCGCGGTGCCGAGAGTCAGGCAGATTATAGTTATCGAAGCGACACCCATGAGCGAAATTATGACCGTTTTCCACTGCGCAGCCATCTCTTTTCTGCTTATAAGCGTGCCGAGATGGGTGACGAGCAGACCGCAGGCGACCTTGAACAGCGCGTCAGACACGCCCGCGTCGTCTATAATGGTCTTCGGGAAAAGTCCTGTCGAAAAGCCGACGAGCATAAGTATCATGATGACAAGCACTGACGGAACCCAGCCCTTTGTCACCTTTGCCAGTATCTCAGAAATGGCGAAAACCAGCAGCAGCGCGGTAAACGCGCCGAAGGTTGAAACGATTATCGGACTCATTTTAACATCTATCCCCTCATTAAAAAGCGTTAAATGAACTTGTCAAGCTCGCGCTCGACATTCTCATATTTCTTGACCTTGGGCTCGCGGATAAGGTGTCCCCTCGCCATGACCATCTTCACATTGCGAAGGGTCTTGAGGTCGTCGATCGGGTTTTTGTCGGTAACGATAAGATCTGCGCACTTGCCGGGCTCGACGGTGCCGGTGATATCATCGATATGCGCTATCTCGGCATTTCTCTTCGTGGCTGTGTAGAGTGCAAATTTATTTGACACGCCGCAATATTTGTGGAAATAAACAAGCTCTCTCCACATATCGTAGTGAGTGATGAACGGGCAGCCGGTATCGGTGCCGAGACCGACGGGGATGCCGTTTGCAAGGCACTTCTCGGAGCAGTCGATTATACCCTCAAAGACGACCTCGCCGTTGAACTGCGAAAGCTCGGTCGCGTGGCTGACGGAGCGGTCGAACAGCGCATATGGCAGCGCGGGAGAAAGGGTCGTTATGAGCGCCGCGTGCTTCTCTTTAAAGAGCGAGATTATCTCGTCATCCGCCTTTGCACCGTGCTCGACGGTGTCAACGCCGTTTTCGAGCGCAACGCGCACACCCTCGGGGCTCTCGACATGGGCGGCAACCATAAGTCCGCGCTTATGCGCCTCGTCGCACGCCGCCTTGACATACTCGGGGGGCATTTTCAGCACGCCGGGCTCGCCCTTGACCTTTGCGTCAAGCACGCCGCCGGTTATCATAAGCTTTATCAGATCCGGCTTGTCCTCGGCTATCTTCGCGACAAAAGCTCTCGCCTGCTCCGCGCTCTCGGCGACATAGGCGAGCGAACCTGCCATGTGTCCGTCCGGAACGGAGACAGCCATATTGGCAGCAAGTATTCTCGGACCGACCGTTTTCCCTGCGTTTATATCGTCGCGGATGCTCGAATCGGCATTCTCAACTCCGCCGACGGTTCTGACAGTCGTAACTCCGCTGTTTAGCTGCATCTGAGCCGCGCTGCGGCAGACTATTTTGATTATCTTGCGGAAAAGATTGTTGCTCGTCATAATTTTAACGAGCTTCTTCGGGTCGGACTCCTTCTTCTTGGGTCTTCCGCTCGAGGGAAGATGGATATGCATATTGATAAGACCCGGCATTATGTACTTCCCGCCGAGGTCTATCTTCTCATATCCGGAGATATCCGCGCCCGCGTCAACTATGGCGGTTATCTTCTCGCCGTCAACAAGAATTATCTTGCCGGACTGGGGCTCCATATCCTGAGTGCCGTCGAGAATAACGCCGTTTACGAATGCGTATTTCATTTCCGTTTCCTCCTTGAAATTACCTGCATTTTTTCCGTCCTGTCGGGGCTTCGCCGCAGCGGATATTCATGCGTGAGATATGCTTAGATTATAAGTCCTGCGCCCCGAATTTGCAAGCTTTTTCCGTTTAAATCGCTGACAGTTTTTTGTTTTTGTCACCCGCGGACGGGGAAAAGGATATTTTAGCAAAATATTATGTTATCGGCATATAAAAACCGCCGCATCCGAGGACACGGCGGCAATTTATTATGTTTTCTCTTACTGGATGAAGCCGGCGACGGTGAGCATATACTCGCCGATCTGCCCGCCGAATTCGGGTGCGCCTTCCATGATAAGCTTGCCCTTCTTCGCGGAATCAAGCATATCGTCGAGACCGAGCAGGATGCCCAGTGCGCTGTCGAGAGAATCAAAGCGGAGGGTAAAGAAAGGCATAGCTCTCTTATAGACGCCTCTGCCGGCTCTCGATTTGCCCGCCTTTATGCGCAGATAAGCCGAAAGCTCATCGTGGTCATTGACAGCCCATGCATAGACACGGTCGGGACTCTTGAGCGCCCAATCGTGAACCTCGGGATGACCGAGCTTGTTGAGCTGGCTGATACCGCTCGAAAGCAGATAAAAGTAGCACTTGACGAGCAAAGCCTTGGTGTCCTCGTCCTCCGGTATGCCCTTCGCCGTAAGCAGCGAGGACATTTTCAGGAGCACTGCCATGAACGAGGCAAACAGACCGGGATGCTTCGCTATGCCCTTCATCTTGGGCAGAGTCGAGAGATTAATCTTGCCCTTGAAGAAGGCATTCATCGCCTCGATGCTCTTGAACTCAAGCTCGATGTGGGGAGCGGTGTCCACCTTGTCGTTGTGAACGAGCCACTCGCCGCAGTTGACTACAAAATGGGTAGCCACCTTGCCGTCCGGGCTGTCGGGGTCGAGAGCACTGACCTGCATAACGCCGTGCGCGTGCTCAAACTTCTTTGCAAGCGAGGGAACGTCGTTTGCAATCACCTTGATGAGCGGAAGGACAGCGTTGAGAAAAAGTTTATTGGTAAAAATCTCATCTCTTGATGCCATATAATCATTCCTTTCCTTATCGGGATACGGGCGAAGCTGTTACACCTCGTCGTCCCAATCGTCATCAAGCTCGAAGTCCTTGCCCATGACCTCACGGACAGCGTCAACGATACCGTTGGAGTCGATGCCGAGCATGGACATAATGTCCTCATGCAGTCCGATGGGGGCAAACTTATCCTGAATGCCGAGCTGCTTGAAGGCGCAGCCCTTACCGGACTCAACAACAACCTCTGCAACCGCACTGCCGAGACCGCCGATGACATTGTGATCCTCAACGGTGATTATGCGGCGGGTGTCCATAACGGCCTTGAGGATAGCCTCGCGGTCGATGGGCTTAATGGTATGCATATCGAGAACTCTGACTTTAAGACCGTCCGAATTCTCAAGGAAGTTAGCCGCCTGGAGAGCCTGGAATGCGCAGGAGCCGCAGGCGATAACGGTGATGTCGGTACCCTCTTTAAGAGTGACCGCCTTGCCGAGCTCGAAGCCGTAATCGGTGTCCTTATAGAGGACGCGGTCGAAGCCTCTGTTGATTCTGATATAGAACGGGCCGGGGGTCTCATACGCCGCACGGACTGCGTTGACGGTCTCCATACCGTCTGCGGGGCAGATAACGGTGAGGTTGGGCATGGCGCGTGTGACCGCGAGATCGCAGATGGCGTGATGGGTCGAGCCCGCCTGACCGAACGAGGTTCCCGAATGGGTCGCGATGACCTTGGCGTTGACGTTCTGATAGCAGATGTCGGTATGGAGCTGGTCGGCACTTCTCAGAGAAGCGAAGACCGAGAAGGTCGAAAGGAAAGGAACGAGTCCCGCTCTCGCCATACCGGCGGCGACGCCGAACATGTTCTGCTCTGCGATGCCGACGTTGAAGAATCTGTCCGGATAAGCCTCACCGAACATACCGATCTTTGTTGATTTGCCGAGGTCGGCGGTCAGCGCGACAACTTCGGGATGCTCTGCGCCGAGCTCAACAAGGGTCTTGCCGTAATATTCCGCGGTGGAAAGAGCGGTTGATTCAACGGCTGTATATGTCATTCCGCCTGCCATATTATTCGCCCTCCTTTTCAGCTCTTGCCTTGCGTGCCTCATAGTAGGCGTCAAGGCTCTCTATAGCTTTCTTATACTTCTCTTCGTCAATAGCACCGTAGTGCCACTGATAGTTATCCTCCATGAAGTTGATGCCGGCGCCCTTTATCGTGTCGGCAACTATCATGACGGGGGAATCGGTCTTGTTCTCAAGAGCAAAGTCGATAGCATCGCACAGCTCCTTGAAATTGTGTCCGTCAACCTCCTTGACGATGAAGCCGAAGGAACGCCACTTGTCGGCGAAGGGCTCGAGCTTCATGACATCCTCGGTTCTGCCGTCGATCATGCACTTGTTGCGATCGACGAAGGAGATCATATTGGTGACCTTGAAGGTGGAGGCGGACATGGCGGCCTCCCAGTTTGAGCCCTCGTCGCACTCGCCGTCGCCGAGGATGCAGTATGTTTTGTAATCCTTGCCGAGAACTCTTGCTGCAAGAGCGGTGCCGACGGCTATCGGAAGTCCGTGACCGAGAGAACCGGTGGAGGCATCAACGCCGACGACCTTGTTCGAGTCGAGATGGATGCCCATCTTTGAGTTTGTGTGGTTGAACGTCTTGAGCTGCTCGGGATCGTTCCAGCCGAAATCGACGAGCACGGGAGCGTAGGCTATGCCCGCGTGACCCTTGCTGAGGATAAGACGGTCTCTGTCCTCCCACTTGGGGTTCTTGACATCAAGTCTCATGTACTTGTGATAGAGAACGGTAAGCATATCCATGACGCTCATTCCGCCGCCGATATGACCGCTGCCCGCCCAGTAAGTGGTGTCGAGGCAAAGTCTGCGCAGCTCGTGAGCCTTCTTTTCGAGCGCTAACCATTCCTGCTTTGATAATGGCATTTACATTTCCTCCTTACAGAAAACATTTTATCGTCTGAGTGAATGAACGGGTGCCCCCGCAAATCACAAAGCTTCCGTTTTTGTCCGGGAATATCCGCCGGATGAAATATATGTCCCGCGCACGGCAAAAATTACCCGAAATGGCAAAATATCCAAAGCCGCGAGCGCACGCAAAACTATTTTTATCTTATATGTATATATAATAGCATAAAAAACCCCGTCTTGTAAAGACAGGACGGGATTTTTTTCACAATTTTATCAGGCGAGCTCCGGGTGGTTCTTGCGAAGGGTGTTGAACGCGTCCTCCGCAACCTCAACGGTGTGGGCTATGTCCTCATCGGAAAGCGACGCGTTGAGGAAGTGGTTGTGGTGGCTCGTGATGAATATGCCGCGCTTGACCATCTCTGCGACCCACTCCTGATGGAGCATGAGGGAATCGTCATCCGCAAGGCGCAGATAGAACAGGGACGGCTCGCCGGAGACGACAAGATGGAAGCCGTTGTTTGCTGCGGCTGCCTTGAGACCCTCGCCGACCTTGAGACCCTTCTCGCGGAAGATGGCGGGAGTATTGAGCTTCTTCATCTTGTTGATGCAGGCGATACCTGCGGCGAACGGAATGGCGCTGAGCCAGTAGCTGCCGGTATAGGACAGGCTGCTGATGGAGCTCTTGAGGAACTCCTTGCCGCAAAGAGCGGAGACATTCCAGCCGTTTGCGAGAGCCTTGCAGAAGCAGATGAGGTCTGCCTCGAAGCCGTAGAAGTGGTCGCTGCCCGCGATGTCAAGGCGGAAGCCTGCGCGGACATCATCGACGATAAGAACAATTCCGTTCTTTGTGCAGAGCTCGCGAACCTTCTGCCAGTAGCCGTCTGCGGGAAGCTGGTTGTCGAAGAAGTTGCCGTGGAGATAGGGCGTCGAGATAAACGCGGCTATCTCGCCCTCGTTCTCGGCAATAACTCTCTCGAGAGCCGGAATATCGTTCCAGTCGATGTAGATATTGTTTGCAACGTCCTCTTCGATAACGCCGGGATAATCGACCTTCTGAGTCCAGGGCGAAATACCGTGATAGAAGCCGTTGATGAAGATTATCTTCTTGCGGTGGGTGTGGGCTCTTGCGGTCATGATGGCGGCGGTGGTGACATCGTTGCCGTTCTTTGCGAAGAAAGCCCAGTCGGCGCAGTTGACCGTGTCAACAAGCAGCTCCGCGAACTCGATCGCCTTGTAGGACGGAGAGGTGGTGCAGTTGCACTTCTTTGCCTGCTCGAGAGCGGCGGCGTCAACATCGGGGTCATTGTAGCCGAGAACATTGGGTCCGTAAGCGCACATATAGTCGATGAATTTGTTGCCGTCAACATCCCAGAAATAAGAGCCCTGCGCCCTGTCGCCGAAAAGCGGGAACGCGCTGACGGGGATGAAGCAGCCTTCTGCCGGACCGAGATGACCGTAAACGCCGGAAGGAATGACCTTTGCGGCTCTGTCGAACATCTCTCTGCTCTTTGTATAATCGTTAATCTTGAAGCTCATTAAAGTTCCCCTCCCTTATGCCAAGTACAGAGCAACTCTGTCGAGCAGTCTGTTCATATTGTCAATCATCGAGATCATGCCCTTCATGGTGATAGCGCCCATGCCGATGCAGGCAACGGCGTTTATCTTTCCGTCAAAGAGGTCTCTTGCAAGGTCAATCGAAGCGAACTCCATCTCGGCGCGCGGATTGTCGCAGCGCTTTTTGATTGTGACGAGGCGACCGTTCTTTGCGCGGATGGTGACAGCGGGACCGTCCTTTATGCCGAAGCCTATTTCGCCGTCAACGATATGGGACGCCGAGAACTGACCTATCTTGTCGTTGTTGGCTATCTGGGAGATAGCGACGGCAATGGTGTAGAGCATGAGCGTGGTGCTCTGCTCGAAGAAGGTTCTGTCCTCAAGATCCTCGGGCGAGGGACGCATGTATTTTGCGAGCAGATCGGTCAGAGGGGTAAAAGTCTTGAGGAGGAACTTGATGTGCTGAAAGCCCTTTGAGGGGATCGGAGTTACGGTTCCGTCGATAAGACCGTTGAATTTTTCGCAGGAAGAGAAAGGCAGCTTGACGTCGCACTTGCTGACGCCCTGCTCCATCCTGCATCTGCCGTTTTTGAAGGTTATCGTGGCACTCGGGCCGTCCTTCACTTCAAAGCCGATGGAGATGGGTTTGGTGTTGGTGAGCATTGCGCTCGCCTCCGGAACTATCTCGCAGAGATTCTCCAAAGTTCCCAAGACAGCATAAAGGTTAATATACGCCATTGTTTTCTGATCAGTCAACCTTCATTCCTCCTTTTCAAGTATAGATAAAAATATTCAGAGCCGACGCTTTGCACCGGATGTCCTCTTGCGTTTTATTCTACCACATTCTATGCCGCAAAGTCAATTGCATAACGGAGATACGGCGAAAAATTCACAAAATCGGCTGAGATTTCAGGGCTTTTCGGCTCGATTTTTCGGCGATTTTCGATAAAACCGTAATTTTTTCGCAAAGCTACCGCTCGCCCTCCGAATTTGTCTTTTCCGAAAAGCAATAACAAAATAATATTCCGACTTTTATAATCGAAAAACCGCCGACCGGCGGATTGCTGCCGGCTGACGGTCGATTTTAAATTCTTCTGTCGTTGCGCGATTCGCGCTTTATGAGCCCTATCACTATAACATACATCATCAGCACGAACGCGATGAATATCGCGGTCGAGAGCGTGTTGCCTATCATGGCGCAGGAGTCATAGAAGCCGTGCAGGAACACGGCGGAGAGATAGGACGCAAGGAGGTTTACAGCCTTTTTGCCCTTGCAGCCGAGGTCGGAGAAAAGCTTGGCGCGCCCGTAAAACAGACCCATGAACACCGCAAAGCCCATGTGTCCGGGCACGGCAAGCACCGCACGCGGGAGCACCACGGACAGACCGAAGTTCATGACATACTTTATATTCTCGAACGCGGCGAAGCCCAGCGAGACGGAGACGGCGTAAACTATCCCGTCAAAGCTGTAATTGAAATTCGGGTTTTTCCATGTCTTGAGCTTCATCAGCAGGAACTTCGTTCCCTCCTCGACGACCGCAACGACTGCGAACGCGAGAATAATTTTGTAATATTTGTCGTCCTGACTTATCTGATCGTTGAGTATCTTCTCGCCGATTATTTCGAGCACTATGGACATCAGAGCCGCGACAACGCCCATGAGTATCAGGGACAGGAGCAGTCCGGGCGGTTCTTTTTCGACCGTGTCGTGCTTATAGACATAGCGCAGCAGGAATATCGCGGGCAGAACGGCCGCGAGGATATATATGGCGAATATCGCCGCTGTCGGCAGAACAAAAAACATTTAATCAGCTCCCATATGTCTCAAGCCGTGGCGAACTGCGCGGTCAGTGCATCGCTGCGCGTGCGCCAAAAGCTGTTTGCAACTATTTTTACCGTGTACTCCGTGCCGGCTTTCAGCCCGCCGATATGCTCGGTGAGCGTCGCGGGCATATCCGAGAGATAGTAGCGTGAGGTTATATTTATGTGTCTTTTTGTCAGCCCGTCAGAATCTGAAATATAGATATCGTAGCTGTCCGGGCGTTCCTTTCCGGTCGCCTGGGAAAAGGTTATGTCGCAGCCGTCGCCGGTTATGTTTTCGACTGAAATGCGGGCGTTTTCAAAGTAGGGCTTCTCCGCCGTGACATATCTCGCGTCGGTATATTTGAACGAATCTACATTCCACGGCTCGTCTATCTCCCATGTATAGGGGAAGAAGCAGCTGCCGAGCACGTCGTAGGGGTATACTCTCACCCTGCCCTGTGCGTCCGCCTCAACTATAAGGAACTGCGCAGCCCTTTCCGACTCCGGCGGGATGGTTCCGTGGGTCTTGTCGAACTCGTCGAGCTCGAAGTAGCTCAGCGTGCCCGTACCGAACGCGCTGAAGTGGCGCTGATGCGCAGAGCGCGGATCGTTTATCGGCGCGTGAGAGTGACCGGAGAAATCGACCGTCTGCGGATAGTTGATGAGAATATCCGTTATCTCGTCCTCGCCCCAGTTGATGCTGCCGTAGACGGTGTCCGTAATATGCGGATGCTGGAAAAAGAATATCGGCTTTTTGCCGTCTCTCTCAGCCGCTTTTTCAAGCTCTGCGGAGACGAACCCTCGCTTTTTGTCGTCAAAATGACAGCCTCCCGTCGTTGTGACGGCGATGAAGTCAAAGCCGTTTATCACCGCGTGGGTGTCGGGAGTCAAGCCGAATATCTCATCAAAGCGGCGCAGGGCATTTTCCTCGCCGTCGGTCATATATTCGTGGCTCGCCATGGTCATCATCAGCCTGACCCCTGCCGGCAGAGCGGCGTCGAGAATATTTTTGACCTTGCGCATCTGAATTTCAGACCCGCGTGTGGCAAAGTCGCCGACAATGACGAGTGCGTCAAAGCCGCCGTATCTCTCATCGGACGAGCACATATCCTTCAAATCGTCCAGTGCTTTTGCAAGCCGCCGCTCCTCAATGCAGTCCTCATCCTTTATATGTATGTCGCTCATGACCGCAAAGCGCAGCGCGGGAGCAAAATTTTTGTCAAAAGGCATTGTGTTTACCTCTCCTAGTATAATAAAATAGTGTTTTTTGTCAATGTTAATTGGTCGCATAATGGATTTGCATAATACATATTATATATTGTAACACGCGCAGAATGAGAGTTCAATACAAATTTAAATATTTGCAAACAGGCATGTAAAGTTGCAGATTTTTGCTTCGTGGGAAGCTGTGTGTTCATTTTTCAATGATTAATTGTACAGCTACAGAAAAATTTTCCCAAACCGCCTCCGAACACTTGACAAACCGCAAAAAAAATCTTATAATCACATAGCAAACCGATGGGGGCGTAGCTCAGCTGGGAGAGCGTACGGTTCGCATCCGTAAGGTCGAGAGTTCGATCCTCTTCGTCTCCACCA
>CAVDWM010000033.1:0-19964 GCA_963612725.1 Faecalibacterium prausnitzii | reverse complement strand
ACTATTCCTAATTTCATTTCAAATGACATCCTTTGTTTTGAATGGTAATCTGTATTCATTTAATTATAACCTCTGTCGGACGAAAAAACAACCGCAACCGCGCTTTTATCAATAAAAAATTGCAAAATCCCCGCCCATGGTGTACAATAATCCCATAAGAAGCTATCGGAGGAGTATATTTTGGATCTTTCGCGCTTTTCAAGAAGTGAAATGCTTATAGGCGGGGAGGCGGTCGAAAGGCTCGCCCGCTGCCATGTCGCGGTGTTCGGGCTCGGCGGTGTCGGCTCTTATACTGCGGAGGCGCTCGCCCGCGCCGGAGTCGGCGAGCTGACCGTTATCGACAATGACGAGGTGGCTCTCACCAACATCAACCGCCAGCTCTACGCGCTCTCTTCGACGGTCGGCATGAAAAAAACTCAGGTAGCGGCTCGGAGAATAAAGGATATCAACCCCGACTGCAAGGTGAATATTATCGACGGCTTCTATCTCGAAGAAAATTCCGCGGATTTTTTTAAGAGCCGCTATGACTATATGGCTGATGCGGTCGATACCGTTCAGGCGAAATTATCGTTAGCCGCCGAATCGCAGAGGCGAGGGATACCTCTGATATCGTGCATGGGCACGGGCAACAAGCTCGACCCGACGCTCTTTCGCGTCTCCGATATCACAAAAACCTCGGTCTGCCCGCTGTGCCGCGTGATGCGCCGCGAGCTGAAGGTCAGGGGCATAAACCATCTGAAGGTCGTCTGGTCGCCCGAGCAGCCGATAAAGCCGAACGGGACCGCCGAAGTGACCTCACGCAGGGCGCTGCCCGGGAGCATATCGTTTGTTCCGCCCGTTGCAGGCATGATAATGGCAGGCGAGATAGTCAAAGATTTGATAAAATAGTGTAAAGCTATATGCCTTTACGCTTTTCTGAGAGGAGACAGATATGAAGAAAAAAATTATCCGCGCTGCGGCGGCGATGCTTGTGCTGACGGTTGCGCTTTCCCTTGTATTCAGCGGCTGTTCAGCCAAAACGGACGGCGAGGACGGGACAACGGAAATGCCGTCCGAGGCGGTTGAAGCGGTGCAGACCCTCAAGCTGCCGTATTCAAAAGGTGACAAGCTAAATCCCTTTACAGCAACGAGTATGCTCAATCAGCAGCTGATGTCGCTTATCTATGACGGTTTGTTCGCTCTCGACAAAAACTACAATCCCCAGCCGCTTCTCGCGTCGAATTACAGCCAAAGCGGAAGGACGCTTACCGTCTCTCTTGCCTCGGCAAAATTCTCCGACGGCTCGGGCGTCTCTGCTTCCGACGTTGTCGCCTCCTTCGAGAATGCGAGAAAATCATCGGCATATAAAACTCA
The DNA here is from genome assembly GCA_963612725.1 of Faecalibacterium prausnitzii. GTDB lineage: Bacteria > Bacillota > Clostridia > Oscillospirales > Acutalibacteraceae > CAG-177. The sequence continues at coordinate 18,611 of CAVDWM010000033.1, read as the reverse complement.
GCTTGCGAATTTCAGCGGCGCGAAGGTCAGCGGGAAGAGCGTTGTGTTTTCTCTCACCGATGACGACCCGTATGCGGTCAACTGCCTGACCTTTGCCGTCACAAAAGGCGGCTCGACCGAGGACGGTGCGGCTGGCAGAGGCAGATACACATATTCTTCGGAAAACGGTGTGGGCTATCTCAAGGCGAGCAGCGCACGCGGGGACTTTTCGCCGAAGAAAACGAGCATCACGCTCTATGATGTCAAGGATCTGAGTATGCTCAAATATACCCTCGCCATAGGCAATATCAGCTTCGCTTTTGACGATTTGCGCGACGGCTCATACACCCGCTATTCCGCGTCGGTCGCGGATATCCCGATGAATAACCTCGTCTATCTCGCCTTCAACAAGAGCAGCTCCGCGCTCTCGTCGGAAAAAGTGCGTCAGGCGGTGGCTCTTGCAATTGACAGGGCGAAGCTTGCCGACGAGTCCTTCCAGGGTCACGCGACTGCGGCATATACCCCCTTCAACCCCGACTGGAATGTTATCTCCGGCAAGGATTACACGGTCAAAACCGACCTTGAGGCGGCGGGAAAGCTGCTCGACGAGGCGGGATATACCTCAAAAAATGACGCCGTGCGCACGGACGCGAGCAAAAAACAGCTCTCCCTGAAAATAGTCGCCAACAAGGATAACGGCTTCAAATCGGCGGCGGCTCAGAGCATAAAGGAGATGCTCGAAAAGCTCAAGATCTCCGTCACTGTCAGCGAGCTGAGCGAAAAGGATTACCGCTCGGCAGTCTCGTCCGGCAAATACGATATGTATATAGGCGAGGTCAAGCTCACCGAGAATATGAGCCTTTCCCCGCTTCTCAAGAGCGGCGGCAGCGTGACCTACGGCATCAACACCTCGGGCGCCGCGAGCACAGCATATTCGGCGTTCCTCTCCGGCTCATCCGATGTGAACACCTTTATAGATGCGTTCAACGCGGATATGCCGTTTGTCCCGCTCTGTTACCGTTCGGGGCTTGCGATATACACGCGCACCTTAAAATACGGCGGCGCGAACCATGCTAACGACGTCTATGCCGATATCGATTCGTGGGATTTCCATTGACGGCAGAAATAAAACAGGGCTTTCCGAGTTTAACGGAAGCCCTGTGTTTTTTATATTATTGCGTCCTCCGGGTCGGGATCGCTGCCCGTGAGTATCGCGTCGGCACACTCGTTGAGCTTTCTGAACAGCGAGTTCTTTTTCATTATCCGCGAGGGGATTGATATCGTACCGGTGACGAGGCGGTAGTACGCGCTGTCTCTGTCAACCCGATTCAGACCGCCGTCGAGGAACGAGAACAGGACATTGTGAACGATGTCGATAACCTTCATGTCCGCGAGCTCCTCCGCATCCTCCTTGCGCAGTACCCTGCCGAAGGTCAAGCGGTTCACTTTTTTGTAGAAACTCATCACATCTGATTCGAGCAGCAGCTTTGCCACAGGCTTTGCAATCGGTCGTAGCGCCGATATTTTCCTGCCGTTCGCGCCGAGCGCGTCGAGCCTTTTGCTAAATTCCTCGCGGCTCTTGAGAATACCCTTGAGCGGCAGGTCTATCATCTGCGCCGCGTGGTTTTTCAAAAATTCCTGCGCGTCGTCTGCGCCCCCGAAGCTCTCAAGGTGATCCGTGACTATGTGCAGGCGGTTGCCGTCCGTCACCGTGACGTTGACTATCGGCGCGGGATATCCGCACAGCGAGCCGACATTGACCTCGGTTATCGGATTCCCCGCAGGGGAGACGAAGGTGTCTATCCGCTGAATGTGCGAGTGACCGACGAACATATAACGAAGCCCCGCGTCCGCCAATTTTGAGGCAACCTCTTCACGGTCGCCGACGCAGTGACCGCTTGTGATGAACGGGTGGATGTGCGCGATGAGCAGGTGATGCTCCATGCCGATTATCAGCTGACCGTCCTCTTGCGCTTTGCGTATCTGTTCCTCGACCCACGCCATATGGTCGGGAGTGTAGCCGGCGCGCCCCTTGCCGTTCTGGTCGTCGTTGAGCGCGAGCAGGCGCACCCCGTCGGCAATCTGCGCGACATATGAATATATGCCCAGATGCGTCTTGTATGAGCTTATAGCGCGGTCAAGCCCGAATTCGCGGTAGAATTCGCTCAGCTCCCCGTGCGGAACCGTCTCGATGTCGTTTGTGACCCCGCCGCCCGTGAAGCGGCGCGGATTTTCGTCGCAGCACCAGTCGTGCGTCGCGGTTATGACATATACGGGAACGCGCTTCTGAAGCTCGCGAAGCTTTTCGCGAAGCTCCTCATGGCATATGCGCTCGCCGTCGTTCGAGAGGTCGCCCGCTATCATTACTGCGGCGGGCGGGTCTTCAAGTATCTTCTCAAAAGCCGCGTCGATTATCTCACCCGTCTCCTCAAGGCACTTCTGATCCGAGCCGCTGCGGTAGGAATATGCCTCCCCGCCGTCGGAAAGGGTGCGCGAGAAGTGGTGAGTGTCTGCTATGAAAACGAAGCGTGTGTTCATTTTGTCTCTCCTGCGCTCCGCATCTCGGAGGCGGTCTCGGCTGCTATCGATGCGCGGCGTTCGGCGATGTCGGTCATCATCTTTCTGTGTCCCTCGCCGGTGATATTATAGAAGTGTATAGGTATGAGCATGAGCAGATAGCCTATGGCGGGGACTATTGTCGTCATGGCGAACAGCGCGAGATTGGTGTTTTGGTTCTGGATGAGCGAGCCCTCGGTGTGGTTGACATAGCCCACGATGCCGAGAATGGCGATGCCGATGGACGAGGCGAAGGTGTTCTCTATTTTTCCCGTGAAGCTCATTATCGAGAGCATGATGCCCTCGACGCGGCGACCTGTTTTCCACTCGATGTAATCGACCGTCTCGGCCTCCATCTCTTTCTGCATAAGGTTCTTGAACTCCAGCGGGATGGTGGTAAGCCCCGTGAAGAGTATGACAAGAATAGCCGTGAATATCGAGGCGGACTCACCTGCGGGCTTGTTGATAAGACCGCCGTATGTGGTCAGCGCGAAGAGCAGATGGAGCACTATTGCGGAAACGCAGCAGAGCTGGAAGAATCTGCGCGAGTCCGCACGCTTGCCGAGCTTCTCGACTATCTTGGGCACAAGGATACCCGCGAGCAGGAAGCCCGGGAATTTGATAACGTCGATAAAGACATTGTATTTTCTGTTGAAAAGAAGGTCGGCGACGAAGTAGAACGAGATTTGCTCGGGTATCTTGCAGATAAGGAAGAAGATGTTTGCAAAGAAGAGCATGAGCAGGGGACGGTTTTTGAACAGGAGCGAGAAGCATTCCTTGACGCTCGGCGTGTCGGACTGGTGCTGAGCGCGTTCGCGTGTGTTGTGATAGGTAAGGCGGGTGAGCAGAACTATGAACACTGCGGAGATTATCGCAGAGGTCAGATATGCCTGCGGGGTGTGATCCTTGAAATAGGGAAGCAGGGCGGCGGCGGCGACAAATACCTGCGGCAGAGCACCGACCACCGAGCGCGTTATGGAGCTGACTCCGAAGAGCTTCGTCCGCTCGATTCCGCTCGGAGTTATCGAAAAGGCAAGAGCGCCCATTGGGATATCAAACGCCGTGTAGGTGACGTCGAGCATGACGAAAAGGAAGGTCGTGTAAATAATATTGAATACGGGGCTGGCGTTTGAGCTGCCGACGAAGAACAGCACCATGACGAGCGAGACGAACAGCGGCGCCCACTTGATATAAGGGCGCATCTGACCGTCCTTCGTCCTCGTTTTGTCAACGATAACGCCCATCATAGGGTCGTTTATCGCGTCGAAGATGCCGCAGAAAAATCTTATCTTTGACGCAACTCCCATGGGATCCGAAAGCTTTTTGAAAAGAACGTCAGTCAGGAAGAAGTTTATGTACTTCGAGCTTGTCATGCTCGTGTTCATGCCCTGCGCGCCTCTGCCGAGGGCATAAGAGAGCGTTTCTTTCCAGGTCAGTACGGTTTCTTCTCCGACATCGCTCTTGACAATTTTGGAATTGAGAAAATCGGATACTTTGCTCACTTCATCATCTCCAGATAAAAATTGAAACAGCCAATTGTATTATATAGCCTGTGTCGAAGAAAGGCAAGAAACAAATGAACAAAAAATGTCTGATTTGACTGAAAAAATAGCGAATATCTGATTCTTTATGTAGGGCATGAACACTAACTCGAAAGGGGCTGTCGCATTTAGATGCAGAAAGCGGTTTCTTTGCCCCGAAGCTGTACAAAGGTACTGCGAGTGGGCAAAAAGCGCTTAAAAGAGCAAAAGCAAACTAACATAAGGGTCATAATCCGCGTTCTCAGCCGCGAATTATGACCTTCAACCCTTTTTTGCTCTTTGGTCTGCGCTAAATGCGCCAGCCCCAGTGGGGGCTCGCTTGAAAATATGAGGAACTTGTGCTATACTCGCCTTGAAGAGGTGATTCGGTTGAAGATATCAACAAAGGGACGCTATGCCATGCGTCTGCTTATCGACCTGTGCGAAAATCAGGGCGACGGCTTCGTTGCCCTCAAGGATATTGCCGCAAGGCAGGATATATCGAAGAAATATCTCGAACAGATAGTGCCCGCCCTCACCGGTGACGGGATGCTTAAAACCTCGCGCGGGTTTCAGGGAGGCTACCGCCTTGCACGCGAGCCGGAGGATATCTCGGTCGGCGAGATACTGCGCCTTACAGAGGGCAGCCTTGCGCCCGTGGCGTGCCTTGACGGCGAGCCCAACGAGTGCCCGCGCTGCACGGATTGCCTGACTCTTCCGGTCTGGCAGGGACTGGAGCGCGTCATCAATGCTTATCTCGACGGCGTGAGCCTGCGCGATGTCGTTGACGGGAATATAATAAAATAGAATATGTTTTTTCGGAAGCCGCTGCAGCCCGCAACGGCTTCCGACTTTTTTATGCGGGACACGCATAGACATGTAGCAGACAAAAACGAAGGAGAGATGAAAAAATGAAACGCCTTTCGGCTTGCCTTGTTCTGCTCTGCCTGCTCTGCTCATGCGCCCGGACTCCCGCAAAAGCTCCGGAACTGACAGGCGGGAACACGACGGAGACCGCCGCCGCTTACACTCGAAAGCCCGATGAAATTCGCGCCGTGTGGATAAGCTGTTATGAGCTGCCGGATGCGACGCAGGGCGAAGAAAAATTCCGTGAGAAGGCGGAGGAGATGTTTTGCAATATTGCCGATATGAAATTCAACACGGTCTTTGTCCATGTCCGCGCCTTCGCGGATGCCGTCTATCCGTCGGAGCTTTTCCCGTGGTCAAAATATTCCTGCAAGGGGAGCGACCCCGGCTTCGATCCGCTGAAGGTGATGGTCGAGTGCGCTCATCGGGCAGGGCTTGAATTTCACGCATGGATAAACCCGTTTCGCGTCAGCTCGTCCGATGATATTGACTCTCTGCCGCAGGGGAGTCCCGCGAAAAAGCTTATCGGCACCAATGCCGTTATCCAGCTCGAAAACGGAATATATTTTGACCCCGCGTCAACCGATGTCCACGCGCTGATATATGACGGCGTGCGCGAAATATTGAACGGCTACAAGGTTGACGGCATACATATCGACGACTATTTCTATCCCACGCGAGACGAGAGCATCGACCGTGCGGAATATGAGGCATATGTCGCGGGCGGCGGGGATAAGGGTCTCAACGAGTGGCGGCGCGACAGCGTAAGCGCGTTTGCGGCGGGTCTTTATTCGCTCGTCAAAAGCTACGGCAGCGACATGATTTTTTCGATAAGCCCCGCAGGCAATATCGACGGCAACGAAAACGCCCTGTTCGCGGATGTCGAGCTGTGGCTCTCATCTCCCGGTTATGCCGATTATATAATACCGCAGGTCTATTTCGGCTTTGAGAATCAAACGCTGCCGTTTGAGAAAACAGCAAGGCGCTGGGCTTCTGTCTCGGACGGACGCGTCGGGATAATCTGGGGGCTTGCAGCCTATAAGTGCGGAACGCAGGATAAAAATGCCCGAACGGGAAGCTCCGAGTGGGCGGAAAACACGGATATTCTTGCCCGTCAGCTCTCGTTTGTCCGTCCGCTCAAGGCATATTGCGGGTTCGCACTTTTTTCATATTCATATATTTTCGGGAAAATCAACGAAAACGCAAAAAAAGAAATGCAAAATCTCGAAAATATGTTATAATGTACACTGTCTTATTATAAATTAGGGATATTATGTCCTTATTTGGCGAAAACTTTTTTGGCGGAGGGCTGAATAAATGACGAAGGGAAAGAGAAATGCCGTAATAATAATGTCCGTTGCCGTCCTGCTGCTCCTTAGCATGGCGGTGGGAGCGGGCATAGTCGGAACGGATAAAATTCTGTCGCTCTTCGGCGGCAAGGAATCGGATACCGCAGAGGTCACCGACACCGACAGCGGCAATATACAGTTCGTCACCTCGCGCCCCGCGAAGCTGTCTGCGGTCTTTGTCGAAACGGACAAGCTCGGTCTTTCGTCCTCGTCGGATACAAAAACAAACTCCGATATAATAGCAAAGGCGGCGGAGAATATAAAGAGCAAGGGCTTTGATTCGGTATTCATTTCGGTTCCCGACGAGCGCGGCTTTACCTGCTCGGACGGAAACATAGATGTGCTCTCCGTGCTTTCGGAAAAGGCGAAGGAGCAGGAGCTCTATGTCTGCCTTGTTTACGGCGGCACCGAGCTTGGAAAAGACGAGCTGTCTTCGTTCGCAAGCAGCTTCGACTGCGTGGCATTCTCCGGCGATATGACTGCCGAGCAGAGAAAAGCCGCCGTCGGCGCTCTTCATGCGGCGAACAAAAAAGTCAGTGCGGCGCTCTTTGCCGACGCATCAAACGCGGCGGACTGCGCGGCTGTGCTCGATTCAAGGTTTGCGGATTTTCTTATAAGCTTCCCGTCGGACAAGTCCTCGGCGGGCGAAGCATATGTCTCCTCGCTCGAGCAGGTGAACGATTCCGCACGCGGGAGCGGACTGAGCTTTACTGCGGCGGTTCGCGCAGATCTCTTTGCGTCCGACGGAACGGACGAGGCTATGATGATAACCGAGCAGCTCGACGCCTGCGATTCACTCGACTCCTGCATGGGAACGGTCATGTACGACTACGCATTCTTTTCGTCGGACAATTCTCTCGCGTCGGCTATCCTCAAATACCTTTCGGAGCGCAGCCGTGCGGAGCTCGAAAAGGACTTCGAGCTCAGAAACTTTGAGGGCAGCACCAAAACCACGAACGAATCGAAAATAACCTTCACCGGTTCGAGCAGCCCGCTTAGCCCGCTGAAGCTCAACGGAAACGATGTAAAACGCGAAGCAAACGGAGACTTCTCCTTCGAGACGGAGCTCAAAGTCGGAAAGAACGAATTCAGCTTTGAGCACAAGGGCGAGACGCATAAATATACGGTCACATATGAAATAAAGATACTTGAGTCGATAAGCCCGACGCAATCCATGGAGTTGCCGGGCGGCAGCAGCATCACCGTCACCGCGACCGCACTCAAGGGAGCCGATGTCACGGCGAGCCTCGGCAGCACAAAGGTGAAGCTTCAGCAGCAGTCTAATTTCGTTCAGGACGAGAACGGCACAAAGCTTGACGAAAATTCCGATTTTGCCGTTTTCAGCGGCAAGCTTTCAATCCCCGAGAGCACCTCCAAGGTGCAGTCGCTCGGAAGAATAAAGGTATATGCGAGCTTTAACGGACTCTCCGCCACGATGAGCGGCGCGAGCGTCAGCGTCAGTGCGGTCATTCCGACCCCCGAGCCGACCCCGACTCAGCCCGAAACGACCGAGCATCCGTCAACCGACGGAACCTCCGAGACCGATACCACAACCGACGGCACCACGGGCGGCAATGTCGATTTTGACCCGTCGAAGATGCTTACCCCCTACGCCTATGCGGGCGTTGCGGGCAGATCGAAGATGTGCGAGATAACCGCGCTTTGCGAGACTATGCCCGCCAATGTCGTTGACGACTGCGTACCTTACAGCTCTCCGCTTCCGGCGGGAACATTCGATTATATTTCGAGCGAATATACTTACGGCGGAAGCAAATATTATCGCCTTGCCAGCGGCAGAAACGTGCTCGCGAGCAAGACAAAGCTCATAGCTCAGGGCTATAATCTTCCGCTGAACAAAGTCACGGTCGTAGCAAGCTCTTCAAATTCAGACGCAACTACTATAAAATTCGGCTTCACATGGAAGGTTCCGTTCAATGTCGCAGTCAAGAACCAGTCGTATCTCCCGTCGTCCCAGGCTTCGGGCGGCTCGCTCTATGCCGTGACGGCGTTCAACGGAAAATATGTTGATATCACCTTCAGCCACTCCGGCAATGTCGCGGGCAAGGTCAATGTCTCCGGCAGCAAGATAGTCTCCGCCGCCGAGTGGATAACGGACAGCAGTGCGAAAACGCTGACGCTGCGCCTGACCCTCAAGACCGCCGGCAGATTCTACGGCTATTCCGTCGGCTATACCTCGGACGGCTGCCTTACCCTCAAGGTCAAGGCGAAGCCCTCATCGTCGCTCAGCGGCAGTGTCATTATGATAGACGCGGGTCACGGCGGCAACGATTCCGGCGCAATATGCGCATATAACCCCAGCAGCTCCAAAAAATATGAGAAGCAGATAAACCTGCTCCTCGCTCAGAAGATAAAAGCGAAGCTCGAAGCTCGCGGCGCAACGGTCATTATGACGCGCTCGGACGACACATATGTCTCTCTCGATGCCCGCGCAAATATGGGCAGGACGAAGAACGCCGATATGTTTATCGCCGTCCACTGCGACTCAAGCGAGAGCGCAAGCCCGCTGGGCACCTCCGCATATTATTATCAGGCTTATTCGTTCCCGCTGGCGTCGGCGGTGCACAAACGGTTGGTCTCGACCTACAAGAGCAGCATATATTCGGGAGCCGGAACGGCGACCCTGAATAAGATAGACCGCGGCACGAATATGTATCCGTTCCGCGTGACGAGAATCGAGGAATGTCCCTCCGTGCTCATTGAATACGGCTTTGTCAGCAACATCAGCGAGTGCAAGCTGCTCTGGTCGGATTCCGTTCAGGAGAAGCTTGCCCAGGCGACGGTAGACGGCATCGCCGATTACATCGCCTCGAACTGAGCGCGTTCTTTCGGCTCGAATTTCCTCTTGAGTGCGAGACACAGGTATTCCGCCGGAAAATAGAGAACGAACCATACCGCCGAAAACGGCAGGCAGATCTGTCCCAGAAAATTCAGCGGCATATTCGAATAATCCCAAACCTCCTGCCCCAGCAGAATGTTGAATATCACTCCGACGATAAGCTCGACGCAGGTTATCACGAGCGCACCCACTATGCCGCCCGTCACGGGGCGGAGCGCGGCGAGCCAGTCGCTCAGGAAATAGAAAATCAGCAGCACCGAGCCGCCGGCTACGGACATCGACCAATGCGTGTAGCCGCGAAAGATAACCTCGACGAGGTTGTATATTACCGCGCCGAGGAGAAAGACAAAGACATAGCGAAAACAGTTTTTCAATATCATCACCGAGCTTATTTTTGACCGCGGATGCCTCGATATTCCGCGTTTGCGGCGGTGGAAAACCTTTTCAAAAAAGGAGAATATCCGTGTTCAGAAATATGTCTATCAGAAACAAACTTGTCGTGTCGAATATGCTCATGGTTATTATTCCCGTGGCAATTATAACCGCGGTTATTCTGCTGACAACATTGTCCATAACATATTTTTCAACCTCAAAGCTGTCCTTCGACCCGTCCTTCGGCTCTTTCCTGCTTTATAAGACGCAGTTCAATGTCTCGTCACTTGAGGAGAAGATAAAGACCCCGAAGAAAAGCGACGACGCCAGGCTCGGCACTATGGACAAGAAGCGTATCGCGCCGCTCAGAGCGGGAATAACCAAGTCCGACAGCGGCATGGAGGAAAGAATAAGCGACGCGGTTCTCGGTGCCTGCGCCAACATTCAAAAAGACGGCTCGGATATTATGATTCTCGCGAATGATGAGATAATATACAAGACCGTCGAGGCGGATGTCTACGATATGGTCGGCGCGGTCATCGATATCTGCGGCAAGAGCCTGAGCGACATAAACAGTCCATTTGTCACCTCAGACGACAGCGGAACGGTTGTCACCGATGTCTTTTCCGTCGAGGGCGAGGGAATAGTCAAGATAATCGTTGTCAACAAAAAACTGAGCGCGATAGTGAGCTCCGGAATTTACAGCGGCAGCTCGGGTATACCGATAAAGGGCAACAATGTCATCTCCTTCGCGGCGGTCGTGGCGGCGGTTGCGATAATCATAACGAACGGTCTGCTCGTCATACTCATGCTCAAGAGCATAACGGAGCCGATGACCATACTCCAGACCGCGACCCACGAGCTGCGCGACGGCAATCTTGACTACAAAGTGCCCTACCGCTCCAAAAATGAGATAGGTCAGGTCTGCGCGGATTTCGAAGAGATGCGCCAGCGGCTCAAGGAGTCGGTCGAGCAGCAGCAGAAGTATGAGGAGAACAGAATGCAGCTGATTGCCGGAATATCGCACGATCTCGGCACTCCGCTGACTACAATAAAAGGCTACGCCTCCGGCATACTCGACGGTATTGCCGATACGGAGGAGAAAAAGCTGCGCTATGTCGGGGTCATTTATGACACCGCACAGGGTATGGACACTCTCGTCTCCGAGCTCTCAATGCTATCGAAGCTCAGCCTTGACAAGGTGCCGTTTTATTTTGAAAAGATAAAGGCAAGGGACTTCTTTGAGGAGTATGTCGCTCATGCCGCCGACACCCTCGGCGAAGCGGACATAGAGTTCATATATAATTTTGAGTGCGATGAGGACAGGGAGATAAACATCGACCCCGCCCAGTTCAAGCGCGTGCTCAACAATCTTATCGACAACAGCCGCAAATACGGTGCGGAGGACGGAAGAGCCGAGATAATGCTGTCCGTCAGAAACGGCGAAAAAGGACGCACCGAAATATCTGTCGAGGATAACGGTCGGGGAGTTCCGGCGGACGAGCGCGATAAGATATTCGAGACCTTCTACAGAGGCGACAAGGCGCGAACCGGCTCCAAAAAGGGAAGCGGCCTCGGTCTCGCAATAACAAAGCAGATAACCGACCGCCACGGCGCGTCCATCCGTGCGGAGGAGAGCGAGCTCGGCGGGCTCAAGGTGACAATAGATATGCCGCAAGCGAAATAAAAGGAGAGAGCAAAATGAGCAAAAAGATTCTTGTTGTTGAGGACGAAAAAAATATAGCCGAGCTCGAGCGCGATTATCTCGAGGCGAACGGCTATACGGTTGAGATGGAGTTCGACGGAAAGGGCGGACTTGACAAGGCACTCGGCTCGGACTACGACCTTGTGATTCTCGATGTCATGCTCCCCGGGATTGACGGCTTCGAGGTCTGCCGCCAGATACGCAAGCACAAGGAGTGCCCCGTGCTCATGGTCTCGGCAAAGAAGGACGAGATAGACAAGATAAGAGGTCTCGGTCTCGGTGCGGACGACTATATAACCAAGCCGTTCAGCCCCTCGGAGCTCGTTGCCCGCGTCACGGCGCACATTGCCCGCTATGAGCGCTTGACCTCAAAGGGCGAAGAGCCGGTCAACTATATCATCAATGTCGGCAAGCTCTCGATAGATACCCATGCCCGCCGCGTATTTGTCAACGAGAAGGAGGCCACGCTCACGAACAAGGAGTTTGACCTGCTCGCATTCCTCGCGTCGAATCCGAATGTGGTCTACAGCAAGGACGCTATTTTTGATAAGATATGGGGACTTGACGCGATAGGCGAGACCTCGACCGTCACCGTCCATATCAACAGAATCCGCGACAAGATTGAGGCGGACAGCTCCAACCCGCAGTATATCGAAACCGTCTGGGGAGCGGGCTACCGCTTCAAGGCATAAAAAAGACTGCCGAAAAACGGCAGTCAGATATAATTTTTTCAGCCCTCAAGCTCCGCCGTCCAGTCGAACGAAAAGGTCTCGCCCTTTTCGAGCTTTTCAATGCCGCGCTTTTCGGCTATAGAATCCTTTTTGTCGCAGCTGTCGTTGACTCCGTACCACGGCTCAAGGCAGACATAGGGCGCGTCGGGCTTTGCCCATATGCCGAGATAGGGTGCTTTGCCGAAGGTGAATTTCACCGTCCTGTCGCCGCTTATAAGGCGCAGACTCTCTGAATTGAGTCCCTCGAGGATGAGCGCGTCCTTGTCGAAAATGTGCTCGGTGAGCCTCAGCGTGCGTCCGTTTTCGAGCTCGACAGGGAAAGCTTCGTCCAAGAGAATGGAGCTTGAATCTATTCTCATCGTGCGAAGCTTTTCGCTTTTCTCAAACTCTATCGCGTCGCCTATGCGGCAGTTGAAGCCGGGGTGTGCGCCGATCGAAAAATACATCTCGCCGTCGGTCTTGTTTATGACGGTGCTCGTGCAGCGGAGCGTGTGCCCGCTGACGGAATATTTTATCAGCAGCTCGAACTCAAACGGATAGCATTTCCTCGTCCCGTCGCTCGACGCGAGGGAGAAGGTCATCGAATCGCAGCTCCGCTCCTTGAGCGCAAACACCGAGTGACGCGCAAAGCCGTGCTTCGGCATCTCGTATTCGCGCCCGTCATAGCGGTATTTCCCGTCCAATAACTGACCGATTATCGGGAATAGCACCGGTGCTCTGCCGTACCAGACGGACGGGTCGCCCTGCCAGAGGAACTCTTTTCCGTTTTTCCTGAGCTCTATCGAGCTCAGCTGCGCTCCGTCGTCCTCCGCGCTGACGCGCAAGAATTCGTTTTCAATCGTGTATATCATACTCTCACTCCTGCTGTGACCTGCGTCACGGTTTTTATCTTTACGAAGTAATTTTATCACCGAACAGGCAATAAATCAATTCAATTCTGAAAGGAAGAGGTTTTAGATGAAGGTTTATATTATCCACGGACCGAATATGAATATGCTCGGCATAAGAGAGCCGGATATCTACGGCAGGCAGACTTATGACGACCTTGTTGAATATATCCGCGCACGTTGCGGGGAAAACGGCATAGAGCCCGAATTTTTTCAGTCGAACCATGAGGGTACACTTGTTGACATAATCCAGCAGGCATATTATGAAAAGGTCGATGCGATAATAATCAACCCCGCCGCCTATACCCATACGAGCATTGCGATACATGACGCGCTCAAGGCGGTCGGTCTGCCGGCGGTCGAGGTGCATCTGTCAAACATTTCCGCGCGCGAGGATTTCCGCGAAAATTCATATATAACCCCCGCCTGCGTCAAAACATATATCGGCTTCGGCTTTGAGGGCTATGAAAAGGCGGTAAAACATCTGAAAAAGCACTATAGCAAGGTCTGAAGCAAAAAGTTTACAAAGCGTTAACCGATTTTGAGGTTCTTTGATATAAAATAAGCTAAAGAGACAAAGAAAACTTTTTGGGGGAAAAGATGACAGGCTATATCAAAGCTTTCAAGCCGGAGCTCAAAATCAAGGATTATGAGCTCTACAGGGGCGTATATTGCTCCGAGTGCAGAGTGCTCGGCAGACTCTATACCCCGATAGCGAGAATGCTTTTGAGCTACGATTTCACCTTTCTCTCGATAGTCAGACTTGCGCTTCAGGAGCAGTGCGGAAAATTTGAAAAGGGACGCTGCTGCGTGAATCCCGCGAAGAAGTGCCTCAAATGCACCGAGGACGCGGAGCTTGAGCGCAGTGCCGATGTCGTAATAATCGTCTCCTATTATAAGCTGCTCGACGATATCGCGGACGGCGGGTTCTTCAAACGCCTTGCGTGCAGGGTTATTAAGCCCGCGCTTTCGCTTATGCACAAAAAAGCCGCGAGAAGGCAGGAAATGCTCGACCGCGCCGTCGCCGCCGCAATGGACGAACAGCAAAGAATCGAAAAATCCGGCACGGCTTCACTCGACGAGGCAGCGGATCCGTCCGGCAAGATGCTTGCCGCGATATTCTCTCAGGGCTATTACGGCGAGGATAAGATGCAGCTGTGGCGTTTCGGCTATCTTTTGGGCAGATGGATATATCTGCTCGATGCCGTTGACGATATCGCAAAGGATATAAAAAGCGGGTCATATAATCCGCTGAAAGCAAAGTTTCCCGATGCAAACAGCCTCTCGGGCGATGAGTTCGGAAAATTTGCCGGGGAGCGTCTTGACCTCACGGCGGGCGAGACGGCGAACGCACTGGGTGAGCTGAAGCTCAACCGCTTCGGGGATATAATAGAAAATGTGGTCCGCGACGGAATGCTTGCTTCGCAGACCGAAGTGCTCAGAAAGAAAGAGGGTGTGAAGAATGAAAAAGAATCCGTTCTCGGTTCTCGGAGTGCCGGACACGGCGAGTGACGAGCAGATAAGAAATGCTTATCGCGAGCTTGCCCGCAAATACGGCGATCTGTCGGACGACGGCAAGATGCAGGAGCTCAACGATGCATATGACCAGATAGTCATGCTCCGAGGCGGACTCGGCGGCTCTTCGTCCTCATCGTCTTCGCGCTCTTCGTCATATGCCAACAATATGTCCGAGCTGTCGGATATACGCGAAAAAATACGAAGCGGCAGGATAGAAGACGCACTGGTTCTGCTCGACGGGATTCCCGAGCAGTGCCGCACCGCGGAGTGGTATTATCTCAAGGGCGCGGCGCAGCAGAGGCGCGGCTGGCTCGACTATGCCTCGGAGAATTTTGACCGCGCATGCAGAATGGATCCAGGCAACCGCGAATATGCGGCGGCGAAGGAAAATCTCGATTCGTCGAAAAACGGTGGCTTCCGCAGCACACGCAAATCGTCAAACGGCTGCAGCGCCTGCGATATCTGCTCCGGACTGCTCTGTGCCGACTGCTGCTGCGAGTGTATGGGCGGCGACCTTATCCCGTGCTGCTGAGGCTGATATATGAAACGCGAAATGAAAAAAACATCAAAAATAGCTCTCAGCGCCGTCTTTGCGGCGCTGTCCGTCGCTCTTATGGCGCTTATCTCGCTTATCCCGAATCTCGAGCTCGCGCTCCCCGCGATATCGAGCTTGTTTGTCGCGGTAATTGTCATTGAGATTGATAAAAAATGGGCGCTCGGAGTGTGGGCGGCGGTGTCCGCGCTGTCGCTTATAGTCGTCCCGAACAAGGAGGCGGCGATAATCTACGCGGTCTTTTTCGGCTATTATCCCGTGTTAAAATCCGTATTGGAGAGCAAAACGCCGAGAGCGGTCGAGTATATTATAAAAGTGCTGACCTTTGCGGGAGTTATGACTCTCTCATATTTTTTGATGATAAAATTTATGGGCATCGACCCCGACCTGCCGGATTTCCTCGGCAAGTGGGCGATACCCGCGATAGCGCTGCTCGGCATAATCACATTTTTGCTCTATGATTACGCCCTGTCAAAGCTTATCACCTTCTACTGCCTGCGCCTGAGCGGCAAGCTGAGAAAGATACTAAAATAAAACATATCCGTACTGCTTTTGCAGATATAAAAAGTTAAACCGACCTGTGGTTCATAGGTCGGTTTTTGCCTTTATATCTGCTCGCCCTCGCACCAGTCATCGCCGCAGGCGGTTATCTTTACTTTGTGCAGACCGTGCGTGCAGCCGCTCTTTATCCTGACAGGCGTGTAGTTCGCCGTGTAGCCCTGGACACTGCCGTCGCGCAGCTTCTCCTCAAACAGCACCTCGACCGTCCTGCCTACCTGTCTCTCTAAAAATTCATGCCGAATTTCGCCCGCCGCCGCAATCATCTCGCGGCTCCTGCGCTCCTTTTCGGCGTTTTCAACGACATCCGGGAACTCCGCCGCCCGCGTGCCCGCCCTGCGTGAATAGGGGAACACATGCACCTTTTCAAAGCCTATCTTCCTGACAAAATCCCGCGAAATCTCGAAATCTTCTTCAGTCTCGCCCGAAAAGCCGACCATAACATCCGTAGTCAGCGTCGCGTCCTTGAACTCGCTTCTGAGCCTTGTGCAGAGTTCTTCATATTCGGCGGCGGTGTAGTGGCGGTTCATGCGCTTGAGCGTCTTGTCGCATCCGCTCTGGAGCGATATGTGAAACTGTGGGCAGAGCTTTTTGCATTCCGCCAGCCTTTTTGTAACTTCCGGAGTCATGTGGTCGGGCTCAAGAGAGCCGAGACGCACGCGCTTTATCCCCTCGAACGAGGCGGCGAGCTCGACCGCGTCGCAGATACTCGCTCCGAAGTCCGTGCCGTATGCCGAAAGGTTTATGCCGACGAGAACTATCTCCGAAAAGCCTTTCTTTTCGAGCGAGGATATTTCTTCTCCTATGTCCTCAAGCGGCTTTGAGCGCACACGCCCGCGTGCATAGGGGATGACGCAGTATGAGCAGAAGCGGTTGCAGCCGTCCTCTATCTTGACCGTCGCCCTCGTGCGCTCGCGAAAATCGTTTATCAGCTCGCCCGAGAATTTTTCGCCGTTTTCGTGCTGAGCTATGCGCACTATCCTCTCGCGTGTGCGGAAAAATTCGTCAATCATGTCAGGTATCTGCTTGTTTGAGCGGTTGCCGGTGACGATATCCGCCTGAGTGAGCAGACGCGCGTCCTCGGGGAACGCCTGCGGCATGCAGCCCGTGAGCACTATAACGGCGTTCGGATGCAGCTTTCGCAGGTGGCGCACATTCTGTCTCGTCTTGCGGTCGCTCTCGGCGGTCACGGTGCAGGAGTTGACTATGTAGATATCCGCCTCCTCGCTTGCCCCGACGCATTCAAAGCCGCGCTTTATCAGCGCCTGCTCCATCGACTGCGATTCATATTGATTGACCTTGCACCCGAGGGTGCAGAACGCGACCTTCATATAATCACCGCGGCAAAAGCCGCCCTTCCTTTGATTTTTGCAGTGAAATTATACAGCATTTCGCCCTCTTGTGCAAGTCCGCGGGGCTAAGATGCAGACAAACGGCATATCTATGTTATATCTCAATTATATCCGCTTTTTATTTTGGGAGATGATATGATGAACCGTAAGCTTAAAACGGTGCTCTGCGCCGCCCTTGTTCTTATGCTGATGTTTTCTTGCTGCTGCGTGAGCTTCGCCGACGAGCCTATGCCCGTCACCGTCAAGGCGAAGGCGGCGGTGCTCATGGATGCGGATTCCGGCAAGGTGCTCATGAGCATGAACGCCGACGAAAAGCTCTATCCCGCTTCTGTCACGAAAATAATGACTCTCCTGCTCGTGACCGAAGCGCTCGACAGCGGGAAGATATCGCTCGGCGATACCGTCACCGCCTCCGCCTCCGCCGCGTCAAAGGGCGGCTCGCAGATATGGCTCAAGGAGGGCGAGCAGATGACTGTTGACGATCTGCTCAAGGCTACCGCCGTTTACAGCGCGAACGACGCCTGCACGGCTCTGGGAGAGCTGCTCGCGGGCAGCGACGAGGCGTTCACCGCGATGATAAACGAGCGCGCCCGACAGCTCGGTATGAAGAACACCCATTTCGATAACTGCACGGGTCTTGACGACACCACAACGACCCATTTGACCACTGCGGCGGACGTCGCAATAATGTCGCGGGAGCTTTTAAAGCACGAGCGCATAATGAACTACACGACTATCTGGATGGACTCCCTGCGCGGCGGCGCAACGGAGCTTGTAAACACGAATAAATTGGTCAGGTTCTATAAAGGCACGACCGGACTCAAAACCGGCACGACGGCGAAAGCCGGTTGCTGCATCTCGGCGAGCGCGAAGCGCGGCGACACGCACCTGATAGCCGTCGTCATGGGCAGTCAGACGAGCGACGACCGCTTCAACGGCGCAAAGACCATGCTCAACTGGGGCTTTGCCAACTATTCGACCGTCACGCCCGAGATAGACCCGTCGCTGATAACCGATGTTGCCGTAATAGGCGGCGTTGCGGATTCGGTTCATCCGGCTCTGCCGAAGGCTGCAAGCGTGCTCGTCAAAAAAGGCGAGGAGAGCAGGATAAAGACCGATGTCGAGCTCTGCGTAGATGTTCAGGCACCGGTCGAAAAGGGGCAGGTGCTCGGCAGGGTGGTGCTGAGCCTCGGGGACGAGAAAATAGGGGAGTATAATATCGTCTCGCCCGATGCCGTGCCTGCGCTGACCTTCAAAGATATTTTCTTCCGCCTGCTTAAATCACTCGCCTGAAAACTGTATGAATATACAAATTAAGCACCCGCTTTTTGTCGGATAATACAAAAAAAGTCGAATTTCTGTTTTTAAAATAAAGCGTCGGGCACAGATGTTATAATTAGCCCGTGTGTTTGGTGCCGCGCCCATCGGGTGAGCACCGAGTACCCTGTAACACCTAAAACTTTACATTCCTTGCGTCGTCTGATTGCGTTTAACTGCGTCTTCAAACTTGTTCAATACAATCATACTTGCAACCGAATGTAAATTTTCATATGTTGCAGGGTACGAGGGAAAAACAAAGAAAAGAGGAAAAATTTGTGAAAAACTATTTCAGCCGGCTTATGTCGAGCGCGAAGAAGTGGGAGTTCATCGTCTGGTGGATTTTCCGCCTTATCATGATCGGCGCGTTGGTGAGCCTGATATTCACCGACCCGCCTTCGGATCTTGCGAAGCCGCAGATGGCGCTTCAGCTGCTCGCAAACCTTGTCGGTATGTTTGCTTGGGAGATAATCCAGGCTCTGCCCGAGAA
>CAVDWM010000032.1:0-22585 GCA_963612725.1 Faecalibacterium prausnitzii | reverse complement strand
CGTTGCCGTCGGTGCGCGAGCAGATGTAGTTCCTGATGTTGAGTCGGTGCATAACATCGTCGAGCAGAACCTCGGGGCTCGCGGAGATTATTATGTCGTCGTCCTGCCTCTGGCGGAAATAAAACGGCTTTATCTTGTGGATATTCGCATCCCAGAACTCGGTGACGAGCGCATCGAAATCCTCGATGCTGTTGTAGTAGTCGGTGACGACATCGGCATACTCCTCAAGAGCTTCCTCGGCGTTTATCGTGCCCTTTGTGTATTTGTAAAGCCCGTTTATAACATCCGGAACATACTTGACGAGCGAAGGGTCTTTCTTAAAAAGAAAGATAAACATGTCGATAAAGCTCTCTCCGTCATAGATGGTGTTGTCAAAATCATAAACATTCATTTTCTTTTTCTCCTTTTTCGGGATTTTCTGCACACATCCCGAACCCATTTTCTCTGTTAAAGAATACCATAATTTTAACCGTTTGTAAAGACTTGCAAAGACGCCCCGCCGCGATTGACTAAACGGGATTTAGTTGGTATAATGATACAAGGTATGTACGAAAATACGAAAGGACGCAAAAACGATGATAAAGATCGCTCCTTCAATGCTTGCGGGCGACTTCTCTCGTATGGGAGAGCAGGCCGCAATGATAGAAAAAGCCGGCGCGGATTGGCTCCATCTCGATGTGATGGACGGGCATTTCGTGCCCAACATAACCTTCGGCGCACCGATCATAAAAAGTATTCGCGGCAAAAGCTCGCTCGTCTTTGACGTTCATCTTATGATAAGCGAGCCGCTCAGATATATCCCCGACTTTGTGAAGGCCGGCGCGGATATTATCACCTTCCATATCGAGTCGGATTCCCCGGTCGATGAGACTGTTGACCTCATCCGCTCGTCGGGCTGCAGGGCGGCTCTCTCCGTAAAGCCCGGTACTCCCGTCGAGAGCGTTTTTCCCTATCTCGACAAGCTCGACATGGTGCTAATCATGACCGTTGAGCCCGGCTTCGGCGGTCAGAAGTTCATGGCGGATATGATGCCGAAGATAAGCGCACTGCGTGAGGAGTGCGAGAAGCGCTCCGTTGATATTGAAATTCAGGTTGACGGCGGAATATCCGCAAAGACAATCGAAGAGCCCGCCAGACGCGGAGCGACCGTCTTTGTCGCGGGAAGCGCGGTTTTCGGCGCGGACGACCCGGCAAAGGCGATAGCCGAAATGAAAAATATCGCCGCCGACTGTCAATAATCAATTGCCGGAAAGCTTTTTCAACGCGCCGCCCTCGGCTATGCACCGCCAGTGCTCCCGAGTGTGCGAAGCGGCGGCAAAGGAATTTATCTGTGTTCCGAATTCGCTGAGGATATGCCCCGGCGCATCGGAAACACTCTCGCCTAAAAGCAGGCGGTAGACACCGCCCGACTCATACAGTCCGCTGTTTTCAACGCTTCTGCCGAGCGCGTGCGCCGCGTCCATAACATCGTCGAGCGAGTTGAACTCATAGACCGCCGTATTTTCCCATTTCTTTATCGACGGGCTCTGACGGACTCCCCTGCCGCCGTCGGCGCAGAGGGTGAATTTCAAAACGCACCCTCCCTTGCCTGCGGGCACCGCTTCGATTATCATCCTCCCGCTCGGATCGATGTCGCGCTTGAGTTCGTGACCCGCTCTGTCGAGCAGAGTCCAGACCACGCGGCGCGTCTCAATATTCGAGTAGTCCATTTGCTCATATGTAATATTGAGTGCGTCCATATCGCGTGCCGAGAGCTCAATGGTTATCCTGTTTTCAGACGGAGACTGTATCTTCAAGGTGCGTCCCCTCCTCAATAAAAATAAAATCCTCTGTATTATATAATATTACGCGCCACTGCGGCGTGCAATGCAAAATTTTTGCCAGCGCAGCAAGCCGGCAAACGGAAAGGTTGATTTTATGGCAAAACTCAAACACATAAAAGCGCCTAAAAGTCCTTATTCGAGCTATCTGCTCATGCTCGCAGCCCCCGCTATCGTCAGCTGGTATTACTACGGTGCGCTCGCATTCAGGGCGATACTTACGGGAATTATAAGCGCAGTCGCCGTTGAGGCAGTCGCGCTGCTGATAATGAAAAAAAAGCTTCACTGCCTGTCGGATATGCACGCGGTGTTCACGGGCTTCGCCATTGCCATGCTTTTGCCCGCCACCGCCCCGCTTTGGCTGATAGGCGCGGGCGCGGCGTTCGCCATTCTCGTCGCAAAAATCCCGTTCGGTTCGGCGCGCAAAGCTCCTTTTGTGCCCGCAGCTGCCGGCATGGCGTTTTTGACCGTCTGCTTCCCGGATGAGGTTTTCAAATATCCCGCCATCGACTCGGCATCGTTCGAGGTCTTTGACGCGGGCTCGTCCCTCGCCGCCCAGCTGAGCGCGGGCGGAATCCAGCACATGAGCTCCGTCGGCATAATGTCGATGATATCCGGCAATGTTTCCGGTGCGCTCGGCACCTGCTGCTCAATCGCACTGCTCGGCTCCTGCGCCCTGCTCGCCGCAGGCAAGCCGAAAAGGCTCTTAAATGTCCTCGGTTTTTTGACCGTTTGCTCCCTGCTTGCGGTAATTTTCCCTCGCGGATCGTTTTCAAGACCGGTGTCCCTGCTCACCGAGCTGTGCGCAGGAAGTCTGCTCTTCTCGGGCATATTCTTCGTCACCGACCCCGCCACAAGCCCGAAGCATCCGCTGACAAGGTTTATCTACGGCGCATTTGCCGGAATAGTATGCATGATACTCCGCTACTTCGGCACATTTGAGGACGGCACCTGCTTCGGCATACTGCTCACCAACGCCTTCTGGCCGATAGTTGACAGTGCGCTGAGAAAGGTCGGCTACCACAAATTCATTGAAAAGTCGATGGCAAAAAGAGCGGAAAAGAGAAAACGGAAAGCGGAAATAAAGGGAGGTGAGCCGGCATGAGTTCAGGCAGAAAATACTCCTTCTCCGACGCGCTGTTCAGCAGCACATTCATCCATAACCCCGTGCTCATCCAGGCTGCGGGGCTGTGCGCGATAGTCGCAGTCGCGACGACGCTCAAGACGGCTGTCCTGCTCGCGGCGGCATTCTTCCCGGTGCTTATTATCACGCAGGTTTTCGCCTGCCTCGCGCTGAAAAAGGTCGCGAGATGGATAAGAGTCGCGATATATCTGCTCATCGGCACGGCGATAATCGCCGGAATCATATACGCAATTGACTTATTTGTGCCAGAAATCAGCCTGGGCGCGGGCATATATCTCGCCCTGACGGCGGCAAACTCAATAATCGCCCTGCACTGCGAGAAGCTCGCGGTCAAGACCGACCTGCGCCACGCGTTCTTTGACGCGGTGGCGACGGCTCTCGGCTATGCGGCGGTCATTATCCCCGTCGGTGCGCTGCGCGAAATTATCGGCTCCTCGACCCTATGGGGTGCGAATGTCAAAGTCCCGATAACATATCCCGCCATTCTCATGCCGTTCGGCGGATTTTTGGTTCTCGCGTTTTTCGCCGCCGCGCTCAAAGCCTTGATAAATAAGCGATTCCCCGAGCACGCGGCGGAGACCGAGCTGAAGATAAAGAAGACCTCGGTCATAGTCAGCAAGAAGAATCTCCCCGAGAATCTGGCTCCCGCCAAGGAAGAGTCCGCCGACGAAGCGGAGAAGGAAAGCTCCGTCGGGGACGGCGCTCCCGAAGAAGACGCGAAAGAAGCTTTCGAGACAGAGGAGACTGTCGAGACGGAGGAACCGGTTGAAAGCGAAGAGAGCGTCGTAGGCACAGAACCCGAAGAGGATGATCTGGCTCACTTCGAGCCTCTCGACGGCGAGGGCGAGTTTGACCTCTCCGATATATTCGCCGATGAAAAAACCGACGGCGTGGATTACGGCTCTGAGTTCAACCGCCTGTTTGACGAGGCAAAGGAATTTGACTCCGACGAAAAGAAGGAGGGAGACAAATGAACATGACCTGGTTTTTTGATCTGCTCTCCACAGCATTATACACCGTGTTCATTCAGAATCTCGTCTTCAACGGCGGGTACGCGGCGAGCGAAGCTCTTATGCTCGCGAAAAAGCCGCGCAGACTCTGGATGTTCTCGGCGATGATAGCATTTTTCTCGACCGTCACGGCACTCGCCTGCCGTGCGCTCGAAATGATACCGGCACTCAGTGCTCTGCCCTCGGCACTGCATTTTGCAATGTTCAGCGGCGTGCTGATTGCGGTTTTCCTGATAACAGGACTCATACTAAAGCTCGCCCTCGGCGCTACCGAGAAGTTCCTCGGCACGCTCGGCATGGCGGCTCTCAATACTCTCGTGCTCGCAACGCCCCTTCTCAACCGCAGCGCGGCTTACTCCCTCCCCGAGAGCATCGGCTCCGGCATCGGAGCAGGTCTTGCGTTCATTCTCGCGGCGACTCTCGTGTGCAAGGGGCTGCACATAATCTCACAGAACAAGGATATTCCCAGAGCCTTTCGCGGCACTCCTGCGGCATTTGTCTATGTCGCGCTGCTCTCGCTCGCGTTCTCGGGCTTCTCGGGCAGCTCCCTGTTCTCATAACTTTAAAAAACCGATGCCGGCGGGTATGTCATTGCCCGCCGCGCAGCACAGAGGATGATGAAAAATGGCAAAGCGCAGCAAATATGACAAGTATTTTTCTCCCGGCACTCGCAGGAGCATAACCGCGTTCAGCAAGCACGCGGCAGGTGGCTCAAAGCGCCGCAAGAGCTACACCGAGCGCAGACGCAACAGGATAGTCGGAATAATCCTTGCGTGCGTTCTCGGCGCGGCTGTTGTCTTCACTGCGGCGTTTTTCGTCACCGATACGCTCCTCGGCATCTCCGACGCGAAGGTTGACACCACTCAGAGTGAAGACAAGAGCAACAAGGACGGCAAAGACAGCGACGGCGGCAAGAGCGACTCCTCCTCGGAGCAGCAGACCTCAGACGAGATAAAGGCTCGCGTCGGCAGCGTCTCTCTGCTCGCGGGCGGCAGCGAGCTCGATCAGTTTGTTTCCTCTCTCAAGAGCGCGGGTCAGAACGCCGTGGTCATTGACTTCAAGGATTCGTCCGGCTATCTCAGCTATCCGTCGTCGATAGCGGCGATAAAGGGCAAGACTCCCTCCTCAAAAGCTCAGGCGAACGCCGCCGAGAGCGTCAAGAAAATTCAGCAGTCGGGCATAAAGGTCGTTGCCCGCATATACTGCTTCAAGGACTCTCTTATGCCGCGTGTTGACCGTACTCTTGCTGTTCACTACAACAAAACGCAGACCATCTGGCTCGACAATGAAGCGTCCAAGGGCGGCAAGCCGTGGCTTAACCCATATTCTCAGGCGGCTCAGAGCTATCTGCTCGAGGTCGTCAAGGAGGTAAAGAGCCTCGGCGTTGACGCGATATTGCTCGACGGAGTTCAGTTCCCCGACCTCAACTCGACCGCCGCAACATTTGACGGCGAGGGCTCGGTGTCGAGAAATGCCACGCTCGTAAGCTTTGTCAACTCCTGCGTCTCCGCGTGCTCCGACACGCCCGTTATCTGCGCGATGAAGGGCGAAGCGGCGGCGGGCGGCAGCAGCGATATATATAACGGCTCTCTCTGGAGCGCGAACGCCTACGCTTTTGCGGTCGATCTCAGCTCCCTCAAGGCGGACGCTCAGCGCAAATTCCCCGCCTCGAAGAAGGTCATTGAAATGAAGAGCTCGGCGGGGAGCTCCGACAGCACCTATATCCTCACGAAATAAAGGCCGATTTAAATGCATTTTATCCCCTACAATTCGAGAAAAAAATATCATCTCTCGCCCGGCGCGGCTGTGCGTTCGGGTGAGGATATGATTTTCAGGATAGTTCTGCCCCGCTCGGAGCAGTGCAGCGCGGTTCGTCTCATTCTCGAGACGGACGGCGGCGAGAGAGAAGCTTTGTCTTTCTCGTGGGAGCGAATGCAGGGCGAAAATGAGGAATGGTGGATTCTTGAGACCGCCGCGCCCGAAAGCGCGGGGATAGTCTGGTATCATTTTGAATACGACACCCCGTGGGGTACAAAAAAAATATCCCTCGAAAACGAGGGCAACGCCGTCATCGGAGACGGCTCGCGCTGGCGGCTGACCGTATACCGCGAAAACTGCGACACGCCCCTGTGGCTTCGCGGCGGCGTGATGTATCAGATATTTCCGGACAGGTTCTGCCGCTCCGGCAAAACTCCACTGCCCGAGAACAAGCCGGCGGCGGAATACCACTCCCTCTGGGGCGAAGAGCCCGACTGGGAGCCGGACTCAGACGGAAAAATTGAAAAATACGACTTTTTCGGCGGCGACCTTAAGGGGATCGAAGAAAAGCTCGGCTATCTCGAAAGCCTCGGCGTCACCTGCATATATTTAAATCCCATCTTTTCCGCACGCTCGAACCACCGATACGACACGGGCGACTACATGAAAATCGACCCGATGCTCGGCAGCGAGAATGATTTCAAGTCCCTCTGCAAAAGCGCCGAAGGGCACGGGATAAAGATTCTTCTCGACGGTGTGTTCAGTCACACGGGTGCGGACAGCAAATATTTTGACAAATTTTCGTCTTACGGCGGCAATGGCGCATATTGCGACAAAAATTCGCCCTACCGCTCGTGGTATAATTTCCGTTGCTGGCCGGACGATTACGCCTGCTGGTGGGGAGTTGACATCCTGCCGGAGCTCAACGAGACAGATCCCGGTGTACTGGAGTTTCTGACCGGCGAAAACGGCGTTGCGCGGCACTGGCTCCGTCTCGGCGCGTCGGGCTGGCGGCTCGATGTGGCGGACGAGCTGCCCGACGAATTTCTCGACCGCTTCCATGAGGCGGTCAGGAAAGAGAAAAACGATGCGTTCATCTACGGCGAGGTCTGGGAGGACGCGACAGACAAGATAAGCTACGGACACCGCCGCAGATACCTTCTCGGCGGCGAGCTGGACAGTGTGATGAACTATCCGTTTGCAAACGCTGTTATAGCTTTTGTCCGCACGGCGCAGGCTGAAAAGCTTCGCGAGTGCGTGGAAAACAT
Organism: Faecalibacterium prausnitzii; assembly: GCA_963612725.1. Taxonomy (GTDB): domain Bacteria; phylum Bacillota; class Clostridia; order Oscillospirales; family Acutalibacteraceae; genus CAG-177. The sequence goes on along the minus strand of CAVDWM010000032.1, from coordinate 15,585 downwards.
AGTCGAGCACTATCCTCCCGCATCGCTCGACACGCTGATGAACCATATCGGCACGCACGACACCGTTCGCGCCGTAACGCGGCTCGGGCGCGGCGATACCGAGCGTCCGAAGAACGGGCGCGACAGGGGCATTTTGACGGATACGCAATGTCAAAAGGGAATTAAGCTTTTGAAGCTCGCCTCGGTTTTGCAGTTCACCCTCCCCGGCGTGCCCTGTGTCTATTACGGCGACGAGGTCGGGCTTGCGGGCGGCGAGGACCCTTTCAACCGCGCCTGCTTCCCCTGGGGAAACGAAAACGCGGAGCTGCTCGACCACTACAGAACTCTCGGCAGGATAAGAAAGCTCTGTCCCGCATTCATCGACGGAAAATTCAACTGCATCTCCTCGGCACTCGGCTGCATCGCATATGAGCGCAATTCAAAGAAAGGCAGTGCGCTGATAATCGCGAACGCAAACTGCCATGAGATAGAATATACCGTCCCCGAACGCTGGCGGGGTGCGTCCGCGCTCTTCGGCTGCGCCGCCGATGGACTCAGCGTCCCTCTCGGCGCATATTCGGCGGCAATACTTTATAAATAACAGGAGGCGATCGCATGGCGAAAAGAAAGGGAATGAAATTCCGCACAACACAGGAAAAGCAGACGAAGCGGTTCAGACTTTTCGTGCTCGGATTTGTCGGCTTTCTTCTCGCGTTTGCGCTCCTCTCGGTAGCCTATATGCTCAAATCGCACCGGCTCTCGACCGCCGATCTGTTCCCGCAAAAGGAGGTCGAATCGACCGAAGGGAGCACGGACGAGGCTCTCGCTCAGCTGAGCGGCAAGGCGACCTTTATGCTCGCCTGCGTCTCGGACGAAAAAGACGAGCTCTATTTTGTCGCTGCGGTCAATGCCGACCTTGACTCGGGCGAAGTGCGCATGTGCGCCTTTTCCCCCGATACGGCGGCGGAGGTCTCCGGCAGTCAGAACAGCCTTGAGGGATTATACAAGACCGGCGGCTCGAAGGAGCTCAAGAAGGCTGTTGACGCTCTCTGCGGCTTCACGACGGACAAATACGCCGTTTCGACGGAAAGCCAGTTCAAAAATGCCATAAACGTGCTCTCCGGCGCGCAGATTTCCGTGCCCGAGCGCATAAGCTATAAGACAAAGGAGCTGTCTCTCTCGCTCGTGCCCGGCAACCAGACCGTCAAGGGCGAGACGCTGCTCAAATATTTCCGCTACTGCCTGACCCCGTCGGGCGGCGGAGCGCAGATGCAGGGGGAGCTGCTCTGCGTGCTGTTTTCGCAGTATATCAACAAGACCTATCTCGCCTCCGGGCGCAATTATTTCTCGCAGATAATCGACTCCCTGGACACCGACATATCGATAGTCGATTTCTCGCGCTGTGAGCGCACTCTCTCCGCGATGGCGGCGGGAGATATAAAATACACCTCCGTTTCTTCCGCCGGCGAGCTGACCGTTGAGTCCGGCAGGCGCGGAAAATAACCGTTTATAAAACAAGGGGGCGGTCATTTGACAAGAAAGCTTCTGTGTCCTGCGGCGCTTCTGCTGGCGCTGACGCTCATATTCACCGGATGCTCGGTGAAAAAGGTGAGCGAGATACCCTCGTCCGAGCCTGTGTCTGCGTTCGGCGACTTTAAGCACTACTTCGGCGGGCTGAGCGAAAACGGGAAACGCGCATACAACGCCATTCTAAGCGACATCGAGTCGTTTCCCGAGGAGATTGAGATCCCCGAGCTCAGCAACGACGAGCTCGAAAGGGTCTGGCTCGCGGTGATGTACGACAATCCGGAGCTGATAATGCTCGGGCGCGAATGTATGCTCGTCTCACGGGATCGCAGGTTCTGGTTCAGCTGCGAATACGCCATGACCGAAGAGGAATATAAAAAGAAGAAAGCCGAGCTTCAGGCAAAGACCGATGAGCTGGGCGCCAAGATAGCCGAATGCTCATCGAATTTCGACAGGGAGCTGCTCATTCACGACACGATAATCGACTCGTGCAAATATACCGACTCCGACAATCTCGTTGCAAGCTCCGCTTACGGTGTGCTCGTCAACGGCTCCGCCTCCTGCGAGGGATACGCAAAGGCTGCGAAGCTCCTGCTTGACAATGCCGGAATAGAAAATTATGTCATCACCGGCACGGCGAAGCGCGATGACGGCGCGAGCGAGGGACATATGTGGAACATCGTCTTTATCGACGGTCAGCCATATAATCTCGACCTCACCTGGGACGATCCCATCGGTGAGGGGACGGCGCAGAACAAGCGTTATGCCTATTTCAATGTCACCGATGAGGAACTGCTGAAAACTCACACCTTTTCCGATGCGTCCGCCTGCTGCACCGCGACGGACAGCAACTATTTCGTCAAGCTCGGCAGGCAGTTTGATTCCTACAATGCCGAGACGAAAACCGCGCTCTCAAATATTTTCGGCGGGCATAAGTCGGGCGACAAGCTCGATGTCCGATTCTCGTCCGAGGAGGCTTATCAAAGCGCCCTCGACTCTCTGCTGAAAAAAGAGGAAATTTACAGGCTTCTCAGCATCGCCGATGCGGGCAGGGGCGGATTTTCAACAACGCAGATAAACTATATCGCCGACGACACACACTGTGTCATCGAATTTATTCTCGTATAATCGGGGTGGAATAATGGACAAAAAGAGAATCGAGGCGGCTGTCCGTGAGATACTTGCGGCGGTCGGCGAAGACCCGAACAGAGAGGGACTTGTCGAAACGCCCGAACGGGTCGCCAGGATGTACGAAGAGATTTTTTCGGGGCTTGAGGACGACCCGAAGCACCATGTCAAGCTCTTCACCGAAGCAAAGAATGAGGAGATGGTCATCGTCCGCGACATTCCGATGTATTCCATGTGCGAGCATCATCTTCTGCCGTTCATCGGCAGGGCGCATATAGCATATATCCCGCGTGACGGCAAGGTTATAGGTCTGTCGAAGCTCTCAAGGATAGTTGACTGCTTCGCACGCAGACCGCAGCTTCAGGAGAGGCTCACTTCGCAGATTGCGGACTTCCTCGACGAACAGCTCGACCCGCTCGGCGTGGCGGTCGTTGTTGAAGCGGAGCACCTGTGCATGACGATGCGCGGAGCGCGTGCGTCGGGTGCGCAGACAAGAACCTCCGCTCTGCGCGGCACTATGCGCTCGGATGCGAGAGCACGCGCCGAAGCAATATCACTTCTGACAAAATAAGGCGATACTATGGAGAGATTTATTTTTGACACCTCCTCCCACACCCTTGTGTGCGGGATCCTCAATATAACTCCCGACTCCTTTTCGGACGGCGGCAAATGGGACGAGCCGCAGAAGGCTCTTGAGCACGCGCTCGAGATGCAGTCGCTCGGCGCGGATATCATCGATGTCGGCGCACAATCGACCCGCCCCGGCTCAACAAGGCTCTCCGCCGAGGAGGAAAACGCGAGGCTCATTCCGGTGCTCGATTTATTAAAAGGCAGAATAACCGTTCCGATAAGCGTTGACACCTTTTATCCCGAATGTGCGCACACGGCTCTCATGCACGGCGCAAGGATAATCAACGATGTCGGCGGAGAAGCGAGCGGCGAGATGGCGAAGGTCGTCAGCGAATTCGGCGCGGGGTGGATAATAATGCACAATCCCGCCGGCGCGGACGCCGTCCCCGTCTACGAAAACGGAGTCTCAGACGATGTGCTCGACTTTTTCGGCAGAGCCGCGAGGGTCGCAAAAGCGCACGGGATACCGGCTGACAGCCTCTGCTTCGACCCCGGGATCGGCTTTGCAAAGAGCTATGAGGACAACCTGCGCCTGATAAGGGATATCGGGAAAATAAAGGTCTGCGGAAGTGCGCTGATGTCCGCCGCGTCGCGAAAGCGCGTTATCGGCACGGCATCGGGCGAGACGGACGCCGCAAAGCGCGACGCGGGAACGGTGGCTCTGCACACGGCGAGCATATTGAACGGCGCAGATGTTATCCGCGCCCACGATGTCTTTTCCGCCGTCCAGTCGGCGCGTGTCGCGGACGCTCTGAAGAAGATATGCGGGGAGGCAGACGATGGATAAGATAATCATTGACTCGCTTCGCCTCTACGCCTATCACGGAGTCAATCCCGAGGAGCAGGAGGACGGGCAGCTCTTCATTCTCGACATTGAGGCGGATATTCCGCTTTCAAGGGCAGGCGAGAGCGACGATTTAAACGACACCGTCAGCTACGCGCAGATGATAAAGTGCGTGCGCAGAGTGTTTTCTTCGCAGAAGGACAAGCTCATCGAGCGTGCCGCGCAGCGTGTTGCCGACGCACTGCTCGAGGAATTTCCGCCCATTGAGGGCGTGAGAGTGACCTGCAAAAAGCCGGACGCGCCGATGAAGGCGGATTTCGGCTTCGCTGCGGTCAGTATTTACAGGGAAAGAAAAAATATATAAAACGGGCAAGAATAATCAATCGAAAGGACTGTAGATTTTATGGCAAACTGTATGCAGGCAGTTATAGGGATCGGTTCAAACATGGGGGACAGGCTCAAGAACATAAACGGAGCGGTGCGCTCCCTTTCCCGCCTGCCCAAGACGAAAATAACGGCGTGCTCCCACGTCTATGAGACCCGTCCGGTCGGTTATGAGGCTCAGCCGCTGTTTTACAACGCCGCGATAATAGTGGAGACGGAGCTGTCGGCGCAGATGCTGCTCGGCGCATGTCTCGGCATTGAGGGCGCTTACGGTCGCGTGAGGACGATAAAGGACGGACCGCGTGTGCTCGACCTCGATCTGCTGCTCTATGAGGGCATGAAGAGCGAGAGCTTCCTGCTCACCCTCCCTCATCCGAGAATAACCGAACGAGCCTTTGTCATGGTTCCGCTGCTCGACCTGTTCCCGTCCGGCAGAGCTCCCGGGCTCTTCTTCCTGCCGGCTCTTCATGAGGTCGGCACGGACGGCGTTGCAAGGATAAATGAGGAGATAACATTCCCCGAATAAAGAACGAGGTGTACCAATGAAATACGATGTAGTTATCATCGGAGCGGGTCCCGCCGGAATATTCACGGCAATCGAGCTTATCCGCAAGGGTGCGAACAAGAAAATTATGATGGTCGAAAAGGGTCAGCCGATTGAAAAGCGCCGCTGCCCCAAGGCAAAGACCAACAAGTGCGTCAACTGCAAGCCCTTCTGCCACATAACGACCGGCTTCTCCGGTGCGGGCGCATTCTCGGACGGCAAGCTGTCCCTGAGCCCCGAGGTCGGCGGTCAACTTCCCGAGCTCATCGGCTATGATGTTGCGCAGCAGACTATTGAATATGCCGACAGCATCTACCTTGAGTTCGGCGCGGACACCCATGTTGAGGGCGTCGGGCGCGAGGAGGAGGTCAAGGAGATAAGAAAACGTGCGATAAAAGCGGGTCTTCGCCTCGTTGACTGCCCGATACGCCACCTCGGCACCGAGAAGGCGCAGGACATATACTATGCCATTGAGCAGTATCTTATAGAAAACGGCGTTGATATGCTCTTCGGCTACGAGTGCGACAACATAATCCTTGAGGGCGACCAGTGCAAGGGCGTCTATGTCCGCAAGGGCGACGAGAACATAGAGATATTTGCGGAGCACACGGTCATCGCGACCGGACGCCGCGGCGCGGACTGGCTCGAGAAGCTCTGCGCCGAGCATGATATCTCACATCAGCCCGGCACGGTCGATATCGGCGTGCGCGTCGAGATAAGAAACGAGGTCATGGAGAAGGTCAACGATGTTCTCTATGAGTCAAAGCTTATAGGCTATCCCAAGCCGTTCAAGAACAAGGTTCGCACATTCTGCCAGAATCCCGGCGGCTTCGTCAGCCAGGAGAACTACGACAACGACCTCGCTGTCGTCAACGGACACTCGTACAAGGAGCTCAAGAGCAACAACACGAACCTTGCCATCCTCTGCTCCCACAACTTCAATCAGCCGTTCAATCAGCCGATTGAATACGCACAGAAGGTCGGCGAGCTGACGAATATGCTCGGCGCGGGTCACATTCTCGTCCAGCGCTACGGCGATATCCTCGACGGAAAGCGCACATGGCAGAAAGAGCTTGACCGCTCGAATGTCAGACCCACTCTCCCCGACGCCGTTGCGGGCGACATAACCGCCGCCATGCCCTACCGCGCAATGCTCAACATAATCAACTTCATCCAGGCTGTCGATTATGTAGTTCCCGGCTTCGCCGCAGAGGAGACGCTGCTCTACTCCCCGGAGCTCAAGTTCTACTCCAACCGCATCAAGATGGACGAAAGCTTCGACACGAATGTCAAGGGGCTCCACTGCCTCGGCGACTCGAGCGGCTGGACAAGAGGTCTGATGATGGCGTCCGTCATGGGCGTGCTCATGGGCAGAAGCATAGCAGACAGATACAGCGAGTAATATCTGTTAAATAAATGTAAAAAGCTATAAATTACACCGTGCATTTTCTGCGCTATGTGTAATTTATAGCTTTCTTAATTAGAACATAAGCATGTTTTCAGTATCTGATTTTTCTGTTTCGCTCGCCGACAAGATCAACGATTGCCGAAGCAACGCTGATTATGCTTTCCGAATCTCCTGTCATTATACATTGTTCCAGCCTGTCGATATCTCTTACTATTTCCGCCTCCAGCGACCGTACCAACGGCGAGGATGCGGTCGGGCTTGAATGCAGCAGATCATATACCTTTTCCACCGCTCTTTCACTCCGTTTATCCGGAGCTTTTTCTACGAGCGGTTTCACCTTTGACGCCGCAAATTTGATATATTCAACCTCCCGCTCATGCTGTTCAATGTCCTGTGCCGTTTGCTCGTTTGAGATAAGGTTGACAAGAAGTATTGCCGCGTATACTCCGAGCACAACCAGCTGAACCAACAGTGCCGCTATATATGATTCTCTTTTTAAGACAATAAAAATCGAGCCAATAACAAGCTCCGCGACAAAATATGCGGTTGAAATATATCCCGATGCTGCGCCGAGAATGGCAGCACTGCTGTTTTTAGGAGTAAAAAACGGGGTAACCAACACCATAATGTAAGCAAAATGGATAAATCCATAGGATATCCACACTGATGTCGGGTGCTCACTTCCGCCGGAAACAAAGAACACAATATTGAAAACAATAATAAAAATCAGATCCAATATTGTTGCGTAAACCGCCTTCCTCTTCATCTGCAATCCCTCACATTCTGTTGAGCACTTCGTTAACCTTTGCATCATACTGCTCGCGAGTGATCAATCCGGCATCAAGCATTCTTTTCAGCTTTGCAAGAACCTCTTCATCTTCTGTCTGCTGAGGCTGCACGGAGGTCGTCGCACCCTGCTGAGTATATTTTCCGGACGGTGCATTTTGGAACGGAGTCTGTTGCTGCGGTTGATTCCCCGCCATGGGTGCAAATGTCTGCTGTGCAACCGTGCTCATTACACTTGCTGCGCCCATTCCCACTCCTACTCCGGCACCGGCGGCGGCAATTCCACCCGCGCCCGGATTGTTTGCTAAATCTTTGAGAATTTTTGCCCCCGTAACTCTTATCCACTCGTCGCCGAGCATATTGATTCCTTCAAGATCGCCCTGATATTCTCTGCGTGTGCCGATAAGCTTAAGCTGTGACTCGTCTATCGCATCATATTTCGTATTGTCAATATCCAAGCCGGACAGCGAAAAGTTTACGCATTTAAGGCCGTATTCCGATATGGCATCGTCAATAAACGGCGTAATTTTCTCTGACAGCTCATCCAGATAAGCATCAATGCCTATCAGCTCCTGATCAAGACTGTTCAGAAACTTTGACAACGCCGACTTGATTTTCCCCGCAAGGCTGTTCTGGAAATATTTGTTTAAGTCGGTCTGAAATTGCAGCGGAACATTATTTCCGACAAGCTTTTCAAGGAACATCGCGGGATTTTCGATTCTTATCTTATATGCTCCCCTGGCCCTTGCATCCGTTCGGATTCCCCAGAATTTATCGCGCACCTGAATGGGGGAGTCCGTTCCCCATACAATTTCTTCGCTGTCCGCTTTTCTGACGAAATATACCACACAGTTAAAGGTGCTTACACCACCGGAAAAAGCATTTCTGAGTCTGCTGATAAACGGATAATTTTCCGTGGAGAGCTTATATGTTCCGTTTTCAAAAACAGCTTCAATTGTACCGCCCTTTATAAAGATCGCTTCTTCGCCGGGCATAACGACCAGAGTGGAGTTGGTGTTAAAATCCTCCTCGGGCTGACGCCATATCAGGAGCTCGCCGGGACCGGTATTTTTTATCACATCGGTCCAATGTTTTTTGCCGCCGACATATGCCGATTCGTTTGGATTTTTGAACATATCTACTTTTCCTTTCGTCTCTTACTCATCTATTGGCGCTGTAATATCGCCGTAAGCCATGTTGCGCTTTTCCACGGACACTCCGCCGCTGTGGCGGCAGGCATTGTGTATCTTCTCCGGAACAAGCTGCATTGTTTTGCCGTCCGCGCACTCATGCCATACCAGTTTCTGATCCGTCCTGTATTTTTCTATGAGCTCCGGCGTAACCTTGCTGTCCGGATATCGGGCTTTAATTCTTTCGGTAAGCGCATTGTCCGCCTGTGAAAAGTTTCCGAGATCATACCGTATGTCGTGCGAGCTCCCGTGCGGTCTGCGGAATCCCTCGATACCGGGATTTTTCCTTTGATCCGTCATATGCCCGATCTCGACAGTCGAATCCGCTTCTCCCCAGGGTGTGTCGTGCACAGCGAACGGGGAAAAATCCGGGTTGTTGTCAACATAATCCACATGATCCTGTCCGAAACGCGCCATATCATCCAGAACCTCGTGATCTTTGGGATAAAAAGCGGAATTGCCGCGCTCACCTTCAAACTCTCCGCTTTTAAATGTCGGACGATGGGGCTCAGTTTCCTTCGGCTCCTTCCAATCCGGATTCACTTCAGGGATGTCTATTTCGTCATTATCATCCATGTCGCGAATAATTGCCTCATTTTCAGGGTTCAGCGAAGTGCGTTCCCAATCGGTTTCTTCCTCCGGCTGCTCCGTGCCCTCGGTTCTTCTCGCACGGTACGGTTCTTCGGCTTCGGGAACTTCTTCAGACTGCTCCGTGCTCTCGGATCTTCTTGCACGGTACGGTTCTTCGGCTTCGGGAACTTCTTCAGACTGTTCCGTGCTCTCAGTCCTTCTTGCGCGGTACGGTTCTTCGACTTTGGGAACTTCTTCCGACAGCTCCGTGCTCTCGGTTCTTCTCGCGCGGTACGGTTCTTCGACTTCGGAAACTTCTTCAGCCTCAGGCGGATAGTCTCCATATTCCAACTTGTTCTCGTCGCCGCTCAATTCATCGCCTGCGCTGTCCGAATAATTTTCATTAGTCTCCGCAGTATATGAGTCAACCTCACTTGTTTCCTCCGAAGATGAGTCGCCATAGGGCGAATCGTCGGCAAATTCCTTCTCATACTCTTCTCTGTCCGCCTCAAGGCGCGTTGCGATTTCTTCTTCGGAAAGACCCTTGTCCCGATAATCGTCTTCTTTTGCTTCCAAGCGCTTTTCAATCGCCTTGTCACCTGATTGTCTCAGGTCATTTTCATCCCTTTTGAGCACTTTGTGTGGATCATCGGAGGAGTCAGGGTCGGACTCTTCACCCGTCACATCCTGATTTTCCGCAGCTTCGAAAAAATCTTCAGGGTTCCTGTTGCCCTGCTCTTCCGCAGATCCGTCCCACTGTAGTTCAGTAAAGTCCGAACCGGTATCAGTATCTTCGCCGAGATCCTTGCCGTCGGGCGAAGCTTCGGCAAAATCCGCCGCGCTGACCGAATCTTCATATTCCGCCGATTCCGATTCGCTCAGAAACGATCCGTCCATATCTGTAGCATCTTCGCTGTCGCGCACCTCTTCTTCAAAATCTGATGAATCATACATATCCGCCTCGTCCGCCCCGGCTTCCGAAAAATCCTGCAGAGCGTTGTCCGTATTTTCATCAAAGTCCTGACCTTCGGAAACCTCGTCAAAATCCGCGGCATCATAAGAGGCTTCATCCTCAAAGGTCTCCGATTCATCCGAAAAATCTTCGTCAAAATCCAGATCGGCATCTTCGGGAAAATCCATCGGTTCTTCCACCTCGGACGAAGAAATATCTGTATCATGCTCCGCGGTATCAACGCTGTCGAAGCTCATATCAGAGTCGTCGCTCATATGTAATTCTCCCTTCCTTATTTTGAGTACGTTTTTTCGGTTTAGAGTAATCTTTTCACATTATTTCAAACAAAACAAAATTGCACTTTTCGTTGACAAAGGAAGCTATCTCGTCGTATTGTCCGTCACTATATCCTTTTATATAACGAACAAAAAGACGCTTGCTACGATTTACTCGCTTATGGACTTTGTCTCTGAAACCACTGGTCAGCCAAAAAAACTTATAGAAATTGTCGAGAAATAAGTTTTAAAACTGTTACATGCGCTTTGTTCAAAAAACAAAAAGCAAAGCTTTACAAACACAAACTCGAGCCGTTCTCATTTTCTCTACACAGGATTACCAACCCTGCCCAAAGTTTTACAATCGCTTTAAACAAATCCCATAATTTTGATAAGTTTTGTTTTGTGCTTTGTCTTCATGGTCAATTACTGTTTTTTAAGAATCTCCTCTGTAAGCCTTTCCGGGATATTGAGCTTTGTTGAATAGCGAATTTTTCTCAACAGATGTACTCTTACGCAATCGCGAAGTTCCGCCGTAAGCTTCTCATCGTTGAGCTCCGCCGTGATGAACCGGCTCAAATGCTTGAACACATTTGAAACCGCAGCATAATCTTTGACATTGCTCTTTATGTTTTTGACAAAGATCCGCCTTGCAACCTCCCGCGCCAATACTCTTCTGTTATAATCGCAGGAGCATGAGCAATACCTTACATACTGACACTGCGGATAAGGACGAAGCTTATCCTGTTTCCCGTTCCAATATGTCGTCAGCTGCTTTATGTTTTCGTCCGAAAGTGTGATATCAATGTTGTTCTCCAGCCTGTAGTCCGGGGTCACGACCTCCTCCGGTTCATCCAGCTTGTTGAAAAACAGGAACGCCTCGCCGGGCTTCAGCTTCGGCAGACGCTGAACCTGCGTGTCGGTCATGCCCATGCTGTCCCCGATCATCTGCTTGTCCACACCCTCAACCAGACGGAACACCATCTTCATATCAGTCAGAGCAACAACATCCGTTGACACCTTTCTCGGAGACTGATCCGCCACAATGATTCCGACGCCATATGAGCGAATTTCCGCGAGCATGCGCTTCACGAGTCGCTGAGCCACTGCACTTGGGTTTGCGTCGCCCTGCCCGGAGTTCGTATCCGCATCCAAAAGAACATGCGCTTCTTCAAGCAGAATAACATTTTTCAGTCCGCCGTCTCCAACATAGTTTGCATTTACATAAGCGAGCACGGAAAGCAGCAGCAGCGCGATGATAAGCGCCTTCTGATCCATGTTTTCTATTGCCGCAAGCTCGATAACGGTCGGTTTTTTCAGCAAATCTTCAATCGGGATGGAAAAATAGTTATCAAACAGATTGACAAGGCTGTTGAGGCGAACCACTCCGGCGCGCCCTATGTTTCGCGCATCTCCAGTATAACCTATTTCGTCAAAGGTCTGTTGAAAACACCTCACAAAATCCGAGATATTGAACACCGTTCCCTTATCGTCACTCGTATAGGTATCGAGCCATCGGAAATCCGAATAGCAGTTATTGATGGTCTCTTCAAAAATCTTGTCAAGCGGTGTTGACATTGAAACGCCGGCCTCAAACGCCGTTTTCAGGGTTGATTTATATGTTTCAAGCTTTACATTCTTCGGGGGAACAAACGGATTGAAAACAAACGGCGAGATAAAGTTCTTGCCCGGCGTGAATATCTGTAAATCCGGAATGCTTTTTATCAGCGCGCGATATTCGTTCTTCGCCGGTTCAATAACAAGGAACGGAATATTATGCTCTTTCCACAAGCGGTCAAGCAGACTGACCGAAAATGTTGTTTTACCTGAACCGGGCGTGCCGACAACAAGCATATGCTTTGCCAGATCCCTGAGCTCAAAGCCTATCGTGTCCCTGTTCGACGAGGACTTCAATGTGCCCACCGTGATGTCCCCGGCGTTGATTATCCCGTAGTCGTAGGTCTTGCTGCCTTTTTCCGATTCGTTAATCTTCAAGCCGGCAGAAACTCTGTCGCTTCCAATCGGCAGACGGAAGAACTCCGCCGCCTCCTCACCCGTTATTATAAACGGCAGCCTGAAATATGCCGGCGACATTGCGCCGCCGCCCCATATTGCGGCATTTCTGTATCTGTTTTGCAGCAGCTCGTTCAACGCCCACGGCAGCGGATAGAAATTCCCGGTTTTGTCAATCTCTCCGGTGCCTATGCTGACTATTTTCAAATCTGCGGATTCCGAAGAGAGCATACCGAACACTTTGCTCGCTATGCTCGACGCATCATTTACTCCGCCGTAAACAACTATATTGAACAGATACAACGGCAGATTTTTGTGCCTGGCATAGTATTTATATGTCTCCGCATGGGACGCCGCGAGAGTGAAGCTGACATTTCCGACACCCTGATCCATAACGCCGTTACTCAGCGTATCAAGCAGCTGAGTAGTTCTGTCTATCTCCGAAAGCTCAGCAGGTGCAAGATATGTGGGTATCAGCTGCATGGAAACAGCACAGCCCGGATGCTCCACAAGATCATTGATTACCCTGCTCAAATCACTGTTGGACTCCGGAAATTTATCATACGCATAGCAATACGGGAGCAACTGATTCTGCAAATTTTCGACGCGCTCTTCTTTGACGATAGCCCTCGTGCCGGAATCGTCTATCTGCGACATTATCCGAATCAACTCATCGCTGCCGGAATCTGCAAATGTATACTTCTGAAGATCAAGCGTGGACTTGCACAGGCTCATCAGCCGCTCCGCGGACGCCTTTGCCGCGTCGCTATCCGGATCGATTATTCTGACTATGAGAAAAAGCCTGATCTGCGCTTTATACTGTTGATTTGCAACAGCCTGCGTCGTCCAAAGTAGCTCAAACGAGATATCCTTTGACATTCCCTCTGCGCGGGAAAGATCTTTGTAGACCTGATGTATTTCGCCGAGCAAGCTGCTTATTTCTTCCTTATATCTGTCGGTAACCTCCGATATCGCATTTTTTCTATCGTCTATGATTGAAATATGCGGAACAGATATAATCTCAACAGCAACCAGCGCAACTGTTTCGCCGTTGGTCAATTTTTCTGTAAACACCCGGTTATTCGGCATAGTCAACTCCCTGTTATAAAATATTTTACGGATAATCTTCCTCACCTGGGGGATGACATCTTAAAAGTCTCCCGAAAGTTTTTAGTCCTCCTAAAAACGCGCCATATTTTTTAAACGCAAGAATCGCATATTCCGAGCAAGAAGGTGTCATGCAACACCGAAGTCTCGTTTCAGACTTAGCATAATGTTGATATACGCGCACTAACCAAATAAAGGAAAAACGCAAGGTAAGAAGAAAAAGTCCTATTGTCGATATACAAAATTTGACAAATAGATCCCTTGCAAAACATGCTTCTGTATTTCTAAACAAACAACTCCACAGAAGTGCAATTATTAGACCGCATACGATATGAACAACACAAAACAATCCTGCTCGTCCAAAATTAATCTTTGGGCGATATAATTTTAATTCTGGCGCAGTTGCTGCATTTATTGCAGGATCGTTTCTATAATGTGGGATTTCGTCCATAGCAATATCTCCCGATAAAAAGAGTGACCCCTGTCGCCACAAAACAGAGGTCTACTGGTTTCACTGCATTTTCTTTTCTCTAAGCTTCTGCTTCATTCCTTGAATTGCAGCTTCAAAGTCACCACTAGTGTCATCTAATGCAACAGACAGCGTAGCTCCAGGAACAATCATCGCAAACTTGTTTGACTCAACCTCGATTTTATTTCCATGGATATCCTTGCCTATCTCTGTTTCTGTTTTTGTCGTAAACGACGTAACATCACGATAAAAATACTCTTCCGTACTTTCCGATTTTTTATCTTCATCCATATTTAACGTGTACTGATAAATATAAACCTCTGTTGAACTAAAGAACAGCCAAGATACCTGATACGCTGAGCTTACCCAGTTTCCATTTGCTCTTTTCTTTGACCATGCATTTTTAAAAGTAAATCCTTCAAACATGATGGGGGAAATTTCTTGAAGTTCATCCTCGTCCAGGCCAATTTTCCCAAGAGCTTTTTGCTTAAGATTTAAGGAATCTCTCTTACTGCGAACTAATGCAATGTATTCATCGTCCGTTATGTTTTTTTTGAGACAACCCTCTTGCTTTAAAAAATATTTAATAACCTTAATCTGCTCTTCGCTCTTTCCAACACTTACCTGCTTAATTAATTCCGCATTGGGATCGCTACTGCCAAAACAGCCCATAACAAAACCTCCATTAAATTAATATGTTATTTATATTGCTGAACACATAAGTATGTGGCATGAATGTGTTCAAGACAATCTGTTTATAAGCATTCCGGACGTGATACGCCAAGTACACTATACAATTGCTCAATATCAAAGTCCGAAAGCCCAGTTTCTATGGCCATTGCTAAGGTGTCACTATATGTGGGAAATGTTTTAAAATATTTCCGTGAAAAGTAATCGTACTTTATATAAGCCATAAAGTAATAGTAAATCCCTTTAGGCTCAATCATTAGCGCGGCGTTTACATACTCCATAATCTTGTCTATTGTGGGTCGCTGCTGCAAAAACGCTTTTTTCCCTTGGAGCAGGCAGATTGCTGCATAGAAATATGTTTCCGAGTTATCGAAGTTATCCTCAATTGCTTTTTCAAATGCTCCGAGCGCCTTGTCATACAGCTTCAGCTTCAGATAGCATAGACCGAGGGAGTAGTTCGTCTGCATATCATCCGGATTACCGGAAAGCTCCTTTTCATAATGCCTGGCGTATCTGCTGACCATCGGCATATCCATACTGTTGACGCTGTTGAATGTCGATATGTTCAGCGGATGCCCCGCCGGGCATTGCTGGTCTCCGATTTTAACCGGAAAGCCACACCCCGGACATGTCAGATTTTCCACATTTGCTGCCATCACATTTCCCTCATTTTTCTGTTGATTTTATTTTATATCTTTGATTTATGTTCGCAAAAACAGCTATTGAAATTTAAAAAAATCTTTGTAAACCAAGCTTTCTGTCGATTTTGGAAAACCTATTTTGAACTTGAGCGAATTATAGACGAAAACATTTTTCTTGTCAATAGGTTTGGTACGAAAGGTATAAAAATCGGTACGAACACGCTTGTTTCGACCAAAACATACGGCTTATTGCAAAAATTGTGCAACTGCGGAATACGCTTGTTCTGTTCGGATATTTTTTCTGTTGTGTTTTTGTCCCGAAAGATATGATGATTTATTTTCTTATATCGTAAAGTGTTTGGTGATTTATAAAAACGAAGCCGATTCCGCAAAAAGCGAAATCGGTTGATTTGGTGCGCCCGACATGGGCAATAACTTGGTGGTGAAAGTCCACTATGCGCTCGGTAGCAGGAAGCATTAGCCGAAGGCAAGGGTGTCCATCGTGAGG
>CAVDWM010000031.1:0-23138 GCA_963612725.1 Faecalibacterium prausnitzii | reverse complement strand
TATGGTCGGAGTGACGGGATTCGAACCCATGGCCTCTTGGTCCCGAACCAAGCGCGATACCAAACTTCGCCACACCCCGAAGCGCGTTAAAAATTATATACTATTGCTTGAAAAAATGCAAGAGTTTTTTAAAATAAAATGAAGAAGCGCCTGCGGCTGCGCCATATGCGTGAAGGCTGCATATATTTTCACTTTTTTGTTGACCCGCCCCGCTCAATGCCTTATAATCAAGCTGTATGACAGTGCTGTGCCTGTGGGGTGCGGCACCGAAATAACAAACAGGGAGGTTTGAAAATGTTTCAGAAAATCGCGGCGTTCTTTATAGCTCTGTTTATGGCTATAGGAAATCTGTTCGGCGCAAATAAGCCGATAGAGATAAAGAACGTCAAGTATGCAACGGAGTCGTCGTCACAGCAGGTGGACATCTATCTGCCGAAAAAGGCGAAGGGAGATCTTTCGCTGGTTTTGCTTATTCACGGCGGCGCGTGGAACAGCGGAGACAGGAGCAGCTACGGCGATCTTTGCAAAAATTATGCAAAATCCGGCTATGCTGCCGCCACAGTCGGTTATCGCCTGACAACGGAGGGCGCGACCGAAAAAGACATGCTGAATGATATCCGTGCGTGTCTTGCGGCGGTTCGCGATACTGCGGCGCAAAAGGGCGTCAATATTACGGACTGCGCTATTATCGGCTATTCCGCGGGTGCGCACCTGGCAATGCTTTATTCGTATAAGGTGACGGATTCGCCCGTTGATGTGTCGCTCTGCGTCTCAATGGCGGGACCCGCCGATCTTACATATGTCAGCGACGCAACGCTTGACCCCGCGCTCGCTCAGGCAGTCGGCGCACTTATCGGCGTGCCGTCGATGACCGCGTCGGATGTTGCTCTGTATTCGGACAGGCTGCTTGAAGCGTCGCCGGTGTCGTATATAAAGCCGGGCTCAACTCCTACCATACTTGTTCATGCGGTGGATGACACTGTGGTGCTCTACAGCAACGCCGAGAAAGCCGATGCCGCCCTTACCGCGGCGGGAGTCGAGCATACGCTCGTGACGCTCACAAGCGGCGGACACGACATGAAGATGAGCGAGGCAGAAGAGAAGCTTTACAGCGAAACGCTTTACGCCTATTCCCTGAAATATCTTAAAACGCCCGTGCAGTAAGTCAAAAAAGTGCGTAAAACGCTCGAAATATGAAGCAAGGACCGCAATTCACTCTCGAAACTGTGAATTACGGTCTTTGCTTTTCCTCTGCGCCGAAGCGGTCGCACCCGAGTGTCAGCCTCTGTGCTTTTTTTCGAGTGCTCTTTTAGCTTCGACTCGGTTCATACGTTATTATTGTTTAATTGCAATTTGCTTGCTTCTCCGCCTTGAATCGTCGACCCTTGGCGTTAAGCGACTTCATCGCTTCAATAAAGCCTTCGCGGGTCACGCAGGCGGGCTTGTGCGCCCATTCGGTTGTGTGAACGAATTTGTCCGCCATTTTTTCAAATTCGCTCTCATTAATCTCAACATCGTCGAAGCAGACGGGGAGACCTATCGAGCTGTTGAACTTCATTATGCGCTCGACCTCGCTGTCGTTCTTCTCAAATTCAAGCAGGCAGAGCACGCCGAGCGAAACGACCTCTCCGTGCAGGTGGCGGGGTCCGTTCTCGGTCACTGTCGAGCCGTTGTAGACGCAGTGGGCGAGGGTGGAGTTGTAATAGTAGCTGTCAACCGTGCTCATCATATTCGAGACGATGCCTGTCGATATGATAATGTCGAGCGTCACTTGGTCGAGTGCAAACGACGCTTTCTTTGCCCTTATGGACTCCAGAGCCTCCGCTCCGTATTCAATCAGCGGGTCGGTGCATATCCTGCTTATCTGCCTGCCCATGAGCGGCGTATGTGAGAGCGCGTCGTCCTTTGAGGAGAATACGACCTCGTATTCCTTGCTCAGCGCGTCGCCGATGCCCGCCCACAGCAGCTGCTCGGGTGAATCCGCGATAACTGCGGAATTTATGAAGCAGTGGTTTGAAAGCTTCGGATAATAATACTCCCTAAAAGACCCGTTGGGGTTGTATATGACCGAGATTGCCGTTGCGGGGGCGCAGTTTGAGGCGACGGTCGGGAAGGTGAACAGCGGCTTGTCAAGCTTGTCGGCAACATATTTTCCCGTGTCGCACGCCCGTCCGCCGCCGACCGCGAATATCATATCGGCGTTTTTGACCGTGGGATTAGCTATCAGCGCGTCGCCGTTTTCGTATGTCGAATCACCGCCGTATTCAATGAAGCCGAGCAGCTTCACATCGCTTCCGGCAACGCCGTCGAGCATGGCTTTTTTTGCTTTTGCCATTGCGGTCTTTCCGCCGATGACGGCGGCGGTTTTGCCGAAGAACCGCGTGACATGCGGCACCTCCCTGTAGCAGTCGGGACCTATGGAATAGCTCGGCAGATACAGGCTGTAGTTGATGTTGTAATCAGACACTTTTATCACTATCCTTTTTGCTTTTTGTGCTCCGCGAATGAATTGTTGTGCAAGCAAAAAGCCCTTTCGCCGCCTATGCCTGCCGCATAAGAGACGAAAGGGCAAAACCTTCCGCGGTACCACTCTTATTCATCCCCTCGGGGAATGCACTTTGGGGATACTGACATATCCCTGCTTTTTAACGGCAGCTTCCCGTCCGCACCTATTTTCCGAAAGGCTTTTCAGCGCAGCCGCTCAACGGTGAGTTCGTCGCTCAAGCTCCTCGGTGCCTCGCAGCTTCCGGCACTTCTCTGAAAGGGTATCACGACTACTGTTCCGCGTCATCGCGTTTATGTTCGTATTTTAGTCCCGAAACCACGGATTGTCAAGTAGAAAAACATAGAGCTCAAACAGCATATTTTTGTATATTTTTTATCCTATTGTAGTTGCGGGACACTGCTTCAAGTCGGATATATCATAATCAGAGCGGGCGGTTCAACAAATATCCCGATTTTTCTTATATTTACTGTTGACTTCTGACAACAAACATATTAAAATCCCATTTGGGATTCTGACTGTGGGAGATGCTATTGTGGATAAACAGATGCAAAGCCTGCTCGTTCGGGCGAACCGTTCGTTTGTGCGATACCGCGGAGCATATGCTAAGTGGGCGGCAATGCGCGGAATAGGCTACAATGAAATGCTCGTGCTGTATACAATACACGAGTCGGGCTTCTGCACGCAGAAACAGATCTGCGACAGCTTCCTGCTCCCGCGCCAGACGATACACAATGTGATATCCGCCATGCGCAGAGCGGGCACGATATGCGTCAGTGCAGAGCACAGCGTCGGTCATGAAAAGGCGTTTGTGCTGACACCCGAGGGTGAAAAATACGCTTCTCCGCTCATGGACGATATCGCTTTGATAGAGGAGAGGGCAATAGAAAATCTCGGACTCGAAAATTTTGAAAAGCTCGCTTATCTGACAGAGTGTTATGAGAGCGCGCTCAACTCGGCAATGGAAGAGAGAAAATAGTTTTATGGCGATGAAAACTGAGAATCAGGACTTTTTCGGAACGGAAAAAATAGGAAAGATACTTTTGAAGATTGCGCCGCCCGTGATGCTCTCTCAGCTCATTCAGGCGCTCTATAATATAGTTGACAGCTTTTTTGTCGGCAGATATTCGGCGGATGCGCTGACCGCCGTTACCGTCGTATATCCGATACAGATAGTTATACTTGCGATTTCCGTCGGGACGGGCGTCGGGGTCAACACCTATATGGCGCGAAAATATGCCCAGAATAATGCCCGCCGTGCGAACAACACCGCCGGCACCGGTACGGTACTTGCGCTTTGCTCGTGGGCGGTGTTCGCCGTTTTGTCAACGCTTGTTATGCGCCCCTATGTCATGACGAGCGCGACCGAGCCCGAAGCTATCGAACAGGCGGTGACTTACGGAAGGATCGCCTGCATCGGGAGCATAGGAACTTTTCTCGAGAGCAATTGGTCAAAGGTGCATCAGTCACGCGGAAATATGCGCCTGCCCATGATAGCGCAGGTCGTCGGCGCACTTACAAATGTCGTGCTCGATCCGATACTTATCTTCGGCGTCGGACCCATACCGTCTCTCGGCATTGCGGGCGCGGCATATGCGACCGTTGCCGGTCAGGTTATCGCCGCCGTGATAGTCGGCGTCAAGGGCTTCTGCAAGCCGCCCAAGTGGGAGGAGTTCAAGGTCTGCACTGCGCGGATATACCGCTACGGCTATTCCTCGATAATCATGCAGATGCTCTATACAATATATATTGTAATGCTCAACATGATTCTCGCGGGCTTCTCCGACTCGGCTGTCACCGTTCTCGGACTTTATTATAAAGCGCAGAGCTTCTTCTTTATTCCGCTCATAGGGCTTCAGACCTGCATCGTGCCGGTCATAAGCTTCAATTTTGCGCGAAACGACTATGCTCGGTGTCGGGAGACGATGAAAAAATCGATGCTCATATCTCTCGCATTTATGGTCGTCGGCATTGTCTGCTTTATTTTCCTGCCGACGCAGCTTTTGCGCATCTTCTCCGATTCGGAGCAGGTTATATCAATCGGCAAAAAGGCGTTCCCGATAATCGGATGCAGCTTTCTCTCTGCCGTGTTTTCGCTTATGCTTCCGGTGTTCTTTCAGGCGATAGGCAGGGGAGCGGCGAGCCTGCTGCTCTCGCTGACAAGGCAGATATTCTGCCTTGTGCCTGTGTTCTGGGCACTGTCGAAGATAGGACTTGATTATACATGGATAGCCTTCCCAATCGCAGAGACTGTCGCCGGAGCGGTCGGATTTATACTCTACCGCCGCCAGAACAAAAGATGGCGTGAACACACCGCTGCGTAGGAATATCCGAATGTGTCCTGCCGCAAAACTCAGTTTACCGCGCCTCCCGCTTTTTATCGGGAGGCATCGCTATACCGTGATTTTGCATAATTTTCAGCTCTTGCGGACAACATTTTTAACTATTTGGCAGATAGTAAAAATTTTTGAAAAAAAGTGTTGACTTTAGCGTAGTAGTGTGATATCATACAATCACACTAAACAACACGGAGGAATACACCATGAAAAAAAGAATTGTTGCACTTGTACTCGCAGTCCTTACCCTCGTGCTTGCGCTCGGTTTTGCAGGCTGCAAAAAGAACGATAAGACCGACTGGGACTACATCGCGGATAAGGGCGAGCTGGTCATCGGAATTACTTACTTCAGACCCATGAACTACATGGAGAACGGCGAGCTCGTCGGCTTCGAGACCGAGTTTGCCAAGGCCGTCTGCGAGAAGCTCGGCGTGACCGCAAAGTTCCAGGAGATCGACTGGGATTCCAAGGTTACAGAGCTCAACTCCAAGAACATCGACTGCATCTGGAACGGCATGACCGCAACGGACGAGCTCAAGAATCAGATCAACTTCTCCAGCGCTTACATGAACAACTCTCAGGTCGCCGTTATCCGCAAGGCGGATGCGGAAAAGTATAAGGATCTCGCTTCGATGAGCGGCGCTAAGGTTGTCGCAGAAGCAGGCTCCGCAGGCGAGATAGCTGTCAAGGCGGACGCGGGACTCAGCAAGAGCTACCTTCCCGTCAAGGATCAGGGCACTTCCCTCATGGAAGTCAAGAGCAAGACCGCCGATATCGCGATAATCGACGCTGTTACCGCAGCGGGCAGCATCGGCGAGGGAACCGATTATGACGATCTTATGATAGTCGATGTCATCTCGAGCGCAGATTCCGAGGTCTATGCGGTCGGTATCCGCCAGGGCGACGATGAGCTTACCGCGAAGATCAACACCGCAATCAAGGAGCTCTACGATGACGGCACTCTCACGAAGCTTGCCGAAAAGTATAACCTCTCCGGCAGAATCATCGCTCAGTAAAGCAACAAAACGGAATATCACGCAGGTCCTGCCGATTCTTGCGGCGGGGCTTGCGCTGTGCTCAAAAACGGTTTAATATATATCGAAGTCAGATAACCTCAAAGGAAGAAGGATACATAGATGAATTTTCTCGGCGTCAACGCTCAGCTGCTCGGGGGCTTTAAATATACGCTGCTGATATTTTTTATAACCCTCGTCGCGGCTATACCGCTCGGTCTGCCGATAGCTTTCGGTTCGATGAGTCGTTTCAAGCCCCTGCGCTGGATCAGCCGTGCTTTTGTGTGGGTAATCCGCGGAACGCCGCTGATGCTCCAGATTATGGTCGTTTTTTATGTTCCCGGTCTTGTGTTCGGCACGCCGTTCAGATCGCGCATAATCGCCGTCATCATAGCATTCATAATCAACTATGCGGCGTATTTTTCGGAGATATACCGCGGCGGCATAGAGAGCATTCCGGTCGGTCAGTATGAGGCGGGTCAGGTGCTCGGACTCACGAAGACCCAAACCTTCTTCAAGGTAGTGCTGTTTCAGGTCGTCAAGCGCATTATGGCGCCGATGAGCAATGAGGTAATTACGCTCGTTAAGGATACCTCGCTCGCGAATGTCATCGCGGTCAGTGAGCTTATAATGTCGGCTCAGAATATTGTAAAGGTCTACGCCATAATCTGGCCGCTGTTCTATACCGCAATATTCTATCTCATCTTCTGCGGAGTTCTCACTTTGCTCTTTAATGCGCTCGAAAAGAAACTTAACTATTACAGAGGTTAATTATGGCTATACTTGAAGTTAAAGATCTCAAAAAATCCTTCGGCGATGCCGATGTCCTCAAGGGCATAAGCTTTTCTCTTGAAGAGAAGAATGTCCTTGCTGTAATCGGCTCATCGGGCAGCGGAAAAACAACTCTGCTGCGCTGCATCAATATGCTTGAAACTGCGGACAGCGGCTCGATAACCGTTGACGGCGGCGTCGTTTTTGACGGCAGCAATGCCGAAAAGCTCTCCGCTCAGCAGCAGCGCGAGAATCAGCTCAAGATAGGGCTTGTGTTCCAGTCCTTCAATCTGTTCCCGCAGTATACTGCACTCGAAAATGTCACTCTCGCCGCAAAAATCCACGCAAAGAGCCGTCCCGATTTCAAGAAGAACCGCAAGGCTATACTCGCAGAGATAGAGGAAAACGGCAAGGCTCTGCTGCGCAAGGTCGGACTCGGAGAAAAGATGGACAATTATCCCTGCGAGCTTTCCGGCGGTCAGCAGCAGCGCGTATCTATCGCCCGCGCAATGGCTCTCAAGCCGAAGATTCTGTTCTTCGACGAGCCGACGAGCGCACTCGATCCAGAGCTCACCGGAGAAATTCTCAAGGTTATAAAAGACCTCGCCGCCGAAAAGATGACGATGGTCATCGTCACGCATGAAATGCACTTTGCCCGCGAGGCGGCGGATAGGATAATCTTCATGGATAACGGAGTTATCGAGGAGGAGGGGACGCCCGAAGAGGTTTTTGACAATCCCAAATCCGAGCGTACCCGCGAATTTATTGCAGGATATTCCGACTGATAAAGCAGAGGCTGCCCCTTTTAGAATATTTGCAAGCTATCTATATACATTTTTGCGTTCTTGTGTTAAAATACAGTCGGCTGCGATATCCCGCCGATGTAGGGATATAATAAAAGCGCAAAGGAGAAAAAACATGCTTGAATTCAGATACGATACCCAGCTTCTTATCGACGGTCACGATCTTGACGAAGATGTCATAAACGACTATTTCACCGAGCATTTTAAGGGCGACTGCCTGCTTGCAGTCGGTGACGAGGAGCTGATAAAGATTCATTTCCACACCAACGAGCCGTGGAAGGTGCTTGAATACTGCGCGTCCCTCGGCGAGATATACGATATCGTCGTCGAGGATATGGACAGACAGGAGCGAGGTCTCAAGGGCTGAGAAATTTGATATTTCGGGCTGCTGCATTTAATTTGCGGCAGCCTCTTTTCATATTGTCCGACCTGTCCGCATAGATTTGAATGATATCTATTTTGGAGGCGGATGTATGGACTCGGAAAACGGACGCATGACGCGCGAAGAATACCGCGCACAGATGGGGCTCGAGGTCGAGCCGACCGCAAAGCGCAAAAAGAGCGGCGATACCGGAGTACATCTTGTTTTGCTCCAGCTCGTTATCTGCGTTGCCGCCGTCGGTCTGATTTTCGGCATACGCAAGCTGTCTCCCGCAAGCTTTGAGACGCTTAAGAATACATATAAATCCGCCATGCAGTACAGCATAAATGCGCGTGAGGCATGGGGAAAAATAAAGAGCGCGGCGGGCTTTGTCTTTGAACCTGCGGGTGCGCTCGCCGACAGCGATAACACAGAGGACACGAGCATCGAAAGCCTCGGCAAAGGCTCGTCGGAGCTTGACATTAAGGCGTACAAAATGAGCTTTTCGCCTTATTACACAACGGTGAGCGCGCATATGCCCGTCAGCGGCAGAGTCAGCTCGCCGTTCGGCAGGCGCGAGGATCCGTTTACAGGCGAAGAGTCGCTCCATTCGGGGCTTGATATTGCGGCGGCGCAGGGGAGCCCGATTTCAGCCGCCTTTTACGGCACCGTCACCAAGGTCGGCGAGGATGAAATTGCCGGCAAGTATATCCGTCTGACCCATGCGGACGGGCTTGAAACTTTTTATTGTCACTGCTCCGAAATATTGGCTCCCGTGAATGCGGTTATCAGGCAGGGCGAGACGATAGCTCTCGTCGGCTCAACGGGCATGGCGACAGGACCGCATCTCCATTTCGAGGTGCGGATAAACGGGCTCAAGTATGATCCCGCACGGCTGCTTTTTGACGAAAATATCTGATGCATTTTTATATAAAAACGACCCGTATTGATGTCGGATTCCCTTTCGCCGCGTCCGCTGCCGTTATTCTCATGCTCGACAAAGGCGGAACGGTGCTGCCTGTATTTCTCTGCTGTGCTCTGCACGAAGCAGGGCACATTCTGCTTCTGTCTCTCTGCTCCGCGCCGCCCGATGCGATAATTCTCGGCGTGTTCGGTATGAGGATAGAGAGGGGAGAAGTGTGCCTTGATTATCGCAGGGAAGCCGTCTGCGCCTTGGCGGGACCTGCGGCAAACTTTATTTTTTCGCTTGCCGCTCTGCCGCTTGCGCCAAGGTATCCGGCTGCTTTTAAATTTGCTGCTCTGAGCGCGGGAATAGGTGTTTTTAATCTTTTGCCCGTCGAGCCGACGGACGGCGCGGCGGTGCTGAAAAGCCTGCTGCTGCTCAAATATGATGAACGCACTGCGGATAAGACGGTTGATATCCTTGCTTCCGTTTTGTTGCTGCCTCTTACCGTGTGCGGGATAATTCTGCTTATTAAAACGGGAAATAACTTCACCCTGCTCTGCGTGTGTATTTATATTTCCGTCTATCTTATGGCAAAAAAACGCACCGCCTGATTTTTTTCAGACGATGCGCCGTTATTTTTATATGTCAGATTGTGATGATGCCGAAGGCGGAAAGAACCTGTGCGACAAGGATAACAACGAGAAGAATCGGAGCTACCCACTTTATCATCACACGGTGCAGCTTCTCGCCCGTGAATTTGGCGGAAAGACCGACCTCGTCCGCAATGACCTTTGTGCCGACGACATGGCCGATAAGAATGCAGGTCAGGAAAGCGACTATGGGCATAAGCACGGAGTTCGAGATGAAGTCGAAGAAATCGAGCAGCTGCATTCCGAATATCTTGAAGTCCGCAAGCGGACCGTAGCCGTAAACCGAGAGTAAGCCTATTACAACAGTACCTGCCGTGACAACGAGCGTTGCCGCCGCACGGTTCCAGTGCAGCTTGTCCCTGACCATGGAAACGACCGTCTCCATGAGAGAGATGGACGAGGTGATGGCGGCAAAGAAAACGAGCAGGAAGAAGAGAGTGCCCACTACGCCGCCTATTGAGCCCATTGCGTTAAAGACCTGGGGCAGGGTGATGAACATGAGACCGGGACCTGCGTTGATGCTGTCCGCCGAACCGCCGTTGAAAGCGACAACGGACGGGATAATAATAAGACCTGCGAGAAGTGCTACTCCGGTGTCGAACACCTCTATCTGGCGCACGCTCTTTTCTATATTGTCTTCCTTTTTCATGTACGAGCCGTATGTTATCATGATGCCCATTGCCAGCGACATCGAATAGAACAGCTGACCGAGTGCACCGAGAACGGTTGCGGAGGAGAACTTTGAGAAATCGGGCAGCAGGTAATATTTGAGTCCTGCGAGCGCGCCGTCTATCGTGAGGGCAAAGACCGCTATCACAACGCAGAGGATGACGAGCACGGGCATCATTATTTTGCTGACCTTCTCAATGCCCTTCTCAACGCCGAAGATGACGACGGCGGAGGTTAGCGCGACGAAGATGATGAACCAGAGAGTAGGATTGTCCGATATTCCGCCCTTCATGCCGATAAAGCTCGAGAAAAAGTCGGCGGAATTTGCGGCGAGATCCTTGCCGTGACCGGAAACAAACTCGGCAAAGTATTTGATGACCCAGCCGCCGATAACACAGTAATACGGGGTTATGATAACCGGCACGAGTGCCGAAAGCCAGCCCAGAAAGCCGAAACGCCTGTCAAGCTTCTTATATGCGCTGATGCAGGAAAGTCCGGTCTTTCTGCCAATGGCAATTTCCGTCACCATCAGCGCAAAGCCGAATGTTATCGCAAGAATAATGTAGACGAACAGAAAAATGCCGCCGCCGTATTTTGCCGCAAGATAGGGGAAACGCCAAAGATTTCCGAGTCCGACCGCAGAACCTGCCGCCGCCAGAACGAAACCGACGCGTCCCGTAAAGCTGCTTCGTTTTTTCTCCATTAATATCCCTCATTCTGACAAAATTTTTGTAAAAAAGCTACACCGGTATATTAAAGCACAGAATCGCCCATATTGCAATACTTTTTGTGTCTGAGAACGGGTTGTTTCGTCTGCGAGAGCAGCACGGTGCCGTGCTTTATTGACAACAGGCAACAAAAATGCTATATTAACGATGACCGACACTTAGGAATCAAAGATTACGGAGAAAGAGAAAATGAAAAATATATGGCTCGTCGTTCCGTGCTATAACGAAGAAGAGGTTTTGCCCGAAACGGCAAGGCAGCTCAAGTCCGTCATGCAGGCTATGACGCAAAGCGGCAAAATATCGCCCGAGAGCAAAATAGCTTTCGTCAACGACGGCTCAACAGACGGCACATGGAATATAATAACCTCTCTTTGTGCCGAGGACGGTATCTTTGCCGGAATAAATCTCTCCCGCAACAAAGGGCACCAGAATGCGCTGCTCGCGGGGCTTATGACCGCGAAAAAATATGCAGATGCAGTGATAAGCCTCGATGCCGACCTTCAGGACGATGTGGGAGCCATTGAAAAGATGGTGGACAACTTTCTCTCCGGCGACGACATAGTTTACGGCGTGCGTTCCTCGCGCAAGAGCGATACGTTTTTCAAACGCTTCACCGCAGAGGGCTTTTATAAATTTATGGCGGCAATGGGTGTTGAGATAGTTTTCAATCACGCCGATTACAGGCTCATGAGCCGCCGCGCCCTCGATGCTCTGGATGAGTTTGACGAGGTGAATCTGTTTTTGCGCGGAATAGTGCCGCAGATAGGCTTCAGGACCTCGACTGTCGAGTATGAGCGCAGGGAGCGCCTTGCGGGCGAGTCGAAATATCCGCTGAAAAAGATGCTCTCGTTCGCCTTTGAGGGAATAACCTCATTCAGCGTCAGACCGCTCAAGATAGCCACGACCCTCGGTATCTTTTCTCTGCTTGTGTGCTTCGCAATGCTCGTCTACTGTATCGTCAGCAAGGCGACGGGTCATGCCGTCGCGGGCTGGGCGAGCATCGGTACCTCCGTGTGGGCGCTCGGCGGACTTCAGCTGTTCATGCTTGGCATTATCGGCGAGTATGTCGGCAAGATATATACCGAGACCAAGCACCGCCCGAAATATATAATAGAATCAATTATCATTGACCGCGAAAAGCGCGAAAAATAATTGATATGCCGCCGAAACTGTGGTAAAATGAGAGTATAAACAGGAAAGGAAGCTGTGTTATGACCGAAATTACAAAAGATATGCTTATCGGAGATATACTTGACGCCGACAGAGGTACCGCAAAGTACTTTCTTGAGATGGGTATGCACTGCCTCGGCTGCCCCGCCTCCAGAGGCGAGAGCGTTGAGCAGGCGTGCATGGTTCACGGCGTTGATGTCGATGCGCTTGTTGCCGAGATCAATGAGTATCTCGCTTCCAAGTAAATGATCGTGCTTTCACCCCGCCTGAAAACGGCGGCTGATATGGTGCGCAGGGGCGTGGTCGTTGCCGATATCGGTACCGACCACGCCTATCTTCCGTCATACCTTATTCTCAGCGGTATCTGCCCGCGTGCGCTCGCCTGCGACTTGCGAAAGGGTCCGCTTGAAAATGCGGCGGAGACGGTTAAACGCCTGAATATTGCGGATAAAATAACCCTGCGCCTCTCCGACGGGCTCGACGAGCTGTCGGCGGGCGAGGCGGATGATATAATAATGGCGGGAATGGGCGGAATACTCATCTCCGGAATACTTGAGCGCACCGAATGGATAAAAGACAAAAATATACGGCTGATACTTCAGCCGATGTCTCATGCCGAGGAAGTCAGGCTGTTTCTCTGCAACAACGGCTTTGATATAATCGAAGAGCGCACCTGCCGCGATGACGGGCGCATATATTCGGTCATATGCGCCGAATATTCGGGGCAAACAGAGGCTTTCCCGCAGGGCTATGAGTTCTACGGAAGGCTCGACCCAAACGACGACATTGCACGCAGGCTCGTCGAGAGACAGCATAAGCGGCTGAAAATCCGTGCGTCGTCCCTGCGCGAGGCGAACCTTAAGCTCGATGAGGCGGAGTATTGCGAAAAAGCCTGTCTCGGTATGGAAAGCTTTTTGAACGGAGGAAAAAGTGATGGCTGTTGTCGGTGATATTTATAACGCTCTTGATGCACTCTGCCCGTTTGAATTCCGTGAGCAGTGGGACAATGTGGGCTTGCTCGTCGGCGAAAGCTCGACGCAGGTCACAAGAGCCGCCGTCGTGCTCGATATAACGCCCGATGCCGTCGAAAGAGCGCATGAAGTCGGGGCGCAGCTTATAATAAGCCATCATCCGGTCATATTCCATCCGATGAAAAATCTCGGTGCGCACGATCCCGTTTATCTGCTTGCGAAATACGGTATGAACGCCATCTGCGCCCATACAAATCTCGATTGTGCGGACGGCGGCGTCAACGATGTTCTGGCTCAGTGCTTGGGGCTTGAGAATGTCCGAAAGATTCCGTCCCCGAATGCCGAAACGATGCTTCTCAGAGCGGGCGAGCTTAAAGAGGAGCTTTCGCCCAAGGGCTTTGCGGAGCTTGTCTCACAGAGGCTCTGCTGCCATGTGCGCTATTGCGACGGCGGCAGAAATATTAAGCGAGTCGCTCTGTGCGGCGGCGCGGGCGGAGAATTTTTCTCCGATGCGCTCGCGTTCGGCTGCGAGGCACTGGTCTCCGGCGATGTTGCCCACCATGAGTTTTTGGGTGCGTCCGCCTGCGGAGTCACTCTTGTTGCCGCCGGACATTTTGAGACCGAAAATCCGGTTGTCAAAACAATTTTCGAATATCTTGAAAAGACTGTCGCAGGGGTCAACTTCTTCATTGTGCCCCAGCAGCCTCCGACCCATTTTATCTGATATACCAGTCTGGAGTTTTACTTATGCCGCTTGACGGATTTACATTGCATTTTTTAACAGAAGAGCTTCGCCGCGATATCGTCGGATGCCGTGTCGAAAAGGTGCATCAGCCCTCGAAGGATGAGCTTGTTATGCACCTGCGCGACAGAAACGGCGCGAAGAAGCTCTTTCTCTCCGCGTCCGCAAACAGCCCGCGAGTCCACCTGACCTCCCGTGCGCCGGAGAATCCGGCAGTGCCGCCGATGTTCTGTATGCTCATGCGAAAGCATCTGACGAGTGCTCAGATAACCGAGGTGCGCCAAAACGGGCTTGACCGCGTGCTCGCGATAGATTTTTCTGCCACAAACGAGCTCGGCGATAAAGTCTCGCTCACGCTCTACGCCGAAATTATGGCGAAGCACAGCAACCTGATTCTCGTTTCGGAGTCGGGACGGATAGTCGATGCCGTCAAGCGTATCGACTGCACTCAATCCTCCGTAAGGCAGATATTACCCGGCGGCGAATATCACGACCCGCCCGCGCAGAATAAACTGAGTCTGCTCGAAGTGACCGCAGAAAAGACAGCCGAAACCGTTTTCTCATTTTCATCAAAGATGCTCTCGTCCTCGCTGCTCAGTTGTGTCGAGGGTGCGTCGCCGCTAATATGCCGCGAGATAGCGGAGGAAAGCGGGGGAGATGTTCAAACGGGCTGCGCAGACGAAGCACAGCGCGAGCGGGTATGCGCTGCACTTCGGAACATAAAAAACAGGCTCGATTTAAATACGGGCAAGCCGACCATGCTCAAGGACGAATCCGGTAAGCCGTTTGACTTCTCTTTTGAGGAGATTCGCCAGTACGGCACGGCGTATACCTCCGAGAGCTATGACAGCTTTTCTCGGCTTCTCGATGAATTTTACAGCGAGCGCGACAGAATAGACCGCACGCGCCAACGCTCGTCCGATCTTCAAAAGCTTTTGAGCAATGCGACCTCGAGAATAAGCCGCAGACTCAACAATCAGCGTGCGGAGCTTGCCGCCTGCGCCGACAAGGACGAACTGAGAATAAACGCCGAGCTGATAACCGCATATCAGCATACTCTCGGCAAGGGCGTGCCGTTCTACGAGGTGGCGGATTACTATAATGAAAACAAGCCTCGCCGCATAAATGCCGATCCCGCGCTCTCTCCGAGCGCAAACGCGCAGAAATATTATAAAGAATACCGCAAGGCAAAGACGGCGGAGCAGATGCTCGCGACGCTCATTGAGCAGGGCGAGGCGGAGCTCCAGTATATCGATACCGTCTCCGACGCGCTCAGCCGTGCCTCGGGCTTCGGTGAGATAAACGAGATCCGCGCCGAGCTTGCCGCGTCCGGATACATAAAAAGAAAGAGCGTCCAAAATAAAAAGGGTCTGCAAAAGCCGAGTGCTCCGATGGAGTACCGCTCCACAGACGGGTTTAAAATCTTGGTCGGCAGGAACAATGTTCAGAATGACAGGCTCTCGTTGAAGACCGCCGCAAAGGGCGATATGTGGCTCCATACGCAGAAAATTCCCGGCTCTCATGTCATAATCTGCGCCGAGGGTACGGATATACCCGACTCGACGCTTGAAGAGGCAGCGCGTCTTGCGGCTTATCACAGCAGGGCGAGGGAGTCGTCAAACGTGCCCGTTGATTATACGCGGGTGAAGAATCTCAAAAAGCCGGTCGGCGCGAAGCCCGGCAAGGTTATATATCATGTGTATAACACCGCCTTCGTGACTCCCGACAGTGCCGAGGCGGAGAAGCTTGCTGTCAAGGTATGAGCCCGATGAGCCATACAATGCCGCTCAGCGGAGCGGGCAGAAAATATAAACAATCCCTGTATTTTTCCGGCAGTGATAAATTAAGTGTCACTGCCGTCTTTTCGTTTATATTGAGCTCGAGCTTTTGTTCACTGTGGGCGAGGGCTACCGTGCTGCCCCCGTCTCCCATAGCCATGTGACGCGAATTTTTGCCCGCATATGATATCCCCGCCGCAAGTCCGGTCAGGCTCAGAATGAGCATACAGCTTATAATGAACCTTTTCGCTGTAGATGTGAATGTTTCGACCTCTTTGCTTTTGCGCTTTTTCATGGAATCCCTCCCTGCCGTTCTGCGGGAAGTATTCCCTTTTTTATGCCGAATATTCATCGAGCAGCTTTGCGATTGCGGTTCCAACCAGTCTGCCCGAATATGCTGCTTCTTCAAGCGTGTTCGCGTCGCTGCCCATTTCGAGCAGAAGATTGCAGTGCGACAGGTTCATGTTATATTTGCGCTGCGAGAACAGAATGGGACGCATCAGCCCCGGATACATCGTCTCGCAGGTCTGCTGCAATTTGACCGCAAAGCGCAGATTTTGCTCCCAGTCGGGAAAATCCGTAACCTTGCCCTCCTGCGCACCGGTGATTATCATTATCTGCGCCGCCTTTTTGCCGTTTATCTCCGCAGTCGGCTTTATCTTGTCGCCGTTGCTCAGATGTATCGCATCGCGGTGGATGTCGAGAACGACCTGAATCGACGGATATTTCTCAAGATACGCCTCAACATTGACTTTCGAGTGATCGTATGCACCGGTGTATTTTCTGTCGTGTATCTCCGTGTCATGGATCACTTTGTAGCCGGATTTTTCGAGCATCTCTGCGATTTCGTCGCCGACGCGCACCATGTTTCGGCTTTTGTCCTCTCCGCGTCCGGTGTAGCTGTTTAAGTAGAATCCGCGGTCGAGCAGCTCATAGCCCTCGGTCGTGTGCGTATGGAAAATCAGCACGGCGGGCTGAGATTTGTCAACGGCCTTTAGGTCTACCGGCTCGCTCAGAACCTTTTCTATGTTTATCGACTTTGTCTGCGTCGTGTTTTTGACGCAGATGTTTTTGTATGTGTTTGTCGCGTTGGCTTTTCCGTATTTCGTCTCGACTATCTTGCCGTCGCCCTTATCCGAGCCGTGCTCCGATTCAAATTCCGCCATCGCCGCCATGATGTCCGAGGGTGTCGCCGTGATGTCGAAGCTTTTTTCCGTCTCGCTCGCTTTCTCCTCCGATTCCGGCGCACTTTTGCTCTGTACCGCGGCGCTTGCCTGCGCTTCGCTTGTGTTTTCTGCTTTGTCCTTGGCGTAAGGGGAGCTTGCTTTTATGTATTCTATCCCGCCCTCGGGCATGGCAAGTCCCGCGCTTATCAGCGCGAGCTTCGTTCCGCCGACTCCGAACAGCAGCAGCGAGGATATGAGAATTACGGTTATTGCGAGCGCGGGCAGTCCGCCGGCAAACGGCGGCAGACGGAATGTGCGGTATATTTTTGTCTTTCTTCTTTTTTTCATTTCGATTATCTCGCCTTTCATCATGCTGTGAAATTTATATGACGAAATTCCGGCGAGTATGTCGGAGCGATTTAAATGAAAGTGAATATTCACTGAATAGTATATTGTAATTGTGAATAAACGGTTAACAAACAGCCGCGAAAATTACAAAAATATATTCATATCAGAACTAAGACAACGAGTTTTCAACAGTTTCCACACAGTTATCCACATTGTCAAGTGATTTGCTTTACAGTTTTGTTATATTCATTCGGACTGAATAATATCCGCAATATTCATTTATCCCGACGCTTCCCGCTTGGTAAAAGAATATCCGTGAGAGTCGGTTCATGCGATGCGAAGCGATAAAAAGAAATATGAGCGCCGCCGTCAGCACGGCTGCGGCAGTCCACAGCCTGATTATCTTTTCGTTTGGATTTTGCCGCATATTTTCCCGACCCTTCTCTTTTGCTATTCTCTGCGCGGCGTTCGGCAAAATTCAATGTAAAATATTACTCTTGACGAAAGCGAAAAAGGCGGGTATAATATATTTGAACAAATGTTCGAGACAAGGAGGAGCGCCTGTGGGAGACAGAGTTATTTTACATTGCGATCTCGATAATTTTTTCGCCTCCGTGGAGTGTACCTTCAGACCGGAGCTGCGCGAGGTGCCCATGGCAGTCTGCGGCAGCGAAAGCGACAGGCACGGAATAGTGCTCGCGAAAAATCAGCTCGCCAAAAAGGCGGGCGTGAAAACCGCGCAGACCGTCTGGCAGGCGCGTTCGCTCTGCCCTCAGCTCGTCTGTGTACCGCCGCATATGGATAAATACCGCGAATTCTCCGCCCTCGCGAGACGGATATATTTAAGATATACCGACCTTGTCGAGCCTTTCAGCATCGATGAGTGCTGGCTCGATGTGACGGGCAGCTCTCTGCTCTTCGGCTCGGGGGAGGAGATTGCACAAAGAATCTCCTCTGATATGCAAAATGAACTCGGGATAACAGTCTCCATCGGCGTCAGCTTCTGCAAATTTTTCTCAAAGCTTTCAAGCGACATCAACAAGCCGAACGGCATATTCTCGGCGAATCGCGGCGACTATAAAGAAAAGCTCTATCCTCGACCCGTGACGGAGCTTATGGGCGTCGGCGGCTCAACGCGAGACAAGCTCTTTTCGGTCGGCATATTTACCGTCGGCGACCTCGCCGCAGCGTCAGACGAGCTTGTCAGGCAACTGCTCGGTAAGCCCGGAGATTATCTTTTGAAGGCTGTCCGCGGACTCGACTGCGATCCCGTCCGCCGTTACGGCGACAAGCCCGCGCCAAAAAGCATCGGGCGCAGTGTGACTCTGCCTGAGGATATTACCGACTCTCTGCGCGTGCGCGGTATTTTTGCCGAGCTTGCCGATGATATATCCTCGAAGCTGCGCCGCGAGGGTATGCTTGCAGGTGCGGTTCAGGTGCATATAAAGGACAACACATTCAAAACCTCACAGTATCGGAAAAAGCTTTCAAACCCGACCAGAATCGCCGAGGAGCTTCTTTCGGCGGCTATAGGGCTCGTCTGCTCCAATAACGCCCTGCGCGTGCCTGCCCGCCTTGTCGGTATGACCGCCTGCGACCTTGTCGGTGAGGACGAGGGCTTTCAGCTCTCCTTTGATTTTGACCGGACTCACGCCGACAGCATGGAACAGCTCGGCAGCCGCGTTGACGGGCTGAGGGACAAGTACGGCAAGCAGATAATCAGACGTGCGTCCCAGCTCAATAGTGAACAAAAAGAACCAAAAGATAAAAAATAGTTACATTTTCATAAAATTTGCGCCCAAAAATGATGAATTTGCACGAAAGATTGTTGACAAAATTTTTAAATTTGTTATCATAAACCTAATGATGCTTGTCAAAGGAGTGGAATATGGCTCGCGATTTCTGCAAATTCAGCGATGAACAGCTCTGCTCTATGGCTGCCTCGGGCGATGATTCCGCAATGGCGGAGCTTATCAGCCGTATAACGCCGCTCGCCGGCGCAAAGGCGGCAATGTACAATAACGGCGATATTCATAGGGACGATCTTTTTCAGGAGGGCATGATAGCCTTTATAACAGCGGTCAATACCTATGACCCGAAGAAAAACGCGGCGTTCAGAACATATGCCGCCGCGTGCATCAATAACCGCATTATCTCGGTGCTCAGAAGCAGAAACGCACAGAAAAATATCCCGCAGGATATGATGAAGAACATTGACGACGGGGAAGAGGTTCAGGATTTCTCCGCCGACCCGCAGAATATATATTCCGCGCAGGAGGACGACGCGAGGTTTGAAGATTTGCTCAGCGAAAAGCTTACTGATTTTGAGCGCGGCGTGCTGACTCTCAGGGCGGAAAAACTGAGCTATGAAGAAATAGCCGAGCGCCTCGGCACCAATCCGAAAGCTGTTGACAACGCTCTTCAGCGCATCAGGCGCAAACTCGCTTCCGACAGCCGTCGGTAATCGCAAATACACCCGACCGGCGCTGTTTCGATAAATGCCCGCGTAGCTTAAAAGCAGAGCGTTGAAGTTCAAAGGCGGCGGTGCGATTCCGTCCAAGGGCGACTATACTATCAAGTGAGGTTAGACAAATGTACGAAGACAAGACTCTCATCTGCAAAGACTGCCATCAGGAATTCGTTTTCACGGCCGGCGAGCAGGAGTTCTATGCTGAGAAAGGCTTTGTAAACGAGCCGCAGCGCTGCAAGGCGTGCCGCCAGGCGAAGAAGGCAAGCACGATGTACGAGGCAGTTTGCGATGATTGCGGCGGAGTCGCAAAGGTTCCCTTCAAGCCCAGCGAGGACAAGCCTGTTTATTGCAGCGCCTGCTTTGAGAAGAGAAAAAGCAACGCATAAGGATATTTTGATATAGTTCTATGCAGACGGAGCAGGACGGATTATCCCGTCCTGCTCCGTTTTTGCATCTTGCTTTTTGTCCCGAAGCCGCTTCGCTTCGGTGCTTTTTTATTTCAATCTTTCTTCAAAATCAACTATGCGGCAGCTTGAATATCTCTCGAGACATTCGTCAAATCCGCAGCTGAGAAAATCGGAATCGTGGCAGTCGGAGGAGAGAATGAACTCGCCGCCGCGCTCGGTGATGTACTCGGCAATGTCCAAAGCGGGGTAGGGGGTCACGCGGCAGTTTCTTGCGATAGCTCCGGTGTTTATCTCAAACGGCACCTTGAGCTTCAGCAGCTCGTCTGCGGCAGCCTGCCACGCCTCGATATATCGCGGGTCCTTCGTCGAAAGCAGGCAGTCGTTCTCGTTGAACTTGGTCACAAGATCAAAATGCCCGATAAATGACGGATTTATTTTTTCTCCGAGCTTCGCGACATTTTCATAATATGACTGCGAAAAGCTTATAAACGAACCGCCGAAATATTTGTTTACATAGTCGATTTGGTGCTGCGCGGGTGACTCGTCAACGGGGACATAAGCCTCTCCCGCCTTCACATAGTGAACCGAACCGACGGTGTAGTCAAACTCCGACAGGTCGGTTTCGTCTGTGTAAAGATCGGCCTCAAGACCGATATATATCCTAATCTTGTCCGCGTATTTTTCGCGCAGGATTCTAAGCTCATCTATATATCTGCGCGTATTATCTGTTGTCATACAGTATGACGGGTCAATCGATGTGTGTGAGTGACCGGAGAATCCGAGCGCCGTGAAGCCCTGGTTTATTGCGGCGAGAATCATCTCCTCTGCGGTGTTCTTTCCGTCGCAGTATGTCGTGTGAGTGTGAAAATTTTTCAGTTCCATGTCCTTATCCTTACTTTTCGAGAGATCTGTTTATTGCGCAGAGTATGCCGCGTATCGAGGCGTAGTTGATATTGTGCGAAATGCCGACGCCGAACAGCTGCTTGCCGGCGGGCGAGGTGAGATGAATGTAGGAGACAGCCTTTGCGTCCGAGCCTATCGATATGGCGTGCTCGGAGTAATCAACGAAGCTGTAGCCCGTCACGCCGACCGTCGCGAGCGCGTTGAAAAATGCGTCGATGGGACCGTTACCTTTGCCGACGATTTTTCTGTCTCCGTCACCGTCGTGGCGGAGCACACCCTCAAATCTGACCTTCGGCGAGGTGTCGTTTACTTCGTTTTCCTCGTAGAATTTGTGGCTGATGAGCGAATACGGACCGTGAATGTCGATATATTCGCGCCTGAACAGCTCCATAACCTCGTCCGCGCTTATCTCTCTGGCGGTCTCGTCACAGTAGTGCTTGACGGCGCGCCCGAATTCGGGATGCATGGCCTTGGGCAGATTGTAACCGAAGGTGTTCGCCATGACAAACGCCGCGCCGCCCTTGCCGGACTGGCTGTTGATGCGGATTATCGGCTCGTATTCGCGCCCGAGGTCGGACGGATCTATCGGAAGATACGGAACCTCCCAATAGTCGCCGCCCTGATTTTTCATATACTGCTCGCCCTTGTTTATCGCGTCCTGATGCGAGCCCGAAAACGCGGTGAAAACAAGCTCGCCCGCATATGGATGACGCGGCTCAACATGCATGTGCGTCGTGCGTTCGTATATATCTTTTATCGCATTTATGTCGTGCAGGTCAAGCTTCGGGTCTATACCCTGGGTATAGAGATTGAGCGCAAGGGTTATGAGATCGACATTTCCCGTCCGCTCGCCGTTTCCGAAGAGCGTGCCTTCGATTCTTTCGGCTCCCGCGAGCATACCGAGCTCCGCCGCTGCGACAGCAGTTCCGCGGTCGTTGTGCGGGTGCAGACTGATTATTGCGTGCTCGCGGTGGGGGAGACGGCGGCAGAAATATTCTATCTGATCCGCAAAGAGATTCGGCGTGCTGCTCTCGACCGTCGAGGGAAGGTTGAGTATAATCTTGTTGTCCCCGTCCGCGCCGAGCGCGTCCATGACCGCCGTACAGATTTCTGCGGCAAAGTCGGTTTCCGTGCCCATGAAGCTCTCGGGCGAATATTCATATATAATGTTTGTACCGTCGGCACGTGCCTCGTCACCGAGCTGCTTTATAAGTCTCGCCGCATTTACGGCAATATCCGTAACGCCTTGCTTGTCCGTGTGGAATACGACTTTTCTCTGCAAAGCGGAGGTGGAGTTATAGAAATGGAATATGACATTCTTGGCGCCCTTTATCGCCTCAAAAGTCTTTCTTATAAGATGCTCACGAGACTGCACGAGCACCTGTATCTTCACATCGTCCGGGATATATCCGCCGTCTATTAGCGCACGGAGGATCTCATATTCCGTCTCACTCGCCGACGGGAAGCCTACCTCGATCTCCTTTATGCCCATAGTGCAGAGCGTCTTGAACATTTCAAGCTTTTCCGGCAGGTTCATCGGGTCAATAAGAGCCTGATTGCCGTCTCTGAGATCGACGCTGCACCATGTCGGTGCACACTCGATTTTATTGCACGGCCATGTGCGCGACTCAAGCTCGACAGGCTTGAACGGTATGTACTTTTTGCAGCCTTCTCTCATTTTGATAACCTCCCAAAATAAAACACCCCTACGCAAAAGCATAGGGGTGTGAAGCTTCACACGGTACCACCCTAATTCGGCGAAAACGCCCTCAGAGGTCTCCTAAAAGACCCGGCATGTAACGCTGCCAAACGGATCGCCCTATGCATCCGAGGACTTTTAGGCGACCGACTCCGGAATGAGCTATACATCTGTATCGCGGCACCGCTCTCAGCAAACGCGGCTCTCTTGGGCTCGCGCAAACAGATCTTATTTCCTTCACAGTCTTTGCAGTGTTGCCCCTGTCGGGTACAACACCTCAAATTATACCAAATCTCGGGAATTTGTCAAGGGCGGGAGAATCGGGATTACCGTCGGCCATTATTAATGTATATATGACGGTTCTTATGGTCACTGAACGCCCGGATAAGTGTAAAAGAAGTTGAAGAAAAGGGGAAAAAAGTTGGAAAAAGGTGTTGACAAAAGTGGCTGGGAGTGGTAATATAGTCGAGCACTTGAGGGACGGGTCGGCGCGGGAGCGCGAGCCGGACGAAAAGAAAAGTGCCGAGTACCTTGAAAATTAAACAACGAAAGAAACAAGGAACCCTGAGATTCGCGTCCTAGAGACGCAAAAAAGTAATTCCGGGAAACGAAAGTTTCTTGGTAAAGAAGAGCAGAACAAGCTCTGAAATTGATTGTAGCCGCTTAAGCGGATATGATACAAATTTTAGAGAGTTTGATCCTGGCTCAGGATGAACGCTGGCGGCGTGCCTAACACATGCAAG
>CAVDWM010000030.1:0-24493 GCA_963612725.1 Faecalibacterium prausnitzii | reverse complement strand
AGACTGCCCGAATAGCAGAAATCCCGGTTCATATCAAGGGTAAAATGAACGGCTGCTTACGCAGCCGCCCTTGACATGCCCCGATATTTCCGCTAATATGCAATTAGGACGCGTAAGCCGTTTTTTCGACCCACACGCCCCGTTACAATTTTGATTCTTAAACCATCGAAGTGCGTTTACACAAAATTTGAAGAAGAACCTAG
This sequence comes from Faecalibacterium prausnitzii, assembly GCA_963612725.1. Classification (GTDB taxonomy): domain Bacteria; phylum Bacillota; class Clostridia; order Oscillospirales; family Acutalibacteraceae; genus CAG-177. The sequence continues at coordinate 24,290 of CAVDWM010000030.1, read as the reverse complement.
TTTGCGTTTGCACAGTTCCGTCCTCGGCGTTCGTCGTCCGCACGGAGTTTTTGTTGACCTGTATCGGCCAGTAATGCTCTTCGGTGAACTTCCTGTAGCCGTACAGTGTCATTGACGCTTTGTTGCCCCAATCAGCAGCATTTCCGCTCAAGAAGCCCTGCATTTTCTCTGCGACCTGCTTCTGCCTCGGTGTCAGAGAGTCGATTATCTTTCCAAGGTCTTCCACTGTCACCTGCACGGCCTTTGCATATGTTTCTTCGCCCTTGCCGAACTGGTCCTTGATTCGCGCCTTTGTCTCCTGTCTTGAAGTGTCCAAAGGACGGATTCCGCCGAGCAGAAGATGGTCCCGCGCCTGTGCTCGCTTGGAGAGGTTATACAGCTCCATCACCTGTGCGACTGTCAATGTCAGTTCTCCGCCCTCAACTTTGAATGTCTGTTTTGAGTGTTCCCATTCGTCGATTTTTTTCGTACTGACCGTATCCTCTCTGAATGTTTTCGCCTCGTTCTGCATATTGATATATTGATTCTGTCCATCACGTAGAGACTGATACACTGTATTCGCCGCATCGCCGAGTCGGTAAAAAAAGCTGAGCGAGTTAAGCATATTTGCATTAAATGCTTTGTCGCCTATCTTGATTCGTTTGTCAAAACTCTTTTGCTTGTCCAATTCGCGCACGCTCGCGTCGGCGATTGCCTGAACTGTTTTGTAGCGGCTGTTTGCAAGCAATTCGTTTGCTCTCGTTATTCCGCCCTTTATCTGCTGCATAACAGTTTCAAGCTCGGCAAGCCCCTGCGCATCCATATCCTTTATGGAACTGCCCTTATACACGTCAATCAGCGTTGTCATCATCGGCAACAAATCGGGATCAAGATCAAGCAAGAACTCTTTCGCTTCAAAATCGTCGGTTCTCTGCGTTTCTGCAAGTTCTCTCTGCAATTCGGACATTGAGGCTCTCCACTCATATGCGTCCTTTGATTGACTGTTCCCGTAGACATCGAGAGATACCAGGAACTCTCCGAGAGCCGAACGCAGAGCCTCCGGCACGTGCTGAGTCTTGTTCGGATTCTGTAAAAACCTGTTAAGGGTCTTCGCGGTTCTCTCAATACTCCGCTTGCTCTTTGCTATAGAGTCTCTACGCAGCCATTCGCGGCGATCCTCGAATGTGCGCTGTTCATAGAGCGCCTTTTGCTTTATGAGTTCCTCCGAAAGCTTATTACGCTTAGCGGCTTCCTGCTCTTTGATTTTTTCAATGCGTTTGTCGTATCTGTCGCGGTATTCCTTTTCAATCTTCTGTCGCAGCGTCTTGAGCTCCGGAATGTCGTAATACTCCTCGTACAGACGCATCGCGAGATCATAGCTCGCTGTGTCTATATCCATGCCGAAAGAACCGTCGTAGAACGGATTTTCATAGAACGGTTTTATGGTGTCAAGTGCATTTACGAGCGTCTGCACCTGCTCAAGCTCGTGCGTGTCAGGCTCAAAGAACTCCGGCCAAAGCTCGGACATCTCGCCCCAAAGCGAATCAAGCGTACTGCCTTCCTCGGAAAGCCTTATCTTTCCGAAGTTCTGCCTTCTGAAGTTCTCATAGCTTCCGTAGTAGTAGGCAATCTCTTTTTTCTGCTGTTCGCTGAGTTTTATTTTCGTGCCCTTCGCATATTCACGCAGCGCACTGTACTGTTCGGACATATCTGTGTTCAGCACTGCGCTCTCCTCAAGCACAGCCTTGGCAACCTCAGCAGTTCTCGCAATAACTTCACCATAAGTCACGCCGTCGTCCATATTGGCCAGTGCTTCAAAGATATTCTTGAGGTTTTGCGTCAGCGTTTCGGAATTATACCTGCTGCCGTATTCCTTGAGCACTTTTTTTGAAAGCCTGCGTATCGCCCGCTCATCAAGCTCTTTTCTGTTCCTTCCGAGACGCCACTCAAGCTCCCGCTTGTATTCGCGCAGAGCTTTGTTCTCCTGCATGAGCCTCTTGCTCTGCTCCTCTATTGCAGAAGTGCTCTTGAGAGAATAACGAATATCAGGATTTCTTCTGTCAAAAAGACCGACATTGTCTGTTGCAGATTTAAGCTGAGTATTTTTGAAGAAGATATAGCTCTTGACATTTTCACCTTTTCGTCTGCCGTCAAAATCGAGAATTATTCCGTCGTAGCCGCTGTCATTTTCTATAAAATAACTGTCCAGCAGCTCCCGAAGCTCTCCTCGTATAGTGTTGGTAGTCTCTTTCCATTGTTCAAGAATATCGTCGAGCTTATCCTCATTTTCAAGGATTTTTTGAGTGACTTCCGCATCATCGGCAACATAAGATTCATAGTTCTGCTCATAGTATTCGTCATTGACCGTCTCTTGAGCATCGTATTTCGACTGGTATTCTTCGTCGAGTTTGTTAAGCTTTTCTGTGAGTCCCTTATACCCGTCTATGTGCTCCGAGTACCACGCATTCGCTTCTGCACGATCCTTGAAGTGGAGCGGTTTTTTCATATCACCGTACAATGCCATCTGTTTGTTTCCGCCAACCCCGATATCCGCATCATTGTCCTTTGCAAAAAATCCGTTCGGCGTTTCACTGTCGTTGCGTCCTGCAAGCGGATTTGCATTGCTGAACACATTGAACTCAGCCGCAGTTTGATGATAAATTATCCTCGGTGTTCCGTCCTCGTTGACAATCTTGCTCGCAGTATTTGGCTTCTTCTCCCAGTCACCAAACCAACGCTTAAACTGCTGGCTCTTTGTTACATTTTCAATTTTTGGCTTGACACTTGAATCGGAATCGCGTATACTGTGTATGTAGCCATCGGTGCGAAACAGGAACCTGGGCAATTGTAGCCCAGCCTTCTGGAGTAAGCCGGTGGCTTTTTTTGCGTCTATGTAGTACACTGCGACATTTCCGGCGCTCTCGTCTTCAATGGCGTCATTCAAAAGACCCGTCACTGCATTCTGTCGTGTGTGTATACTTGTTATCGCGTTACTGTCTATCATTTTATTATTTTGCCGTCCGTAGCCATCAATAACAACCGCACATACGATTGATTTTCCGTCGTATTGCATATCAAGTATCGCGACCGTACTTGTGTCACTGTGACTTTTTGAGGCAATAACCGCAACGGGATTTTTGATTGCTTCCGGTATTTGCTTGAGCACCGCCTTTCCGAAATCATGATCCGCCTTGCCTCCCTGCAATACTGTTTTCAGGTGTCCTGTGGCGTAGGTCATCGGCAACGGATTAAAGCCGACATTCTGCATTTTTTCGGGAGTGGGGCATACTATCAAGGTATCGCGCTTAGGCAGTTTTCCTTTTTCAAAGTCTTCTATCTGCTGCTCAAAAGATACGGAATAGTCATACCATGTTTTTTCTTCCGTCTCATTTTTAAGAGAATAGCTTTTTTCACTCCTTTCGCTCTTATTTTCCTTTGCGCCCTCGAGCGCTGCCTTATCGAGATTCTTTGAAGCATCCTCATTCTCAGTGCTCTTAAGCGAAAACTTAGTATCATCTTTAACTTTTTCGGATATACTTTTACTGGTAGCATTTTGTTGAGCTTTTTCAAAAGCAATCTGCATAGCGGTTTTTTCAGATTTTTTATCACTAAAACTGATTTTACCGTTGACATCTTTCTCAACATATGTTACCATATCAATAGAGCCATACTTGGTTACCCCCACCGGCAATTGGAGCCTTAAGGCCTGTAACCAAGTATCGGTTCTTTTTTTATTGGGATCGATATAGAGTATATCGCTCTGTCTCATGAAATTCTGTAAGGAGTCCTTAGAATACGCACTCGCAACCTTTACAAAGTTTTCAACTCTTCCGTTAGGTTTGAGTTCCAGAGCCGCCACAACGGGATGCCCGTTTTCGTCGTACAATTCGCCGAAAATAACAACGCGGTTGGTTACTGTTAAGGACTGAGTCACCATAACCGGATTTTCAAGCAGATTAGGAATTTGCTTTATTATATTATCGGTCATTGTCGGGTGATCTCGCTTTATCTTCTTTATTTTTTCCTTATCCCAGTATATTTTAGCCGGATTTATCCCGATGCTTTGCAATGGCTCTGAAGTTGTGCCAAGGAAGAAGTATCCTCCGGTTTCCTTTTTGTTCCACTCGTCATAACGGCGTGCGAACTCCGGATTTATGCTGTATTTCGCATCATCCGATTTCGAGGCTTTTTCGCTCTTATTTTCCTTTGCGCCCTCAAGAGCTGATTTGAACATGTTGCTGATTTTTTCCAGCGCCTCCGTATCACCCTCAAGTGCTCTGACCTCCGGGCTTTTCAGTCCGAGAGCAGTCAGGGCTTTTTCTATGCTTTCGAGGAAGCCCCTTATCCAGCTCTGGATTTTCACGGCAAGAGGTCTGTTCTCATTGACAAGCTCTCTGATGGTTTTTTCGTCAAACACATCGAACATGCTCTCGGCAACGATTTCCGCCTCTATGTCCGCTTTTCCGAAACCTTCGTAAAGCTTCTGCAGCTCTTTCACTCTGCCATCATAGTCATAGTTTTCGCTTTCTTTGAGCTTGCCTATGACATATTCGCGCAGCTCGCCTGCGGCCGTTGAGTTCCAGTCCTCGATATAATGATACAGTTCATGTCCGGCAGTTCTGAGATATGCGTTTTCCTCCGCGTCGAGCGCGATTTTTATTCTGCCGGTCTTGGGATCGTATTCACCGTTTGCCATTCCGTCTGCAAGCGTGTCGCTCACTTCAACGACGAAGCCGTATTTTTTCGCAAGAGCCTCAAGGACATATACCGAACCCGCCTGCTCCGAGTTGAGCTTTTTCGTATAGTTTCTCAGCAGTCCACCTTTCTTTTCCGCCCTCTTTTCCTCTTTCGCGCTGTAATGCTTCGGCGCATTATTTTTCTCATTAACTCCGGCATAATACGCCTGCCTGAGCTGACTTTCTTCAAGCCCTGCGTATTTATTTGCATTCGACTGCAAAACGCTGTCAAAGTCCTGCCCGAGCTGACCGGCGCGGCGGAAGTCAAGAAACGCATTCATATATTCGCTTGCCGAATCGCCCTGCTTATATCCTGAAATAAAAGCCCGTGCCGTGTCGGTGCTGTCAAAGCCCTGTGCGACATTGTACAGAGCTTCGGTCTCGCGGCTGTCAAACCGCACATCGCTCAGCGCAACGCTGCCGCCGTCCTGCGTTCTGACATACATCTGCGCCCGATTCCCGTCCTTTTCGATACGGTCTATGCCGTTGATTGTTACGCTCTGTCCGTCAATATTTGCGGAAACAGGGTTGACATAACTTTTTTTCTGTGATATATTGTTGCTGTCGATTGCAGTGCCTGTCGGACGACTTTCCTTTTGATTGCCTGTCTGATAACCTGCAATCGACATTTTTTCATTTATGCTCGTCGGTTTCAGATTCAGCACATCATAAAGTAACATATCGCCGTTTTTCTTAGTTCCGACAACCACTTCTGCATTATAGTCCCTGCCATCGATGCGCAGATTGACATTTCCTCTTGCAAAATCAGAGATATTGTCCGAACGTTCATGTGCAAGCCCCTCGTTGACATAGTCGCGGGAGGCTTTTACTATTTCGTCAGCATTATCTGTTGCTCTTAGCTTATCTTCATATGTTCTTGAATCTCGTTTCTTTAACCGCGCCATATATTCAGAATATGTAAGCTCTCTTCGGCTTTGCTGGTTTATTTTTATCTCATTGTTACCGACAGTTACGCCGTCCGGGAATTTTTCTCGCAGGTTGTTTCTAACAGTACGAACCCAGTCCTTTTCATCAACGCCGTCGAGTATATTTCTGTCAATCTCAACAAAAGGTTTACTTTCTGCGTCGTACTTAATAGAATGTCTCGTATCATCAGAGGCATTTTCTCTTATCTCAGCGGCCACGTTCTGAGCATTCTCAGAGCCCCGTAAAAGCCGTTTTTCTGCGCGGGTAAGTTTATCACCCTCAGCCTGTTTCTGCACCACAGCGGACAATCTGACAGCGTCCTGCGTGTTCTCGCCGAGGCTTTCAAGCCGCTGCGCAATCTGCGTCTGCTCTCCGCCTGCAAAACCGGCAACTGTCTTTCCGGTGATATTCGTACCCTGTTTTCTGTGGTTGAGGTATCCGAGCCCGGAACCCACTACACCAAAGCCGGCGCCCATAAGTGCTCCGCCCGCTCCCGCTTCAACAACTTGCAGTGCGAGATCTCCGGCAACCTTTTTCTTTGCTTCCGCCTCGCTTAATCCCTGTTTCTCATATGCTGCTATCATGAGCTTATAATTGGAAATATCGCCGTTTGCTATGGTATCATAAGCTATGTTTGCTATTTCCGTCGCGGCTTCTTCCGAAAAGTTTACCCCGGTTGATTTGAGTATGTTCATCGCGACATCGCGCATACTTCTCGGGTCAACCTCTTTGAGCTTGTTGAAATTACCTATCGAGACCTTCTCGAAAAGACCTTCAAATATGCCGGAAACAGCTCCGCCGACAATCGCCTGGTCGTCGTTGCCGCCGCGAGCCTTTATATCACGCATTGTCGAGTTCGCAGCAGAAAGACCGAGTATTCCGCCGCCGACAGCTTCGGCGACTTTCCCCGCTGCTTTTATTCCCGCCCCGGTATTCGCAAGTGCTCCGCCGACAAGATTGCCTGCGGCTGCAGCCGTAGCCGAATCGAGCGCGGACATTCCTGTTCCGTATAAGAAGTCAAAGGCATCCCAGTCGCCAAGCTTCCAGTCATGCTCATCCATAACCGCACCGCGTGCCGTATCGCTCAGCTGACTTGCTATTCCGGCATCTCTGTTATAGTCTACCGGCGCATAACTGCCGGTAAGCTTTCTTCCGACCTGCTGGGCGGCAGCGTCAAGATATCCCGCTCCGCTGCTTGTTAAATTCACCGGCACACTCAGTGCGCTGGCAATCACCTGATGGTCTGCACTGAAGTCACGAACCGCATCTTGTACCTGCTCATTCTTGCGGCGGTTATATTCATACGCATAATAGTTCTCCAGCTCATCGGGATTTATTCCCTTTGCACGGATCTTATCCTCTATTTCCTTGAGTCTCTGATTATATTCATAGACATTCTTGTTGTTTCCGCTCGTGCCGACCGACTCTTCAAGCTTTATTCTGTCCTTGAGTTCGGGAATAGATTGTATTTCTTTGAGCGTCGCTTCATCGAACTGACTGAGTTTTTCGGATATATCCCTGTTGTATAGTTCGTTTTCAAGGGCTGCCTTTTCTTCTTTTCGTGCATTGAAATCTGTCGTTGACTCTTTAGCTTTTTTCCTGCGATTTTCATACTCCTCAAGATCTCCGGTGCGGAGAGCTACACCTGCAGCCAGATTATTTACTATTTTGCTGCCCCATGTTTTAAGTCTTTCCTTCGTAAAATCCTTATCAACTTCTTCAAGGCGAGCTTTTATGTCCGTATCAGTTGCACTGCTGAGAACATCCGGATTGCTAAAGTTTGAGTAATAGTTTGATTCATCCTCCAAGCTCTTAGACATTTCTCGCAAAGCACTTGTATATTTTTTATAATCAGACATAAAAGCATTATACTTTTCTTCTCCCAGTCTTTCCTTTTGACTATTGAGATACATTCTCACCTTGTAAGAATTATTAATGCTGTCGTTTATTCTTTTTGCTGAACTTCCGTTGTCCTTTCTCCAGTCGTTATAATTATGCCGGTTCATTCGGTCATTGGCGGTGTTCAACGCCGAGCGAGATGAAGAAAACCAGTCGTTAACTTCATCCTCGCTCATTTCAATCTCATATTCTCTGTTTACACGCTTTATTCTTTCATCAATTGTTTCCGGCTTCCCGTATTCTTGATTAACTCTTGCTATTCTGTTGTTAATGCTCTCCATGATATGCTCCTTTAGAATTGAAGTCCGTAATATACCGCAATCGCGTGAACATCTTCGTCGCTCAAAGATCTGTCCATAGCTATCTGCTTTCGGATATAATCGTCGTATGACATCATTCCGTGTTTTGCTGGATTATATTCTTCTTCCGTAGGCTGTTTTCCTATGAAAATGCTTGCTTTCGCAACGCCGTTAAGATTTTGTTTTTTAGTTGTCGCGGTCTGTTTCCCGCTGCTCCCGGTCGAAGAACCGCTCGACCCGCTCCCGCCTGACGAAGACGATGAAGAGGTTGAATAGCTCTGTGCCTTGAGTGAGTCCATATATTTGTCATGCTCAAACTGTTTAAGCTTGAGAGCGTAGTCCCTCGAATCCTGCTGCTTTCCGTAGTCAAACTGTTTCTGCCAGTTACTCTGACTGAGAGCATCCTGCTGTTTACCGTAGTCAAACTGCTGTTGCCAGTTACTCTGTGCGAGAGCATCCTGCTGTTTGCCGTAGTCAAACTGCTGTTGCCAGTTGCTCTGTGCAAGGGCATCCTGCTCCTTGCCGTAATCGAACTGCTGCTGCCAGTTGCTCTGTGCAAGAGCATCCTGCTCCTTCTGATAATCAAACTGATTCTGCCAGTTGCGCTGGCTTATGGCGTCCTGCATATACTGGCGGTTCTGCTCGCTCTGCCAGTTTGACTGCTGCTGCGCGGCGTCTGCGCGTCCTGTATAATATTCAAGCTCATACTGCCACTGTGCAAGCTGATTGAGGTACTTGTTGTAATCACTCTCCGAGAGATACTGGGACTGGCTCTGCAGGTAATTGAGAGTGTTATAATAGTCGCTCAGCGTGTCCTGATATTTTTTATAATCCGCGTCGTCGAGATTTTGCAGCACCTGCATATGCTGCAATTTGTCGCTTTTATCGTCGCGGTATTTGTTGTATGCCCGGTCATACAGCTCCGGAATAACATTGTTCAGCTCATTAAGATTTGCCTGGTATGCCTGGTTTCCCGCGGTCGAAGCATAAGAACTGCCGTACCCTCCGGTGAGCGCCGCTGCGTTCCCCATAGTGTCCTGCATCGCCATCTTGCCCTGCTGAATGTACTGATCCTTATACTGCTGATAGAGCGGATCGGCATTGAAATCATACTGAAAATCTTTGGTATTTTCGTAGTCCTTCAGAAGCCCCTGTATCTGATCCGCATAATTGCTCTGATAGTCCCCGGGCTTTGAGTTGTAATGGTTCTTCAGATCCTCTTGCGCCTGCTTAACCTCGTCGGATTCCTCGTAGTCCTTCGGCTTGTTGAGCAGCGTTTTTATCGTGCCTATACCGTATCCGACCTGCTTCGCGGCGTTTATTCCCTGCTTTGCCATTCCACCGGCGAGCGCCGCCGCATTTCCGCCCTGCGCCACAGCGTATGACAGTTTGTCCTTTGATATGCCCTGCTGCTTTTTCTGCTTTTCAAGGTCTTTTGTCGTGTATGCCATTTGCTTTTGCCTCCTCAGATCAGATAATTTATGTTCAGCGTATATGAAGTCAGATTGTATTTATAGGCTTTCGCTTCAAGATTGAAGCACCAGTCAAGCACCACACTCCCGCCCGGGAATACCGACCATCGGACAAGGTTGGTATCGTTCGCCGCACAGATTGTAAATATCCTGCTCTGCGGACGCAGATCCTCCGGCAGCGTGCATATGGTTTTCCCGCCCGCCGTTATCCCCTGCACATCTCCAACGATGTTGACCGAGTTTCCGAGTCTGCGGCCTTTGGGTGTCAGTCCATTCGCGCCCGGAGTTATTTCGTCCGCAAGCTCCAACTCCTGCCAGCCTGTGTCTTTCAGCGGAAAAGTTTGTTCTCCTGCCTGCAGTCCCTTTCTGAGAAGCAGCAGCATGTTGACGTCCATCGTATTGGCGAGTTCCGCAACCTTGCCGAAAGCTATTCCTTTGCCGCCGCGCAGGAAGTCCATCAGCACGAAGCTCGTAGAAAGCTCATAAACATATTCTGCGGAAGCAAGGCTATCGGTAACTTTGAATTTTATCTTATACGAGACATTCTCGCTGAGACCGTCAAAGAGGATTGTCTGCACATCATTGCTCATCGTCGTCTCATCAGACCATACATCCATCGTATCTGTTTTGTAGCTTGCTTTGCAAACCGCTGTATTCTTGCCTGACAACGCCGAGAAGCTGTAGTTCACCTTTCCCGCCGCATATGTTCCCTTGTCGTTTTCCGTGCCGTCCTGCGTGCATCTGAAGCATGTTACCTCATTTATCATCGGGCTGTCGTACTTTTCAACCGATATGCTCGCCGTCTGGCTAACCGTCCTGCCTCTGCTGTCTGTCGCCGTGACCGTAAAGTTCAGATTGCCTGACAGATAGCAAGTGTAGGTATAAACTCCGCCGGTCTGATTTGACAGAACTGCACCGTTCACGGCAAACCGATAGTTCTTTATCGTTGAGCTGTACGCCCCCTGCGCAGCAGCAGTAATCTTGCATTTCGAATAGTCCTGCACATATATTCCCCATTCGGTCGGAACGCTGCCATCGATGCGCTCTATTGTCAACTCTGGCATTGTGGGTTTCACATTGTCCGGAACCGAAAAAGTGACGGTCTTCGTGTTCGTCTCAACGAGCGTCGTCGGGATCACTCCGAACTTCTTGTATGCTTCAATCTTCAGCGTACCTGTTCTGCTGCTTCCGTTCGTTATGGCATTAGCCCATTCGAGTGGGAACTCATATGCCGTCATAACTGCATTGTTTGTTGAAAAATACCCGCTCTCGTAGCTGTAATCGCCGCAGGCGAAATACATCTTATGGGTGTATGACTTTCCGTCATTCGCATCCTCGACTTCAACAAGAATATTACCGAGACCATTTATTTTACTGACGCCTACGGTGATATTCTTCGGATATGTTTTGATAGTTGTTATTGCCATTGTTTATTCCCTCCATATAAAGCTAAGATTGCCATTACTCCTGGGCGTGAACTCCCAGTTGCCTATCCTCAGTCGGTTAAGAACCTCGACATCCGTAACATAAAGGCAACGGTTGGAGATATAGGCTATCTCCGTGCCGTTCTGCGTGAAGCTTAATTTTTCATTTGTCAGCATGGACTTGAACGGACTGTCCGCCTTGCCGAGTTCCATTCCCTCCGCCGTGAAGCGGAAATATGTTCTTATAAGCTCCTGGAACTCTTCAAGCCTGCCGTCAACCTCTGTTGTATAGAGATAATTCTGGTCGAAATTCAGCTGAATTTCTCTCGAAGTCTGTGTAACATAGGACTCGAGCGTTGCATTGAGCTCTGCGATTGACGCCTTCGCGCTAAGCTCTTCGCGCACCGTTGTCATTATGTTGTCATTGTTCTGCTCTATCTCGGTGTGAAATGTTTGATTTATCTCTTCCGCCTGCGCGATAATTTTATCGTTGAGCTCGTTATAATCAATCTTTCTGCCCGCTTCGAGTTGATTCACGGCGTCGCTCGCTATCTCGGCCATTGCCCGCGTCTGCTCCACCGTTTTTAGGTATGTCGGCGAAAAATTGTCTCCGTCAAGATTGTTAAGGATATACCGCAGCTGTTCGTTGAGTTGATAGAGATAGCTCTGAGTTTTCTGATCTCCGCCAAGATTCGTCGGCAGATTCAGATTTAGCGTCGGCATCAGATTTCACTCCCCTGTTCAGTTACCTTTGCAATGCTGTACAAAATAAACTTGCCATTGCCCCGCATTCGGATTCTCATGTGGTCGCAACGCCTGACTATAATCGGAATAGTGATTGTGCGATTGTTTACAGCATCGATGTGCAGCACTTCCTCGTAATCGTCCATAGAGTCATACTGGATCTGCACCCGGAACTGCGCCCCGCGTTCGACGCTCAGGCGAAACTGCAGCTTCGAAATATATTTATTATCGGGGCTTGTCACTCCAATAGGTCCGCTTTCGGCCATCCATTCAACCGGCTTTTCGTCATATGTCTGATCTGTTACGCTGTATCGCGTCGTGCCGTGCATCGTCCACAGGCTGTTTCCAACCGTGAAATACAATTCCCCGTCCAGCGGCGCGAAAGCATCGATTTTCAGCCCGCTCTCCTTATGCCATATTTTTGTGCGCTCATCGTATGTGAACAGGCTGTATTTGCCGTTCTCGTCCGACATCGACACATAATATTTGTTGTCGATTGCTCCCGCTACGGCATTTCTATATGCGTTTGCACCGAACGCCTCGGAAACATTGACCGGGGTTCCGCCGTCATAGGCGCATATACCGTTGCGGCTCTTGTAGTATAGTGTTTCGTTGCACAGCGCGAGGCTTCGTTCACTGCCGTTTTGGACGCCCCTTATAGATTCGTTCGTAACCTGAAAATTTGAGGGCTTCGAGCCGTAGACCTTGTGGACGCAGTCTTCCTTGAAAAACAGGATATATCCCCGCATCGTAAACGCGCCAGTAAACTTACCGTGCGTTCCGACTGTCACGGCGTAACTGTCGCTCGCCAACCCGAGAAAACAATTCCAGTTAAATGGATCGCCTATTTTGCAGCAATATATCTCATGCTTATCGGAAGAACATCCCCAGATGCGGTTTTCGCTTTCGGTCACGAAGTCCATATCCGGCACGGTTCTTTTTACCGTTACCGCTTCCTGCTGACTCGATACTTCATCTATGAAGCCGGTCACGACTATGTAATCCTTGCTGACCGCATAGAGTATCATGTTTGTGTTGAACTGTTCGTCCTTGCAGCCGCTTATAGTCACTCCGTCATATTCCGAGAATCCTTCGCCTATTCCGGCCGAAGAGATTTTGACGAATGTCGTCGCCACCGCATTCCACATCTTTGTTGCAGCGGCATATATCTTGAGAGTATGCGGCTTTGAGGAAGTATCAAGCCAGCTGTCGCCGTTTGTCGGCTCTTCCGGCGCCGTGGCCGAGACTGTCGGGTTATAATCATCTCCGGTTACTCGCGTCAGCGTAAATGACACCGCCGCGGTTGTCGTAAACGATTTTTCCAAACTGCCTACGCCCTCGCTCACTTTCTCGGTGTTGATATATTTTTTGTCCGGCCAGATGAGGACATACGCACCCATGCTCAGCATTTGTTTGCGGCTTTTCTCGACATCGCCGCTGACCTGATCGCCGTTGTAGAACACTTTGCCATTGTCCACCCAGCACAGACCGTTGTTCACGCAAAAGCCGTCAAGGCGTGTGAAATCGCGAATTTTTTTCCGCTGCTCTCTCGGCGTCAGGGCAGGATAGCTGTCTGACGAAAGATTCTCTTCGTCGTAAAATTCATTGTCACTTATAACAAGGTCATGGTGATATCCCCCGAACGTGCTCATCATTTCCCTGTTTTTGCTGACTGTGTTAAGAATCGGCAGTCTCATCGGTTCACCTCGCAAATATTCCGCCGGCCGGAGCCGCGTGCGTTCTGCTGTAATATCCCCAGTAGCCCTCGTATGCCTCGTTGAAAGCCATTGCCGAATTGTTGTATCGGTCGTATTCTGCGTTGAAAAAGTCGATTTTTGACATCAGCCAAAAAACATATAGGTTGCTGTAAGGCTCCGGCACGAGCAGCTCTGTGTTCGTGTCTGTGTCTTCATTATAGCCTTCAAACGCCGTTGATTTCTCCCCGCTCTTCACATCTATCAGCTCTTTTACTATCTTCCCGTCGAGCTCGGAAAGCCACCTTATCTTCTGTTCGTCCGAATACTGATTGGGCTTGAGTTCATCGGTCTGTCTTATCGCTTCGCATATTTTCATAACAACCTCCTGCTGAAAGTAAAAGAGGGCGCAAAGCTGCGCCCCCTTGGTGTGTTTTTAGTTTTCTTTGATGAACTGCTCGGCCAGCTTCTCAAGGCGCTGCTCCGCCAGCTGTTTCTGCCTGTCGGAATTGCGGATAACCTCCGCGACACAGGCGGGTACTTCAACTTCTACGCCGCGCTGAATCTGAAAATTCCTACCGTTGACCGAAACAAACAGATCATCTTTGTAGGTGCTGTCGTCCTTAAAGAGTTTGATTTTCTCCGTCGGCTCTTTCTGCTCCTCGGGCGCAGCAGCCTCTTCGGGGATTACAGTCTCCTCGGGAATTACGACATCTTCTGCTGTTTTTGTCTTTGCCATGAATATCATCCTTTCGGGCTCAGAGAGCAAAACGCCCTCTGAGCTTTTATCAGTTAGCCTTAGCGGTAGCCGAATACGCGGAGCAGGACTCGATACGAACCATGTACTCCTCAACCAGACGCTTGGCAACCTCGGTCGCCTTCCAGCCGCAGGACGAACGCTGATTGAGCGGATCATCGCCATAGCCGAGCTGCTTTACGATATGCTGCAGACCGCCGCCTTCGATCTCCGTCAGACCGTAAGCATGAGCGCCGAGTATAATCGTGGCGAAAACCGCCAGACCGGACGGACAGCCTGTGCCTGTCCATATCTTAGCCTCGGTAGATTTGACAAACCTGACATTGCCTATCTTGCCGATCTCGCCGTTATAGATATCGTCGGGCTTGGCGTACTTATGTACGTCAATCCATTCCTCGCAGCGCATAAGGTCATATGCTACATACGGGTGGATTATGCCCACAAACGAGTCTCCGATCGGGTCTGCATTCATGCTCTCCAGCTGAGCCGCTGCGCGGAATATGAGGTCAACATTGATTTTTGCTGTTGCGTCGAGATTTGCTCTGCTCGTTACTGCTGTTTCTGTACCGCTTGCGATCTTGGGCGCGTAAATAACGCTCGTGCCGGCGGCAAGCTCTTCGCGGATAACGGTGTCAAGCGTGCGTCCTGCCTGGGAGCCGAGCAGCTTTGTTGCCTGCAGAACATTGTTGTCGATAGCCGTCAGGTCGAGCATGTCCGAAAGCTGAATCCAGCCGCCGTACTGCTTGACGATCGCGGTGATTGAGCTCACGTTGAGTGCCTGTCCGTCCGGAGTGACACCTTCCGTCAGTGCCGTGGTGGCTTTTGCAAGCGGCGAATATTTACGCATTTCGATAGTCTTGCCGGAGCCCTTGGGGATGGGATACTTGTCTCCGAACTGATTGTGTACGAGCTTCGGCTCTGCATTATCCAGAAGTCTCTTCTCGTAATAGGTCTTCATCTCGGCGGACAGGTTGTTTCCGCTCGTCGCCGAAGTGGTGGCATTTATGACCGTCGCAAACAGCTGCAGGTCAAAAATGACATGATTGATTATCTCCTTATTTTTCTTCATTTCCTTTTCTCCTCTTTCGTCGTGCAAGGAGATCAGAAGGTAATTCTTTCTCCCCTTGCGACTCGGCGCTCAATTTCGTCGCGCTGAGCCTTTGTCATTTTGTTGACATCCGTCTGGGAATTGACTGCGCCCTGCGAAGTTACCCCGTTTTCAACCGGACGTTTGCTGTTTGCCGCAACAGAATCTGCGACTCTCTTGGCCGCAGTCTGCGCCGCATACTGCATCGCACCGCCGAGTATTTCATCTCGGTGGACAACTTCATAAGCCGTTCTGACGTCGACATTGTTTCTGAGCAGGCTGAAGAACTGGGGATCTTCTATCTCCGTGTCAAGATTGAAATTCGGATAGATCTCCTTGAGACTTTCCGCCTGGTTCTTCCAGTTGGTTATGTCTCGGTTGATTCTGTCCTGCTCGTCGCGACGGGATTCGCTCCGTCTGAGCTGTTCAACCTCGCGTTCGAGCTTCTTCATCTCCTTGAGCTGTTCGACCGTTATACCCTTTTCCATAGCCTCTTCTCTGTATGATTCATCATCATTTTCCAAAGCTCTGACTATGCCGTCAATGTCGTCCGCTTTTATCCCGTACTTCTGCGCGAGGATCTCAAAGACCGGCGTACTCTTCTGCAGCTGCTCCTGAAGCGTGCGCGTTTCCTTGAATCTGCCGTTGATAATGTTCTGGACTCGTCGGCTGAACGCGTCCTTGTAATCGCCTTTTATCAGCTTTTCAAACTCCGCGTCCTGATTTTCGACCGTCGATGCCGTTACATTGATCTCGCTTTCCGGCTGTGCAGCGGCGTCCTGCGTTTCATTCGCCCGTGTCTGCTCCCCGGCGTCGGAAGCTGTGGCAGCCGTTGCCGCCGATGCGCCCGCTCCGTCTCCTCCGCCCTCGCCGAACAGCGTGAGCGAAAAGACCTTTGTTGTGTCTGTGAACATAAAAATTAACCTCCATCGTCTTTCCGAAGTGTCTTTGTGATTATATTATAGCGGGTTAATTTTCGTTTTTCTCCCCGTCTCCGATGAAATATCGTCGGCGACTATAAATTTCACATTTGTCGGGTAGTTGCCTGCGATAAGCCTTGCGCCCGTGCAGAAGAAATTATATATTCCCGCCGCCTTTGCTTTCGTATGCTTATATGCCTTAATTGCCAGCAAAAGCTTTCCGGCGCTTTTCTCTGTGGTAAAGACTTCGAGCTCTCCCGCAGATTCCATCTCGGCGAACATCATGGCGGCGGTCTGACCGAGTGCCGAAATGCCGGCACAGACTATATCCTGCCCGCTCGGCGCATATTCCGAATGCCCGGCAATGTTAATCTCCATTTCTCTGCCCGCTCGGCGAACTTTTATTTTTGTCATAACCTTACCTCGGTTCCGCAGCTGTTGCCGCCCTTTCTCTCGCATTCTCGGTCGTCGCATGTTCGTCGGCTCGTGTCTCGCCGAGTGAGTTGCTCCTGGGCTCACCGCCGCCGGAGCCTACGCTCGCCATAGGAACTCCGCCCGAAAACGACGCCGCCATCTGACTGCCTATCGTCGTTCCGTTTTGCGAGTCAACTATCTGTGCCATCTGCATAAGCTGCTGCTGCAGGGTTTGGATCTGTTCATACAGCGTGCCGTTCTGCGAAATCTTACGCGCCACAGCGTCCTTGCCCTCAAAGTCCATCATATTGATGCAAGCTAACGCCTGATCCGTCATTTCCGGGTTGAAAAAGCCGCTGTTATAGAACTGCAGTGCCAACTCATTGTGAGAGAGCCTCGAGAACGGATTGTTGCGCTGTGCCCTGACTTTGATATCAAATATCGGCATTCGCCCGCTCATATCAATGCCAAACTCTGTGCGCTCGCCCTCGGGCTGTATAGCACTGTTGTCATAACTAACAAACTCCTGCTTGCCGCTTTTCCCCGTTATGCGGAAGCTGCGCGGTGCGTCGTAGAACTGCCTTATAAGCTCGATGCACAGATAGAGCACTTCTTCATAGCTGTCGTATGAGGTCTGGAGCATATCTCTCGACAACTTGCTGCCCGCTTCCTGCAGCGCCGCAATCGCCGAAGCGGCGGTAACTCCGCTCGTGGTGCTGCCCTGTGAAAAATCGCGGTTTCCGCTCGTCTCCTTTAGTTCGTCTATCTTGTTCGTGCGCAGGACAACATAGATATCGTTGAGCGGCGTCATAGTAATCTCTTTGATGCTGTCTTCGCCGAGTCTGCCGTCTACACGCACAAACGGTCTTGAGACATCAAGAAATTCTTCTTCGTTCACTTTCCCGCTCGCGGAATTGATAAAAAAGCGGCGGCGCGACGCGGCAATGGCCGACTGCATAAATGCCTGGTCGTATTTGTCTATCTGCATTTGCGGATCTTTCATCACGTCGAGATATCCAAAGCCCACAAGTGAGCCTTCCTCCGGGAAGAGCGTATCGCAGACAAACGGATATTTGCCGTGATTATAAAACCCGCTCTCGGCATACTGAGGATCGTTTTCCGATGCAAAGAGCACTTCGCCGTTGCAGAATTTGCAGTAATGCAGCACGGTTCTGCTGCCCGCCGGTCTCTTATAGTACCAGTCCACCACGACGCTCTTTTCCGATGTGTCTATGTTGTCGTCATAGATGTATTGGCTTGTTTCTATCGTCTTGCCGCCGAGCTTGCCTTTCAGCTGCGGATATTCCTGCGTGAGCAAATCATTGTCGCGCAGGCACACATGGAAAATGTTCCGGCTGTCCTGTATGTTCTCTATGCCTGGCTCCCAGAAGAGATTCAGCAGGTCGATTTTCTTTATCTCGATATCACCCAAGCCGTTGTACTTCTGCGGATTCCAGAATACGCCCTCGCAGGATGTTCCCTGCTTGAGCTTATACCACCATTTCGCGGAGTATGTTTTTTTGTAACCGTTCTGCTCGATGATAACGGGCAGGATCTCCGAAAGCTGTTCTGCGGCGGCGTTGTCGCTCTGCTCTCTCGGCAGCACAGATGCCGACGGATAGTTATCCATCGCGTCTGCGTGCTTATTTGCCAGGGAATTGAACAGCCATGCCGAAGTAGGCTCGGGTTCTTTGTTCGCGCCCTTCGCCTGTTCTTTCCTGATTGTCTCCCAGTGCCGGAGCTTCCACCATTGCTCATTTTCGATTATCCTGTTCTCGAGATTCGCCTTGCCGTCTTTGTATTTTCGCAAGGTTTCCTCCGCCAGGGCGATTGACTCCTGCGTGATTGGACCCTGCTCTGACCCGCTCTCGGGTTCATACTTCACAGCATCAGTGTCATTCTCATTCACTGTTTCTGCCTGTCTACCCTCTTGCACGGGATTTCCAAGCTCTTGCCGCAATGCCTCCGTTCGTGCGGCAATATCCCGCTCCGGGTTTCTTGCAGTCTGCTCCTGCGGCTGTTGGTCGCGCATTTCCGCCCTGCGGCGCTTGATATCTTCTATCGGGTTTCTGCTATTTGCCATTGTTCTGCCTCCTATAGTCTGTAAAAGCTGTATTTGTCCGGCTTTTCTCTGAGTTCCAACGGATCATCCGGCACTTTTGCCGGGGCTTTGCGGGGCTCCGGACTTATCGGGTTCTCCATCAGCACATATCGGCATTCGTCATAGATGTGATCCTCCTGCGATGTGTCGATATCCTCAACGTATTTCTCGTCATAGACGATGTCCGGAATAGTGCGGATAAAGTGCCGGCATGTTGAAAACACTTGAAACTTCGGGTTGCCCTCCGAATCAAACGCCAGGCGGTAATGATACTGCATCTTTCCGGCGATTCTCGTGTTGTCACCGGGGGAGAATACTATGAAGTTCGGGGATTTTTCCATCATTCGCGCTACGCTCTCGCCGCGGCTCTCGTCAAAAATTGACGGGTCTGCTATGCCGATGATGTTCTTTCCCTTGAGATTTCTGTCCTCGTTTTCGATGCGCCGAATCTCCGCCGCAATCGTGACCGGGTTTTGCCGCACTCCCTCGTTCGGCGTACCCGTGCATCCGTACAGTTCCGCTATGCGGTATATCTTGCCGTGCGTGTCCACCGCATACCAGCCCACGGAATACGGCTTCGTGTAGCCGAAGTCAAAGCCTCTGTAAATCTGCCAGTATTCAGGGATTTTAAACGGCTCAACGACATGCGTCCACCGTTGGTCTTTGTAATGCTCGGGATCGTTGCGCCACTCCGTGAACACCTGCCCCGAGAAGCTGTCCCAGTCGCCGTACAGCAGTGCTTTTCTCTCCGCCTCCGGCATGGCGGCAAGCTTCATGATGTATTCAGGGTCATTGTGTAAAAGCTCCTGGTTGTCAAAGACCGTCGCCGGGACAAAAATCCGCTTCCTGCTGCCCTCTATTATTTTCCCTTCCGGCGTCACCACATTGAACTTTTCCGTTATCGGTGTCATTGGCGGCGCCGCAGTGACAAATCGAGACTTTACCCAGCCATGTCCGATGCCTCCGGGGTTGGTCGTCGCCCGCATATAAACCCTCGTGCCGGGTCCTCCCGGGCGGTTTCGCGAGAACATATAGCTGTATTCGTCCCATGTGAAATGCGTAAGCTCGTCAAAAGCTATGAAATCATAGTGTTTGCCCTGGTATTTAAGCCTGTCCTTCGTGTATTGCATCGAGCCGAAATAGATCATCGACCCGCTCGGAAAGCTCCATCGGTGTTTGCTCTCGTTGTATTTTGCGCCGCGTATCGCCCGCGGATAAAGCATTTCAGACCGTTCTACGAGTTCAGACAGCTGCGGATATGTTTTTCGCAGTATCAGTCCGCGGTAATACGGGATATGCACCTGCCGCAGGGCTTCAATCAACAGCGCGTCGCTCTTCCCGCCGCCCGCTGCGCCGCCGTACAGCACTTCATATTCCGGACGCTCCATAAATTTCCTCTGTTTTTCCTGCGGTTCCCAGATTTTCATTCTTCTGCAGCCTCCTCAAGTACTGCCGGTATCTCGATTATGCCGTATTCACCGTAGTCCGTCGGCATTCCTGCTGCCGCTTTTGCTTTTTCGATTTCAAGCCGCGCCTGAGCATTCTGCATGTTTGTCCGCTCCACGGTGTTCGGCTTGCCGTAAACATCGCGCAGAATCTCCATTAAGTCCTTCATCGCGGCTGTCATTTGCCGCAGATATTTCGTGTCGAGTTTTTGCAGGCAATATTCCTCGACTTCTGCCTCGTCCTCATCGTCTTCGCCCGGCACGATTTTGACTATAGTCTGCCTGACCGAAGCCGTATCGTTTAAAGATTCATCTATAAGGCGCACCAGTTTATCCGCACAGTCTCCGATTTTCGCCAGTTCACAGGCTTTTTTTCGGCTGATTTTCTCCATTGTTTTCTTTTCAACTTTTTTTCTGAATTTTTTCCTCAGCCCGCTCCACCCCTCCGATGCGCACCTCTTCCCAAGCGACGAAACCGACACACCGTGCTTTTCCGCGAGCTCGCGCTGGCTTATGTTTGTCGATATGTATTCCTGCTTGATGACATCCCAGTCCACGCTCGGAAGCCTCCTTTCTACTTACAATTTTATCAATTTGCATTTCGTTTTTCTCCCCTCCGAAAGAGGCAATAAAACTGCCCGGCAGAGGATGTCCCCCGCCGGGTTTTATCACTCATATTTGCTGTTGAGCACTTTTTTCAACGGGCAATCGCAGCGGTAAAGATAGCAGTTGTTCCGCTGCCACTCCTTCCGCTGTTGCGTGTCCTTGAAGATGAGGAGAACCTTTCCTTCTTCCGTCAATCCCTCACAGGTTATCGTCCGCTTGTCGTCGGATAGGTAAAACGGACAGACAGCAAGCGCACCTGAAGCAGTGTTTGCCATCAGACCGCTCTCCTTCTCCTGTTTTTCCGCCCGCCATAGAGGATGTAGTCACTGTCGCTACGGAACATCCTTATTTCCATGTGATAGCAACTGTCCCACTCGCAGTATGTCGGAATAACCTCCGCCACGACATATCCGGGATAAAGCTGCTCGAAAAGCTGTCTGTGCTCGCAGTCTGCCACAAGCTCGTCCAGCTTCTTGCGGCTGATGTGGCTATCATTTCTGCGCGGCTGGGGATCCACAAGATTTTTCGACCTTGTCCAACGCTTATGCATAATTGGGTCTTTGATTATGTATTTTCCCATGTCGGCTATGCCGATTTCAAGAAATTGCAACCGTTTCGTGTTGGCTCTGCCGAGCCCCCACGCCTTTTCTATCTCGTCTCTGTCAACTCCGCCGCTCATTACGATATGATGATGCACATTCCCGCTCTTTTCGCCGAACTCTATGACGGATATGTATTTCACTTCGCCCGCTCCCGCTTTTTTATATAGCCTTTTGACTCTGCGCAGGAAATTTTGAAAATTTCTCTGTGCATCCTCCGGCGTTTTGGGTCTCGTGTCGTCGGAATAATCAAGACCTATCGCGAGATCGCGGTCAGTGAAGTTCGCATGCAGCAGCTGAACGAGCTTACGCTCCGCATACTTTGCGTTCAAAAGCTTCTGCGTCTCGCTCGATTCTCTGTATTTCTTCCCCCTGCCCTTCGTCCTGGTATGCGGCTGTTCCGCCACGGGGTATAAATATATCTCAAGGAAGTCCTTGCAATAAAATTTCGTCTCTCTGATTTTGGAACGCATCTTTTTCTTTCCCTCCGTGGTCGGTTTGATAAGACAGCATACAAGCCCTTGAAGCGCCCTTACGGACGCCTCACCTTTTTCCCCGGCGTGGGGGTCTGGCCTGTTTACTTGTTCAGGCTATCTCTGCCGTCGCATGAATATTTTTTAAGCGCAGCCGCAGCCTGTGACATAAGATATTCGATGCACTCAAAATCTCCGCTCGGGTCAAAACAGGGACATTCCGGACAAGATCCGGGTGCGCCAGCTCCGCAGAGTTCGGTCGCCTTGATTATTTCTTCCAATGTCAGAGTCAGCTTAGCGGTCATTTGCAGCGCCTCCGTCACTCAATACTCGGTGACTCCGGCAGCGGCATCCAATGAGTCACCTGCGGATCATCCCAATCCGGATAAGTCTCAACAGTCCAACGATTTTCTGCGCAGTCGTCGCCCTTTGCCCAAAAATCGGCTATCTCAATCGAATTTTCAAGCAACACGCCCTTTTCCGGTCTTCCGCTCGCAATAATCAAAACTCTCCGGTAGTCTTCCGGCAGTCTGACTTCAACGCCGATCCACCGTGCGCTCTGCTGAGCATTGTCAGGATGTTCGTCGCTCCATTTTTGGAGTGCGGCAATCCCCTCTCTCATCAACGATTCAGATGATGTGTTCATGCAATAATCGCTCAGCGGACATTTACCAAAGCAATCATCGGGGTTTTTCACCGACTCGCACATTCTTGACTTTTCCTTCATAAAATCTATCGTCTTGCTGCAATCCATTTTCATTCTCCCTTCAGCAATTCATGCTCGCCGCTCCGGAGCTGAAGCTCCGTCTCGGACATCTCATAACCCAGCTCGCAAAGAAACTCATAAATTTTGTCAAGGCTTTGGTTTTCCTTGTGCTGCGGTGCCTGTTTGGATTTGTTTGACGCATACCACCCGGTGTTATAGTAGCCGTCGGTCTCGTCGTCTCCGGCAAGCGCATACGCAACAACTATCGGCGCACGCTTGTCCTCGGCGATAAACTGCCGCCATTTAGGTACATCCACAGAATACTTTTCATCGCTTCCAATCTCGGAATTGATATATTTTTTGTTGTATAAATAATAGCCCGTTATCGTGCGACCCGCGAACTGTACAAGCCACTTGATGATTGTTTCTTTGTGTTTTTCGACGGCGGTAAAGTTCCTGACAAAGTTTACGCGGCACTCATATGCCGTTTTTGTCAATCGCTTGAGCTCCCGGTTGGCACTGTCTATGCGCTGTTCGCATTCCGATTTTTCTTCTTTCTTTTTTGGTGCTTTGGCTTTCTTCCGCATAAGGTACACCGTGCCGTATGATTTTTCCCAAAAAAGCTCTTCTTTGTTTTTGGGCTTTTTAAAGGTTCCCTCTTTCCAGTCTTGTATCTCACACTGTTTGACCCACTCGTAGGCGGAGCTGTAGATTTGACCTTTTACGGCTTTTGCGCCGATTGCCTTTAGCTCGGCTTTGACAAGCGGCAATTTCTCGGCTTCAACCTGTCGCCTTTTCGCGCAAGTAAGACTAAACTTAAAATCGCGTGTTCCGACCGTTTTCAGCAGTTCGCAGCGCTCTTTTTCATCTTTTATATCCGCTATCTGGACATAGTCCTCAAGCGTTCCGCCGCGTTCCACCGCCTGCTGCATCTGCTCTGTCGGTAAAGTCGCTATCTTCAGGCGTTTGCGCACGGTCGTTTCGGCAAATCCGGTCTTTGCGACAATCTCGGCAACCGGCACGCCGAGGTCAAACATCATCTGCATGCCCTGTGCCTGCTCATAGACCGTCAGGTCAGATCGCTGCATATTTTCAAGCAGCATCGTGGACAGCTGCGTTTTGTAGTCCATATCGACCACGGCGCAGGGCACCTCCGTCAATCCCGCCTGCTTCGCGGCCGCGAGTCGTCTGTGTCCGATGATAACGGTGTACAAGCCGTTTTCGGCCGGAACGACCGTCAGGTTCTGCAGGATGCCACGCGCCTTGATAGACTCCGCCAACTCCGTGACATCACCGATATTCTTTCTCGGGTTGTCGGGGTGCTGCAAAAGCTTCGTTACTTCGATGTTTGTAATCATGATTTGTCTCCTTTTCTGTTATGGTCTGCCCGCTCTCTGATTCTTGCCTTTATCCTGTCTTCAAGCTCTATCAGCTTGTCCTCGCGGCAAAAGCCATAGATGATAAGTATGACAGCGACAAATTCAAGCGCCGTCTGGATTGCAAATTTTAATGCCATCGTTAGACCTCTTCTTTCTTTATTTCGGGTGCTTGTTCAATTACCTTAATGCGTCCTTCTGTCTCTGCGTTCATAAGCTCGAGAATTCTGTAAAATGGGACGCCTTTTTCAACACATTCATCCTCGAACTTCCTGTATCCGGCACAAACATCCGGGGTCAGTCCAGTTTTTGCATACTCTTCCAACCGCTCTGCAGCAGCGCGAATAACTCTGCAGCCACAGCTTCTGCAGTTGTGCTCGTAACCGCAGCCCTGGCAAGCATATGACCCTCCATAAATTGCTATACGATTAAGTGCCTTTATAATATCTCTGTTTGTCATGCTCATTCCCCTGCCTCCCCGAAGAAGCGGTGCCCGCCTATTGTGCAGATATAGGTCTGTGACTCGTGCCACGCGCTGCTTACCAGCGCAGGTGCATAAAAATATAGAATCTCGGCGTCAGTTGCCATTTCGCCGCTGTCAAAAACCGCACTGACCGCGCGCTTCACTTCTT
>CAVDWM010000029.1:0-25124 GCA_963612725.1 Faecalibacterium prausnitzii | reverse complement strand
CGGATGAAGGCATTACTCCGAGGTGAAGAAACAAGGAGCAGTGCGAAGCGCTCCAAGCGAGCAATGCGACTATGTTTCTGAGGGAAGCGCGCGGAAAAACAGCAGAAAGCCAATAAACAGAAAACAACCTAAAATATAACATATATCCGGGTGTGGCGCAGTTGGTAGCGCGCTTGACTGGGGGTCAAGAGGCCGTGAGTTCAAGTCTCGCCACTCGGACCAGTTAAAGAAAAAAGCTCGTAATCCTTGAGATTGCGGGCTTTTTCTCCGTCTACTTCAAATTATCAAGAGGACTGTAATTGCTGAAAAGCGAAAAGCGCAACCGCTTTTTGTCGATTGCGCTTTTCGGGAGCTACTCTGTTGGCATACTGTGCAAAAGCGGGACTTTTATCCCTTTCTGTATCCGCATTTCGGGCACACGCCGTTCTCGTCCAGCGCGATGCCGCACAGGGGGCAGCGATCCACTTCCAAATGCGGCTCATAGCATTCGGATGCCATGTTAACGCCGCTCGAGAAGGTCAATTTCACTATGTTCAGCTTGTCCTTCAGCAGGTCGTAGACAATCTTGATCATGCCCTCAACGGTCATTGTCTCTTTCGTCACCACAAGGCGACAGTCGGGATACGCGGTTGCCAGCTCCGTCTTGAAGGCGGGACCCTTCATGCTGTTGTTCGGATGTCCGTCCTTGATGCCCTGCTTCTCATAAACATCAAGCACTGCGGGCAGCAGAGGATCGTCTTCTCTGAGAATCAGCGCGTGGTCAAAGTTCTTTAGAACATCCCATGCAATCTTCTGGATCTCATTGCAGGGGAATACCATGTTGACGCCCATGTTGACCGAACCCTCTACTTCAATGGTAAGAATGCCGGTGTGTCCGTGCAGATACTGCGCCTCGCCCTTAAAGCCGTAAAAGCGATGTGCATATTGCAGATCGAGTTTGGTAATGCTTCTCATCCTTGTGTCTCCTTTGTTTATATATTTACGGGATTTTGCGCCCGTATGCGCACTTTCCGAAGGAGAGAACCGTAGTCCTCTCTACGATTGACGCTCCTTTGCGCCTTCGGCGGCTTTCACCTTGCAGCCGGCACATATGCCCTTGAAAACAAGGTCATATCCGCTGAACTCAAAGCCGTCGGTGTTTCTTATGTCCTTTACAAGGTTCGGAATGATATCCATATCCACATCGAGAACCCTGCCGCATTGCAAGCACCTTGCGTGGTAATGGCTCTCCGGTCGGTGGTCGTAGTGGCTTGCGCAGCCCGGAATTTCTATGCTGCCGATTTCTCCGCTCTCCGAGAGCTGATTAAGATTTCTGTATACCGTCCCGCGGCTGACCGTCGGATGCTCGCGGGCAACCTCTGTATATATCTCGTCTGCCGTGGGATGGCAGTGGAGCTTGCGGACTGCCTCCAATACCAGCGCACGCTGTATAGTATTTC
This sequence comes from Faecalibacterium prausnitzii, assembly GCA_963612725.1. GTDB lineage: Bacteria > Bacillota > Clostridia > Oscillospirales > Acutalibacteraceae > CAG-177. Next base: position 23,685 of record CAVDWM010000029.1, on the reverse strand, counting down.
TCTTTACCGTATCGACCGACCTCCAAATAAAACTCTGTCTCTGATAGTATTATATCCTAATAAGTATCATGTGTCAAGAGATTTTTTATATTTTTTCCGAACGCCCTGCGCAGCAAGCTTAAGAAAAATAAACTGTCAAAAAATATGCTCTCTCTCTTTACTTTTTCCCTCTCTCTATGCTAAAATCTGAAAAACGGAAGGAGAGCAGAATATGGCAAAAATAATCGGAATGAACATACCTTATATCCCGTGGGAGGATAAGCCCGCAGGATTTGAATATCCCGTGTGGCGTTTTAGCGGCAATCCCGTTATCACCCGCGACAATCTGCATATGGCGAACAGCATCTTCAACTCCGCTGTCGTGCCTTACGGCTCGGGCTTTGCCGGAGTTTTCAGGGCGGATATCCGCTCGCGAGCTCAGAAGCTTGTTGTCGGCTTCAGTAAGGACGCGATAAATTGGGATCTCGAGGATAAATATATCTTTGACGGCTACGATCCGCGCCTGTGCGAGCTCGACGGAAAATACTATCTCTCGTGGGTCAACCTCACCCCTCACGGAACAACTATCGGCATAGCCTATACCGAGGATTTCAAAAGCTGGACTCAGCTTGAGGATGCCTGCTATCCCGTCGCCAGAAACGGCGTTCTTTTCCCGCGCAAGGTCAACGGCGAGTATCTTCTGCTCATCCGTCCGTGCGACAGGGGACACACTCCTTACGGCGACATATTCATCAGCCGGTCGAAGGATCTCACCTATTGGGGCAGGCACCGCTTTGTCATGAGTCCGGTCGAAAACTGGGAGGCGACAAAGGTCGGAGCGGGACCGACCCCCATCGAGACGGACGAGGGCTGGCTTATGTTCTATCACGGCGTGCTCACGAGCTGCAACGGCTTTACCTACAGCATGGGTGCCGCTATTCTCGACAGGGACGAGCCGTGGAAGGTGCTCCACCGTGCAGACAGCTTCCTTTTGGCTCCCCATGAGCTCTACGAGTGCGTCGGCGATGTGCCCAATGTCGTGTTCCCGTGCGCCGCGCTCGCAGATGCCGAGACCGGAAGGATAGCCATATATTACGGAGCCGCCGATACCTCGGTCGCCCTTGCCTTCACCACCGTCGATGAGACTGTGAAATACATCAAGGAGAACGACCTTATAAAATAAAAAGTGCAGCTGCGGGACGGTTCTCACGGCTGCTTCATTCCTTTTTCGAGTCTTTCGAGCGCCCGCTTTTCTATCCTGCTGACATAGGAGCGGGAGATGCCCATCATCGACGCTATCTCGCGCTGGGTCAGCGGCTCGCTGCCGTCGAGCCCGTAGCGCATGACGATTATCGCCCTTTCGCGTGGGTCGGATATTCCGATGACAAGCCCGCGCAGCTTTTCGCTCTTTATCTTCAGATCAAGGTCGTCTGCGATGCAGTCGGGCGTGCAGATAATATCCATGAGCGTGAGCGGGTTTCCCTCGCTGTCGCTGTCGATAGGATCCTCGAGCGAGATGTCGTGCGCACTCTTTTTCATCGAGCGAAAGTGCATCAGTATCTCGTTTTCGACGCATTTCGCGGCATATGTCGCAAGGCGCGTGCCTTTGTCCGGCTTGAACGAGTCTATAGCCTTTATCAGCCCTACCGTGCCTATGGAAATAAGATCCTCCTGCTCGGAATATGCGGCATAGTATTTCTTGACTATGTGCGCCACGAGCCGAAGATTGTGCTCGATCAGCTCGCTGCGTGCCGATTTGTCGCCCGCGTGCATCTTTGCGAGAGCCTCGCGCTCCCGAGTGGCACTCAGCGGCGGGGCAAATGAGCCCGGCTGGCTCAGATGCAGGATGAAAAAGAGAAATCCGCCCGAAAATAACTGCAAAAACCAACCGAACACAGCACCGCCTCCCATAGAATATCTATATTCTCGGTTTGTCGGAGCTTGCAAGTCCGGGCTTTTTTTGTAAATTCACTTGAAACTTCGGAACGGCTATAATATAATAATCTGTAGATAAAGCCGGAACAGGGTGATTTTGTGTCGGATATCAAGCTCGGTGCGCAGCTCTATACTCTGCGGGATTACATACAGAATTATGAAGATGCCGAAAAGACCTTTGCCTATCTCGATTCTATCGGCATCAATACTGTTCAGATTTCCGCCATCGGACCTATTGAGCCGCAGAAGGTAGCGTATCTTGTCGATAAGTACAATATGGATGTCTGCGTCACTCACACTCCGTTCGACCGCATGCTCAGCGATACCGAATCAGTCGTCAGGGAGCATAAGATGATTCACTGCGACACGCTCGGAGTCGGCTGTATGCCCGGGGAGTACAGCGGCAGCGAAGAGGGTGTGCGCGAGTTCATAAGGCTCACGGGCGAGCTTGCAAAGAGGCTTCGTGATATGGGGATGCATTTTGCATATCATAACCACGCCTTTGAGTTCAAGAGATATAACGGCAGGCGCGTTATAGATATGCTTATCGACGACACCGACCCCGAGCTGTTCGGATTTATCATGGACACATATTGGGTTCAGTACGGCGGCGGAGATCCCGCCGATTTCATAAAACGCCTGAGCGGCAGGATGAAGGTCTGCCACTTTAAGGATTACAGGATAGACAGCGAGAACAAGCCCGACTTTGCCGAGATAGGCACGGGCAATCTCAATCTCGATGAGTGCTACCGTGCGTGCAGGGCTTCGGGCGTCGGATATATCGTTATCGAGCAGGACACCTGCGATATCGATCCGCGTGAGTCGATGGCGATAAGCTACAAAAACCTTGTTGATATAGCAAAGAGAAACAGTTGATTTTTGGGAAGGGATGACAGAAGTGGAAGGAAAGATGAATTTCCCCATTGTTGAAAAAGGATATGATATTGCGGCAACGGATGCGTATATCTCAATGCTGCAGGAGGAATATAACAAGATTTACGCCTGGGGCTCGGAGCTTGAAAAACGCGCCGAGGCTCCCGCGGGCGAAGCGGCGTCAAATGAGGAGATAGAGGCGCTCAGAGCGCAGAACCGCAGTCTTTACAACAACTGCGTGGCTTTCGCAAAGCATATAAAACGCCTCGAAAGGCTCAGAGACGAGCAGGGCAGATATATGGTTGACGAGCTCAACGCGGCAGAGAGCAGAAAGAGATCGCTCGAAAAGGAGATATCCGACCTTGACGCGCAGAAGAGCCTGCTTGAAGTGAGCAATGAGTCGGCTCGCGGTCAGTCGGATGCGATAGTTACCGCTGCACGCAATCAGGCGCAGAAGACCGTTTGCGAAGCGCAGGAGCAGGCGAACGCAATAGTTGCCGAGGCGCAGAAGAAGGCGGAGACGATTCTTCGTGAGCGTATAGGAAGAATGTCCGCCGTTTGCGCTCAGCTTAATGATATGTTCGATAAGAGCGAGGGTGAATAAGCGCCGAAAACGGAATAAATTGCGGCTGTTTACCGTGCGGCTCTGTGCCTGCGCGACGGTAACAGCCGCTTTTGCTATCCGGTGAAATCCTCTATCAGCTTTTGAAGTGCTTCGTCGCCCTCGACCGTTATTCCCTCGCAGACGCGCTCGGCTTCGTCGCGGGGCAGGGAGGAGGTGAAAATGTCAAATACCTCCTGCGGCTCGTCTTCACCGTACACGAACACTGCTATCCTGCCCTCGTAGTCGCGCAAGATGTATTTTTCGCTCCCGTTCGGCGCGGCGGCTTCGATTACGGTTGAGACGGTCAGAAACGCCGCAGCGCAGAAGGCGAGGACAACGGCAATGCTTTTTATGATATATTTCATCTTTTTGTTTTCCTTTCCGCAGGCTTTTTTCGCTTTCGTCGGTAATTATTGCCGTTTTCGGGCATTTTATACGCCGAAGGATACAATATGATGCACCGGTATTGTTTTGATTTTACAAAATAGTGTTGATATTTGGATTTGAGCTAAACTTTTTGCAAAAAGTATGCTATAATTTTCAATCGGATTGTAATGTGAAGGAGGCGCACGGATGGCAAAAAGCTCCGGAAACGCATCGAAAAAGATGGGAACAGCCAAGAAATCTTCCAAAAAGAAGAATGAAAAGCCGAATAAAAAGACCGGCAGAATAGTTTTGCTGGTTATTCTCTGCGTGCTCGTCGTCGGTATGCTCACCGCGTCGATAATCGGAGGGTATGTTTTCTTCAATATCGTGTCCTTTGCTCACGGCGAGATAGCGATAAACCTCGACGACTACAAGGCGAATCAGAACCAGACCTCGTTCGTCTACGCCTATGACAGCAACAATGAGCTCGTTGAAATGGCTCAGCTCCACGGTGAGGAGAACAGAATATGGGTCGATTTCGACCAGATGCCGAAGAATCTGAAAAATGCCTTCGTCTGCCTTGAGGACAAGCGCTTTGAGAAGCATCACGGCGTTGACTGGCTGCGCACTTTCGGCGCGGCTACCGGACTCTCCTCCGGCGGCGGCTCGACGATAACCCAGCAGCTCGTCAAGAATCTGACCAACGACAAGGAGGTCACGGTTGTCAGAAAGTTCAAGGAGATAGAGCGTGCTCTTAACCTTGAGCAGCATTACAGCAAGGATACCATTCTCGAAGCTTATCTCAACACCCTCTATCTCGGCAACGGATGCTACGGTGTCCAGACTGCGAGCGAGACATATTTCGGCAAGGATGTCGGCGAGCTGAATCTCGCCGAGTGCGCGACTCTCGCGGTCATAACAAAGGCTCCGACAACATATAACCCGCTGCTCAACCCCGAGGCGAACAAGAAGCGACAGGAGCTCTGCCTCGCATATATGCTTGAGGAAAAGGCGATAACCAAGGAGGAGTACGAGGAAGCGGTCAATTATAAGCTCGTGTTCACAAACAGCGAGGGCTATGTCCCGAAGGCGGGCAAGACAAAGACCACTACCGAGGACAATAATACTGAAAAAGAATATCAGGATTTCTACGTGGATTATGTCATCAAGACCGTCTGCAAGGATCTGATGAGCAAATACGGCTACACCTACCGTCAGGCGATGGAGAAGATAAATTACGGCGGTCTCAAGATATATTCCGCCGCGAATCTCGAGGTTCAGGAGATACTCAATACCGTTTATTCAAACAGGATCGCCTTCGATAAGGAGACGGATTCCGCCGAGCATCCGGCGGCTCAGTCCGCAGCGACGGTTATGGACTACGAGGGCAGGATAGTCGGCATTGTCGGACAGGCGGGTGAAAAGAACGGCAATCTCTGCCTCAACAGAGCGTCCGAGTCCCCGAGGCAGCCCGGCTCGTCCATAAAGCCTCTCTCGACATACTCCTTCGCACTTGAGAAGGATTATATCAACTGGTCGAGCATGATCCTCAATTATTCCATTTATCAGGGCGGCAAGCTCTGGCCGCAGAACTCGGACGGCACGAACGGCACAAAGACAAATGTCACCGTCCAGTATGCTATAGAGAAGTCGCTCAACACCGTGCCCGTCAGAATAATTACCGAGATGCTCGGTATCAACGAAGCATACAGCTTTATGAAAAAGACCTTCCATCTGACAACTCTCGACGATTCCGCCGATGCCAGCATCGCGCCTCTTGCCACTGGCTCTCTGACAAACGGCGTCACGACCGTCGAAATGGCGGCGGCATATGCCGTGTTCGGCAACAACGGCTATTACTATGCGCCCTATTGCTATTATAAAGTCACCAACGCCACGGGTACGGAGGTTCTGCTCGAAACGAAGTCCGAGCCGGAAAGAGTTCTCAGCGAGGATACCGCGGAGGTCATGCGCGAGCTGCTCAAGACCGTTCCGGCAAGGGATTTCCGCACCAACAAGAACCTCGGCAAGTTTGAGCTGATGAGTAAGACCGGTACCACGAGTGACAGCAAGGACAGCTGGATAGCCGGCGGTACGCCCTATTATGTCTGCGCGGTCTGGCTCGGCTACGATAAGCCCAAGGTCATTCCGTTCAGATACAGTGCCTCCGGACGAATCTATATCGAGCTGCTCGACCGTATCCACGCAAACCTGTCCGTCAAGGAGTTCCCCAAGAGCGGCAAGGTCGAGGAAAAGGACTACTGCAAAAAGACCGGACTTCTTGCCTCGCCCTCATGCAAGGAGACCGCAAAGGGATATTATAAGAAGTCCGCAATGCCCGCCGAGTGTACGGAGTGCGGCGGAGGGTCGGTGAGCGAGGTCGTCAGCGGGGTCAGCGAGGCGGTCAGCAGCATTATCGATTCCATCCTTCCGACAAGCCCGCGTTCGGACGATTAAACTCAAGCTGCGGCGAAAAAATATATAAACTGCCGCACCCGATAAAGGTGCGGCTGATTTTTTAAGAGGTGTTTTATGATAATCCTGTCGGTAGATTACGGAGATACGAGAACGGGCATAGCCGTCTGCGACAAGACCGAGCTTTTGGCGTCTCCCGTGACCGTTATCACGGAAAAAGAATCAAAAACGCTGATAGAAAAAATAACCGAGATAGCCGCAGAGAAAAAGGCTGAGCTGATAGTCGTCGGTCTGCCCGTCAATATGGACGGCACTCACGGCGAGCGCGCTCAGCGCTGCGTGGACTTCGCGGCGGCTTTGACCGAGTTTTCGGGCATAGAGACCGTGATGCGTGACGAACGCCTGACAACCGTCTCGGCGCATAAAGCCTTGGATGTCACGAACACACGCGGCAAGAAGCGCAAGGCTGTCGTCGATGCCGTCAGCGCCGTGATGATTCTCCAGGATTATATCGACTATCGGCGCATCAATCACCTTTCCTGAGCAGCTCTTTTATGCCCATGAGCAGCAGAAATCCGCCGAATATTTTCCCGGGAATCTCGCTGTTCATGTGCGATACCGCGAGACTGCCGAGCAAAACTCCCGGCAGACCGCCTGCGGCAAAGAGCAGAACGCTTTTCCAGTCAATAAGTCTTTTGAAGGAATAAACTATGCTTGAAAGCACCGCGCAGGGGATGAAAAACAACAGATTTATGCCCTGCGCCCTGAGCTGCGGCATACCGAGTGCGAGCACGAGATAGAGCACCAAAACTCCGCCTCCGCCGAGTCCGAGACTGCCGGCGAGACCGGAGAAGAAAGCCGCCAATACCGTTTTCATCGCATCAGCATCCTCACTCCCGCCCAGAGCATGAAAAGGGCAAAAATCCTGCCGAGTATTTTTGTCGGTATCTTCGGCAAAAGAAATGAGCCGAGAACGCTCCCGACGAGCCCTGCGGGGAGATAGGGGAGTGCGTCGCCGAAGGTGACTTTCCCCGTGTAAATATATATCCCCGCGCTCGCCGCAGTCAGAAGCATAATGAGCGCGACCGCGTTTGCCTGCGCCCTGTTTTGCTCCATCCCGTTCTTTCTGAGCATCGGCACGGCGATCATCCCGCCGCCGGCTCCGAGAGCGGAGTTGACCGTCCCGACGGCGAGACCGCCTATAATTTTTGCTATTCTCTTCATTTTCTCAGCTCCTTTTTTTCTATTTTGCCCGCCGCCGTTCTAATAATGCCGCGACTCTTCGCATATTCTTTTGTGGGGGTGTCGGTATGGTGATAAATTTCAAAAGGCGTTCAAGGCTCGTCGTTCTCGGCGTCGCGGCAGTTATTGCAATAATGGCAATATGCTTCGTGATGATATCCGTGCGCGGCTCGGGATATGCACGCAGCGTCTCGTCAAACGCGCTTCGCACAGTGACCGTTATCGTTGACGCGGGTCACGGCGGCATGGACGGCGGCGCGACTGCGGCGGACGGAACGGTCGAAAAGGAGATAAATCTGTCGATAGCTCTGAAGCTGCGCGATATGCTCGACACGGCGGGCTTCAATGTCATCATGACCCGCGAAACGGACGACGATATAGCCGACGACTCCGCAAAAACCGTGCGCCAACAGAAAGTCTCGGACATAAAAAACAGAATGAAAATCATCGAACAGACGCCCGATGCCCTGTTCGTGAGCATACATCAGAACCACTACGGCGGTCCGTCCTACAGCGGCGCACAGGTGTTCTATTCCAAAAACAATCCGGAGAGCGAGAAATTGGCAAAGGCGATTCAGCAGGATATCCGTTCGCTTATCCAGCCTCAGAATCAGCGCGCCGTCAAGCGCACGGGCACCGAGATATATCTGCTCTATCACGCGCAGTCACCGGCTGTTATGGTCGAGTGCGGCTTTCTCTCGAACGCCGCCGAGACGCTGAAACTGAAAGATGATAATTATCAGAACGCCATGGCTTTTTCGGTCATGTGCGGAATAACCGATTATTTGAAAAACGATGAAAAACTGACGGAGGTAACATAAAATGGCAGGCAAGGCAAAATCGGTCTATATCTGCTCCGAATGCGGCTATGAAAGCCCGAAGTGGTTCGGCTGCTGCCCCGGCTGCGGCGAGTGGAACACCATGAACGAGGAGATAAAAGCACCCGCCGCTCCGACATCAAAGAACGGCGCGAGTGCACGCAGCGTCAAGACATATGCCCTCAGCGAGATAACCGCCGACGAGGAGATACGCTATCAGACGGGACTCACCGAGCTTGACCGCGTTCTCGGCGGCGGTATAGTCAAGGGCTCGCTGGTGCTTCTGAGCGGCGACCCCGGCATAGGCAAATCGACGATTCTTCTTCAGATATGCCAGTATATCGGCAAGGATCTCGATATTCTCTATGTCTCGGGCGAGGAATCGGTCTATCAGATAAAGCTTCGTGCGGACAGGCTCGGGGTCACAAGCCCGACTCTCACTCTCATGAGCCAGACCGATGTTCAGGCTATATGCGAGTATATAAATATCAACAAGCCCGGGCTTGTTATCATCGACTCGATACAGACTATGGTCATAAGCGACCTCAGCTCCTCTGCGGGCAGCGTCACGCAGGTGCGCGAATCGACTTCAATGTTCATGCGCACCGCGAAGAGCAGCAATATCCCGATTATAGTCGTCGGGCATGTCAACAAGGACGGCAACATCGCGGGACCCAAGGTACTCGAACATATCGTTGACGCGGTGCTCTATTTTGAGGGCGACCGCAATATGTCTTACAGGATACTCCGCGCCGTCAAGAACCGTTACGGCTCGACGAATGAGATAGGCGTTTTCGAGATGCTCGACAGCGGACTTTCTCAGGTCGAGAATCCGTCCCTTATGCTCATCTCCGGCAGACCGAAGAATACCTCGGGCACCTGCATTGCCTGCGCTATGGAGGGCACGCGCCCGATACTCGCCGAGGTTCAGGCTCTTGTCAGCACATCGAGCTTCGGCAATCCCCGCCGTATGGCAACAGGCTTTGATTACAGCCGCATGGCAATGCTCTTGGCTGTCCTCGAAAAGCGAGCGGGTTACTTTTTCGGCAATATGGACGCCTATATCAATGTCATCGGCGGACTCAAGCTCGATGAGCCCGCGACCGACCTCTCCGTCGCGCTGGCGCTCATTTCGAGCCTCAAGGATGTCCCGATAAAAGATGATGTGCTCGCCTTTGGCGAGATAGGACTCGGCGGCGAGATTCGCTCCGTCAACCACTGCGAGCAGCGCATAAAAGAAGCGGCTCGACTCGGCTTTAAAGCCTGTATTATTCCGCGCCACAATTTCAAATCCGTGCCGGACAAGCTCAAAAAGGAGATAGAGGTCATCGGAGTCAGGAATGTCTATGAGGCGTTCGCGAACTGCGTCGACTGATGGATTTTATGACTCCTATAGAATCGCCGAACCTGCCGAAGAAGGAAATAGCCCTCGCCGCAGTGAGCGTCGGCGCAGCAAAAGCAAAGGAATATCTTTTATCGCACGGTATCGGAGTTTTTGATATCCTGCCGTGCGCCGCGATAACAGACGGCACAGCCGCCCACGCCGATTTGCATCTTTTGCACCTCGGCGGGCGGAAAATCGTATTGAGCCTCGAGCAGCGTAATAACGCAGAAAAGCTTACTGAACTTGGCTTCGATGTGCAGGTTCCCGATACTCCGCTCGGCGATAAATATCCCGCCGATGTGCCGCTTAACGCCGCTCTTTTCGGCAATTATGCGATACTCAATCTCAGGACCGTCTGCCCGAACATTGACTTTTCAGGGCGGACTTTAATACCCGTGCGCCAGGGATATACAAAGTGCTCGGTAGTGCCCGTAACGGAAAATGCGATAATTACCGATGATGTATCAATAGCCTCGGCAGCCGAAAAAAGCGGACTTGCCGTCCTGCTTGTCTCAAAGGGCGATGTCGTTCTGCGCGGGCGCGAATACGGCTTTATCGGCGGCTGCTGCGGACTCGTTGCGCCCGATACAATGCTCTTCAACGGCTCGCTCGCGTCTCATAAGGACGGCGAAAAAATAAGAGCTTTTCTTTCGTCCTTCGGCGTGCGTGCGGAGGAGGCGGGGGACTTTCCGCTGACCGATATCGGCTCAATACTTCCGCTCGCGGAGAAGTAAACCGAAAATCTTTTTGAAAACTGCACTTTGTTCTAAATTCTTATTTTTATTCCCCGCCCTTGTGCTATCATATTTCGGAAAATTTCAGTGGAGTGATAGCAACGAAAAAAGGACAGCTTAAAGGCGGCATATTTCTCGTCCTCGCCGCCGTCATATGGGGAATGTCGTTTGTGGCTCAGAGCGAGGGACTCGAAGTAATAGGAACGCTTACCTTCAACGGCATAAGAATGATTATGGGCGGCACGGTGCTCCTGCCGGTCATTGCGATAATGTCGGGAGCGCAGAGGGCAAAAAATAAAAAGCTCGGCTCGGTCGGGCAAAAAACTCCCGAAGAGAAGAAAACGGACAGAAAGAACCTCATCGTCGGCGGGCTCGTCTGCGGAACGGTGCTCTGTGTGTCGAGCAATCTTCAGCAGGCGGCGTTCGCTTATACAACTGTCGGCAAGGTCGGATTTATAACCGCGCTCTATATGCTAATGGTGCCGATAATCAGCCTTGTTTTCTTCAAAAAGCGCGTCAGCCTTCCCGTGTGGATAGGTGTCGGGCTCGGCGTTGTCGGGCTTTATCTGCTGTGCGCAGGCGGCAAGGCGACCTTCGGCAAGGGCGAGCTGCTCGCTCTCGCGTGTTCGCTCGGCTTTGCGATACATATTCTCGTTATCGATAAATATTCGGCGATGGTTGACGGAGTAAAGCTCTCGTGTGCGCAGTTCTTTGTCTCGGGCATAATATCCGTCATTCTTATGTTTATCTTTGAAGAGCCGAATATCCGCGCCATAATGAACGCCGCGCCCTATCTGCTCTATACGGGTGTTTTGTCCTGCGGAGTGGCGTTTACCTTTCAGACCCTCGGTCAGCGCGATTCCGACCCCACGGTCGCGTCCCTCCTGCTGTGCCTCGAATCGGTCTTTGCCGTCATATTTGCGTGGGTGCTCATAGATCAGAAAATGTCCGCAAGAGAGCTCGGCGGCTGCATTATAATGTTTGTCGCAATAGTCCTCGCCCAGCTTCCCGCAGATGTGTTCAGGAAAAAGCAAAAAGCATAACAAATCATAATTTTATCCGGCAGACTGTGTGTTATCGCACGGTCTGTCTTTTTCTATACCCATTGATTCATTGACAAAAAGCCAATATATGGTGTATAATCAGATGTGTATGATACAAAATAATGCGTAGCATTGATTTACGGGGGACAGCTAAATGGCGAATAAGGCAACCTACAATCAGGAGAGTATAGAGGTGCTCAAGGGTGCCGACCGCGTGCGCAAAAGACCTGCGGTCATCTTCGGCTCCGACGGTATAGAGGGCTGCGAGCACTCTGTGTTCGAGATTATCTCGAACTCCGTTGACGAGGCGCGTGAGGGCTTCGGCAGCACGATAACCGTTACCCGCTTCGAGGATAAGTCCGTTGAGGTTCAGGATCAGGGGCGCGGAATACCCGTTGAGTATAACCAGAAGGAAAAGGAATATAACTGGAAGCTGACCTTCTGCGAGCTGTATGCCGGCGGCAAGTATAAGACGAACGACGGCGGCAGCTATCAGTATTCTCTCGGCACAAACGGACTCGGTCTTTGCGCCACGCAGTATGCCTCGGAGTATATGGAGGCGGAGATACATTCAAACGGCTTTTGTTATCATCTGAATTTCAAAAACGGCAAGCCCGTCGGCGATATGATAAAAGAACCGTACAGTAAAAGGGACACCGGCACGCGCATAAAGTGGCGTCCGGATCTCAAGGTGTTTACCGATATCAACATCCCGCTCGAGTATTTTCAGGATATGATGCGCCGCCAGGCGATAGTCAACGCGGGTGTCAAATTCGTGCTCAAAAATCAAAACGGCTCAAAGTTCGATACCTTTGAATATTTCTACGAAAACGGCATCGCCGACCATGTTCAAGAGGTTGTCGGCTCAAACGGACTTTCCTCCCTTTGCACCTGGAGCGGCGAGCGCGTCGGACGCGACAGAGCGGATCAGCCCGACTATACTTTGAAAATAAACGCCGCGCTCTGCTTCTCGAACAAGGTTCAGCTCAAGGAGTTCTATCACAATTCGAGCTACCTTGAACACGGCGGCGCACCGGATAAGGCTGTGCGCTCCGCGTTCGTGTCGCAGATAGACGCATATATAAAGAAGAGCGGAAAATATCTGAAGTCCGATTCAAAGATAAATTTTCAGGATATTGAGGATTGCCTTGTGCTTGTCATTTCGTCCTTCTCGACCATAGCTTCATATGAGAACCAGACGAAAAAGGCTATCACGAACAAGTTCATTCAGGAGGCAATGACCGAGTTCTTCAAGCATCAGCTCGAGGTGTATTTCATCGAAAACAAGCTCGATGCGGACAAGATATGCGATCAGGTGCTCGTCAATATGCGTGCGCGAGTCCGTGCGGAGACGACGAAGCTCAACATAAAGGGCAAGCTCCAGTCGAGCAACGATATGGGCAGCCGCGTGCAGAAATTCGTTGACTGCCGCAGCAAGGATGTCTCGGAGCGCGAGCTGTTCATAGTGGAGGGCGACTCGGCTCTCGGCGCCTGCAAGCAGGCACGCGACTCGTCCTTCCAGGCGATAATTCCCGTGCGCGGCAAGATACTCAACTGCCTCAAGGCGGAGTATAACAAAATCTTTGCAAACGATATTATAACCGATCTGATAAAGGTTCTCGGCTGCGGAGTCGAGGTCAAATCGAAGGCGATGAAGGATATGGTCGCGTTCAATATCGACCAGCTGCGCTGGAGTAAGGTCATAATCTGCACCGATGCCGATGTTGACGGCTTTCAGATACGCACGCTCATTCTCGCGATGATTTACCGACTTATGCCCACGCTTATTGAAAAGGGCAAGGTGTATATCGCCGAATCGCCGCTCTACGAGATAAATTCAAAGGACGAGACATGGTTTGCCTATAACGAGCAGGAGAAGCAGGATATCCTTTCTCAGCTTGAAAACAGCAAGTTTACCATCCAGCGCTCCAAGGGACTCGGTGAAAACGATGCGGATATGATGTCGCTGACGACGATGAATCCCGCAACCCGCCGCCTTATCCGCGTTGACCCGACCGACGCTCAGCAGACTGCGGATATGTTTGACCTCTGGCTCGGCGACAATCTCGCCGGCAGAAAAGAGCATATCGCACGCGACGGCGCGGCATATATCGACATGGCGGATGTTTCTTAACAGCTTAACTTTTGAAAGGATTTTGATATGAATGGCGGGAAAAAGAGGCAAAAAAGAACTCCCGAAAAATGAAATCGATCCGCTTAAGAGCGGAGTCCATATCATCGGCGCGGGCGAAGTGGTCGAACAGCCGATAACCGATACCATTGAAACGAACTATTTCCCCTATGCGATGAGCGTCATTATGTCGCGAGCCATTCCGGAGATAGACGGCTTCAAGCCCTCGCACAGAAAGATACTCTATACCATGTACAAAATGGGACTGCTGACGGGCGCACGCTCGAAGTCGGCTAATATCGTCGGACGCACCATGCAGCTCAACCCCCACGGCGATGCCGCCATATATGAGACTATGGTCAGGCTTTCACGCGGCTACGAGGCACTGCTGCACCCGTATGTCGATTCAAAGGGTAACTTCGGCAAGGCGTATTCGCGTGATATGATGTGGGCGGCTTCGAGGTATACCGAGGCGAAGCTCGACCCCATAAGCGCGGAGCTTTTCAAGGATATCGACAAGGACACCGTTGATTTTGTCGATAACTACGACAGCACCATGAAGGAGCCGACCCTGCTGCCGGTCACTTTCCCGAGCGTGCTCGTCAATAATAACACCGGTATAGCCGTCGGTATGGCGAGCTCCATATGCTCGTTTAACCTCGAAGAGGTCTGCCGCACGACTATCGAGCTTATCAGAAACCCCGACCACTGCGTTGCGGATACCCTCAAGGCTCCCGACTTTGCGGGCGGCGCGAAGATACTCTACGACCGCGCAAAGATTGAGGAAATTTACCGCACGGGTCGCGGCTCGTTCAAGCTCTATGCTAAATATACTTATGACAAGTCGAACAACTGCATTGATATAACAGAGATCCCTATGACCTCGACCGCGACGAGCGAGTCTATAATCGAAAAGGTCATAGACAGGGTAAAGGCGGGCGCGATAAGAGAGATAAGCGATATCCGCGACGAGACGGACAAGAGCGGTCTTAAAATAACCATAGACCTAAAGAGGGGAACGGATCCCGACAAGCTCATGCAGAAGCTCTACAGGCTCACTCCGCTCTCGGATTCTTTCGCCTGCAACTTCAATGTCCTGATTGCCGGTTCACCCCGCGTCATGGGCGTCAAAGAGCTGCTCAACGAGTGGATTGCGTTCCGTATGGAGTGCGTCAGACGCAGAACCTACTTCGACCTCAAAAAGGCTAAGGACAAGCTGCATCTGCTGCGCGGACTTGAAAAAATACTTCTCGATATCGACAAGGCGATAAAGATTGTCAGAAATACCGAGGAGGAGGCGGAGGTCGTCCCGAACCTGATGATAGGCTTCGGCATCGACCGCATCCAGGCGGAGTATGTCGCGGAGATAAAGCTGCGCCATTTAAACCGCGAATATATCTTAAAGCGCACGCAGGATATCGAGGAGCTCGAAAAGCTGATTGCCGATCTTGAGGATATCCTTGCAAAGCGCGGCAGAGTCGGCGCGATAATTATCGGCGAGCTGGAGGAAGTTATCAGGAAATACGGCAAGCCGAGAAAGACGGAGATTATCTACGCCGCCGACATCGCGGAGGAGGAAGAGGAGGAGCAGGTGCCCGATTATCCCGTGACGATCTTCTTCTCGAAGCAGGGCTATTTCAAGAAGATAACCCCGCAGTCCCTGCGCATGAGCAGCGAGCAGAAGTTCAAGGAGGGCGATGAGCTCGCTCAGACCGTTGTCACGGATAACGCGAAAGAGCTTCTCTTCTTTACGAACCGCTGCCAGGTCTACAAGGCTCGCGTCAACGACTTCAAGGAGACGAAGGCGAGCGCACTCGGCGATTATGTTGCGAGCACGCTCGGCATGGACGAGGGCGAGACGGCGGTCTATATGGTTGTGACCTCGGACTATTCCGGTCATATGCTCTTCTTCTTTGAAAACGGAAAGGCGGCGAAGGTCGAGCTTTCCGCCTATCAGACAAAGACGAACCGCAAGAAGCTCATAAAGGCTTATTCCGACAAATCGCCCGCTGCGGCAATGCTCCATATCGAGAGCGATGTCGAGCTGGTTATAATCTCCTCTGCGGGCAGACATCTTCTGATAAACACGGGCGCAATCTCATCAAAGACCACCAAGGACACTCAGGGAGTCGGCGTTATGAGCCTCAAGAAGGGTCAGAAGGTTATGACCGTGCGCGCCTATAAAGAAGGGGAGTTCGCCAAGGCTTACAGATATAAGACAAAGAACCTGCCCGCCGCCGGAGCGTTGCTGAGCGCGGAGGACAAGGGCGAACAGCTTGAGTTCGGAATATAAAAAAGACCGTTTGCAAGGCTTCCCCGCAAAACGGTCGGCGGGAAAAATCCTGCAAACGCATTGACTTCGGACTCTTGCCGCTGAGAGTAGTTTGCGCAGTCCCGTGCGGATAATACATCCGTCAAAAGGAAAATTTCTCCGTTGGGCGAAAGTTTTTGCAAAAACTATTGAAATGTGTCAAAGTATATGCTAAAATATTTTAGCAATTTGTGTTTGGAGGTTAACTTCATGGCAGTACATGAGATTATATTGGGCGTAGTCCTCATTCTTCTTTCGATCGCCATTATTGTCCTTGTTCTTCTTCAGGAGGGCAAGTCCGCCGGTCTTTCCGGCGCTATCGCAGGCGGCGCAGAGACTTTCTTCGGCAAGAATAAGAGCAGGACTATGGAGTCGAAGCTTGTGCTTATCACGAAGATTATCGCAATTTCTTTCTTCGTGCTCGCGCTTGTCGCAACGCTGCTTCTTCTCTTCCTTTAATATTCGGCGCAGACTAAAGAGCAAAATAATAGAGGTCACAATTCACGGTTAAGTGTGGATTGTGACCTTTGTTTTTTGTGCTTTTTCCTTGAGATGTGCGAATCGGTTATTTAATAAAAGCCTGCCCCGAGTTCACGGCTTTCCGTGAGCTCGGGGCTGTGCGTTTAAGCTTTAATTTTTAGCCGAGGTTCAGTTCTACTCTGCCCTTCGGAACATACATTATTGTAAGGCAGCCGTTCTCGCGCTTGAATTCGACAAGATATCCGCCCGTGAGGTCTAATCTGTAGCCGTAGGCGTTGGCGGCGAGCTTTTCGAGCGTCGCCTTGTCGGTGACGGTATTTGAATCCGTCGGCATGAAGTCGCCGCTTGTGTATTTGCTCACTTCATAGGTGTAGCCATCGGAATCCTTCCTGGAAAAGGGCTTCGCCTTGCCGTTGTCCCAGAACGAGTTGAATATCGGGGTGGTGTAACCGAAACCGTATTGTGTGGTGTCGGTGTTGGTGGCTTTGCCCATGTCTGCGATTCTTGCGCTGACTATCGGCGACTCGTCGCTGAGCTTTTCATAGAGCCCGTGAGCCTTGAGGAAGCTTATCGTGTTGGTCATTTCCTCGGTTATCGGTACTGTCGAATAGTCGCCGAGCGCGAGATACTGACCGGTCGAGTCGGTTTGAACCGGAAGCCCGTCAACAATTTCCTGACGCGACAGAATCTCCTCCTCTTCCCCGTCTGTTCCGTCTGTCACCGAAGTGGCGTAGGTGGCAGATTCCGACTGCGCGTACATCTCATACAGATAGGAATCTTCATCTGGCTCATTCTTGACATAGAGAGCGATCGAGCCGAGATATTTGGCGTTACTCGTCAGGAATTTGTCGGAGCTCAGAGCGGTTATATCATTATATATCGCACGCGCAAGACCCGCCGTCAGTTCTTCTTCGACCGCCGTCCTGTTGTCCATCTGAGCGGAGCAAACTATCGGAATGACCTTTTCGGTGTCGATGTTGAGCAATTCATCCTTTATCTTGTTGTTCCAGTTCTCGGTATCCTCGAGGGTGTAGAGCGTCGGGTAGCTCGTCAGAGAGGTAAAGGTATAAACTCTGATAAGCTCGCGTCCGTTCTTGAGCTTGTATTTTATAATTACCCTCTGACTTGTGGCTCTGTTTGTGTAATCCTCGTCGCAGTTTGTCTTCTGAATATTGCCCGCTTTTATCATCGCCTTGTGAATTTCACGCACCTTGTTTATGTCGTCCTTATTCTTGAAGCCCTCGACGACCGAGTTGGAGCGGTTTACAACATAATAATCCCTAAGGTTCTCGGATGCAAAGTACATGTTGGAATTGTAGGCGGAACTGAGATTTTGCCCGATCTTGTAGCTGCCCATTAGAGCACTCGGCGCTGAAATAGACACACTCTCAATATCCTGAACATCCGGCACGCGGCTGCTGTAACCGAAGAAGCCGGTGTAAAGCGAGAGCAGGAACGCCGCCATGAGTCCGACATGGACGAGACCTATCTTCCATTCCTTTTTCAGAATCTTGAAGCTCATGTGGAGAATTATGTCGAGAATAATAAACACCAGGAACGACGCGGCGATTACCAGAGCCATCATTATCCAGCTGCTTATCTTGGTCGAGAAGGAAATGAGATATATTATCAACGACCCCAAGCCGAAGGATGCTATCATGCAGAGCACGAAATTTAGAACATTGCTCCTTCCGGGGAATCCGCATATCTCGGCTTTTCTGCGTTTGAACATGAACAGACCGAACACGAAGAACGCGGCGATGAGAACCGCCCAGAGAATATAGGGGGTCAGCGAGGGCGCGACCCATTTTTTCGCGGCCTCTTTTGTCAAAGCCTCAACGGAAGAGGAGCTGATGAAAGAGCTTCTGTTGAGCATGAGCAGGTTTATGTGGCTGATGATGCGCCCGAACGGAGTGCCGTTTGCCATGTTCAGATACCGATCCCCATAGCTCGAAGCCTCAGGATACACGGCGTAGTAGGTCGTGTACGGTGCGCCGTTGAGCATGGTGGGAATAGCGTAGTTGACGCACATCGTCACAAAGCTCGGGAACGCCGCAAGAACGGCTGAAAAGCCTATAGACTCAACGACCGTGCCGACGCAGCTCGAGACTGCCGCCGCTATCGTAAGACCGGAGAGCACGGATATCACGGTATGCACAGCATAGAACAGGAAGGTTCTCCAGAGCATGACGGACGAGCCGAAATAGTAGAGGTTGAGTCCGAGCGAGACTGCGAGGGGAATGAGCGTCGCAGCTAACATCATAAATATGCCCGCAAGAAGACGCGCGGTGTAGAGGTTGGCGCGCTTGATGCCGAGACTGTAGTAGACATTGACGGTCTTTTTGTTTGTGACGAACCTGAACAGCATAACGCCGACCAGAATTGAAATTACAACGAGCAGGGCGGGAACGATATAAAACATCGGATCGTATGTCGCCTGCGAGGAGTCAAAGACAAAGACCTCGTATTTGTCGCGCATTATCTTCATAACATCCTGTCCGGTAAGGGAAGCTGTCTGCGTCGCCTCTTTTATCTTTTCCCAGCAGAAGTTGGAGAGATAGAAAAACATATTTACCGCAAATGCCAGCAGCGGGAGAATGAAGTTCTTCTTCATCGCGTGCGCGACAGAGAACCAGAAGGTGTTCTTATAATTTTTCTTCATCTGTGCCACCTCATTTCTTCTCTTCGGGCTTGCCGAAGATATCTTTAAAGTCGTAGTCGCTGCCCTCCATCTCCTCAAGGAAGATCTCTTCGAGCGTGAGCGGGAATTTTTCGAGCATCAGCGGCTTCATATTTTGAAGCTTCTTCTCGTTTTCGTCAATGTCGCCGTTGGCGCTCAGGGTGATTATCTTTCCGTCCTTCGAGAAGTGCTTGACATCAAGCTCCTTGAAGTCGCTCTCATCAACATCGCGGTCAAACACCAGCCTGAACTTGCAGCGCGAGCCGCTGATGTCGTCAACCGAGCAGTCCATAACGATGCTCTTGCCGTTTATCAGCGCGATGTGGTCGCACATGTCGGCGAGGTCGTGGAGGTTGTGGGAGGAGATTATGACCGAGCACTCCTCCTCCGCCATGTATTCGAGCAGCAGATTTTTTATAAGGTTCCTCTTCGCCGGGTCGAGTCCGTCGAAGCTCTCGTCGAGCAGAATGACCTCCGGCATGGTGGACATTCCGAGGATTATCTCGGCCTGCCTCTGCATACCCTTTGAAAATCCGCGTATGCTCTTCTTTGTGTCAAGCCCGAAAACCTTTGAGAGCTTGTGCATGGTGTCAAAATTGAAGCGGGGATAGTAGCCCGCGTAGAACTTGCCCATGCTCTCAATGGTGGCGTTGGGCTCGAAATATATGTCGTCGGGGACATAGAAAAGCCGCTGCTTCACCTTTGCGTTATCGAAAACATTCTCGCCGAATATTTTGACTCCGCCCTCGTCGGCTCTGTAAACTCCGGCGATCGTCTTGAGAAGCGTCGTTTTTCCCGCGCCGTTGTAGCCGACAAGCCCGTATATAGACGACTTTTCGACCTTCAGCGAAAGACTTTTGATCGCGGTGAAGTCCTGAAACCGTTTTGTAACGCCGATTACTTCAATCATAATTCTTCCTCCTGAGTGTAAATTTTCTCGAGTATGTCGATGATTTCCTGCCTTCGCAGTCCCTTGGCGCGAGCCGCCGATATGGCGTCCGAAACCTCGGACACCGCCGTATCGTGCACCGAGTCGTTCTTGAAAGCCTTTTCGCTGACGAAGCTTCCCTTTCCGGGCACGGTGTATATCGCACCGTATGATTCAAGGTCGGAGAATGATTTTTTTACTGTGTTTATGTTCACGCCGGCATCGGCGGCGATAGACCGAATCGACGGCAGCTGCGAGTGCGGAGCGAATGTACCGACGAGGATGAGCGTCAGGAGCTGATTTCTTATCTGCTCGTATGCCGGCACGCGGCTCTGCTTGTCGATTAAGACCACAGCGATTCTCCTTTCTGTTTGATTTTGACGCACCGCGATGCGCAAAATCAGAATAGGTGTGCTATCTGTCGTAGCACACCTATATCATATCATAAAAAATATCTTTGTCAACAGGTATTTTAAAAAATTTTTTTGCGCAGCAGAAAAGCCGCCCGACGGCGGCTTCTATGTACGTATATTATTGCTCTTGCTTGCTTTTGCGTTTGAATACGGCTATGACTATCAACATCGCAATTCCGTCCAAACCGAATATTACAGACATATATTAGAGCTTTGAGAGTGTTTTTGTCTTGGTGCTATTCTGAGGGCTACATAAACGAAAATATTCCTGAGCGTTTTAAACTTCCAAAAGCACAGCGAAAAAAGATAGATGTCCTCACCGATTCGGAAGTTGAACAGCTGTTTCGCTGTCTTTCAGGCAGAGATTTTATTTCTGTGCGCAATTACTGTATTGTTGCTCTTATGATTGATAGCGGTTTGAGATTGAATGAGGTTGTTACAATCAGACGAGATAAAATACATATTGCCGAGGGTTATGCAATAGTCAACGGAAAAGGCAACAAAGAACGGTTTGTTCCGCTTGGTCTCAACTCAAAAAGAGCATTGTTGCGCTACTGTGCAATTGTTCCGAGCAAAGAAAAAGAGACACCTTTATTCGTAAAAGACACCTTGATTCCCATAAAAGAGAGCACCGTAAAACAGCTTTTTCGGAAGCTGAAAAGTCGGTCGGGAATACCTCGTTTGCACCCTCATTTGTTGCGCCATACCTTTGCTACACGGTACATAGAGCGCGGCGGAGACATTTACAGCTTGCAGTCAATCCTCGGTCATACATCGCTCGAAATGGTGAAAAAGTATGTGCACTTGATTCCCTCAAAAACGGTAGTCAACTTTGCGGTTCTTTCGCCACTCGATAACGCCCTTAAAAAATGAGAAAACCCAGCAGTTACAACGGTTGTAGCTGTTGGGTTTCCTCTTTGGTGATCCATCGGAGATTCGAACTCCGGACACCTTGATTAAAAGTGAGACTGTATTACTTGATATTACCCACAAATAACACTATTTAGGGGTGCGTGCGTTGCAGTATATAAAGCGGGTACAGGGTGCAGAGTGTCGGTGCGTGGTAGAAGCTTTCCCCCTGTGATTGAGCGGAGCGTTCTAAAATAGGGCGCGGAACGCGCCTGCCGAATTGCCTTGTTTCGATATGCTGAAAAGTATCTGCGGGCTTCCGTGCGCGCTGAGTGTAAAAAGTTAGCAGTCTGTCCGCGATGTCAGCCCGCGCCGTAGGCGCTTTCCGCCTTGTTGCAGGGGCTTGTTACTTGCTCAAGGTAAAGATGCGATTGAAACGGCGAAAGTGCCTTGTACATAGTTCGTTCACTGAAATTTTACGGTTTATTTCTTGCATTTTTCGAAAAAATATGTTATAATCTAAAAAATTAGATTTTAGTTGATTTTTTAAAGAGATTTTTTATTTCAGGGAACCCCATTCAATTTTAATTTTTAGCGCAGTGCTTTTTTTGCACTGCCTTTTTTATTTACTTAAGTTTAATTCATACATTTAGCGTCTTGAATCTCCAAGAGGGGAGTCAAGGCGTTTTTTGTTTATTCAGTTATATCTGCCGACAAGATAGTCGAGCGAGCATTTATACAGGTCAGCAATTTTGACAAGTGTATCAATTGTGGGCTGTTTTAACCCCATTTCATACTGGGAGTATGCGGATCTTGATACATTCACCTTGTCTGCTACTTGCTGTTGCGTAAGACCGCTTTCTTTTCTTAGGCGTTTTATGTTGCTGGTTATGCTTTCTCGAATGTCCATGTGTATACCGCCTTTGCTACTCTGAGTGATATTAATTATACCTCAAAAGCTGAGAAAAAAGAAGCAAAAAAGAGCTTGAAAGAGATAATTGCTACTTAAGTTAGCAAAATGCGGGATATTCGGATTTGCTCGAAAAATCAGTTGCTGATATATTAAATATGCTACTAAAAGGAGCATGAAAGGAGATGATATTATGACGAAGCTCAAACAATTGAACAAATATGAAATGACTGCCCGCATTGTTCGATATATACCAGAGATAAATCCTGCCTATGTTTCGACTGTCTTGTCTGATACTGGGAAATGCTTTTTCTCGGCGGATGAAGTGGGAAGTTGGATTGTATTTTTTGAAAAGTCATTGTATTGCTGAGTGGCGAACGAGCATTGTGGTGTAGGGTGCAGGGGTTGCGCCCCTCGGAATCCGAGGGGCAACCCGCACAGGCTCAATATTATTACTTGATATTAGCCACAAATATCACTCACTGGCAAGTTTTATTGACCGCCCTTATTAACTTGATTTAGATAGTATATTAGCAGAAATTGGAGTTGATTTTATGTTTGACAACATTAGAAAACTATTAAGAAAGGAGAACTATGAAGAAAAGAAAATTGCCTGATCCCATTTGTCCTCTCAATGGTGATATCGTCAGACTTAAGGAAATGGGAAATATTTCAGAGATAATGTACTCTGAAAAGAAGAACACGAACATTTCTATTCAAAGGCTCGATAAAGAACATTATGTTGATAAACGAACTGGAGAAGTTAAAGAGTTCTTTCATATGGATTCGCGTGCAGATGACAAGAACAGTGTGCGTGTAACGCTCGGAAAGCTCAGAGATTTGATTAATACAAATGTGATTAACCCTGAGAACTGTCTGTGGATTACTTTGACATATGCAGAGAATATGACCGATGAGAAAAGGCTCTACAGCGATTTTAAAAAATTCATAATGCGGTTCAGGTACAGAGGGTATTCGTTTGAATACATAGTTGCTATGGAGCCACAAAATCGAGGAGCATGGCATGCTCATTTGATATTAATATTCAATGGTAAAGCCCCATTCATTCCGAACGATGAAATTTCAGCCCTTTGGGGACAAGGCTTTGTAAAGACTAAAGGATTAAAAAATATTGACAATGTCGGTGCATATCTAACTGCATATCTCGGAGATATGGATTTTGATGAAGCGGTTGAAAGCGGTTTCAATCCAAGCGGATTAGAGACTAAAATTATTGAAAATACAGATGAGAACGGAAAGAAAACAAAAAAGGCAATTGTTAAGGGTGCTCGTCTCCACCTGTATCCGCCGAAGTTCAATATTTATCGCTGTAGTCGTGGAATTAAAAAGCCTGATGTGTCGTATATGCCATACTCCAAAGCAAAAAAAGTAGTCGGCGATTTAACGCCGACTTTCGAGAGGTCTGTTGAAATCTCTGACGATGAAACAGGTTTCAACAACACAATTTACACAAGCCAGTTTAACAAAAAAAGAAAGTAAAGTCAATGAGGTGGACAGCGGGATGATGATTAAAGTGTAGGTTTACAATAGATGTGAGACTGAAAATGAAAAAAGGGTAGAAAAAAGCGA
>CAVDWM010000028.1:0-25135 GCA_963612725.1 Faecalibacterium prausnitzii | reverse complement strand
AGTCCGCCTTGTAGCCGTCGTCGTTTAAGACGGACAGCGTACCGCCGTCAAGGTTTATATCGCCGCCGGTGATGTTGATGTCGGAGGCTTCGATGTGTCCGGATTCGAGGTTAAAGGAAAATTCTCCGTTTGTGGACTGCATTATTCCGGCTTTGATGATGCTTGCCGTTAGTATGCCAGTGTCGATAAAGTCGGCGACAATGTGACCGTCCTGCGTGATTGCCGTCTTGTACGGTCCGGAGTAGCCGCTGGACGAATGTCCGAAGCCGGAAAGGTTAAACCGCCATATGTTTTTGGCAGTCGAGATGTCCGGCGTGTCCAGGATTAAAATTTCCTGCGGATTCTGCGACGGATTGAGTCGGACATATCCGCCGCTGTTCCCGGTGATGGCCGCTGTTGCGTCGGCAATCGCCTTTTCGTATGCCGCGGTCAGATCCGACTTTGACGAGACAAGCTGACTGCGCAGGTCTTTGGTCTCGTTGACCGTCTGTTTTATGACATCGGCAAAATTCGCGCGCGGCGAGCCGAGGTCAATGGATGTGTACCGCTCGCGCAGGACATCATAGACGGTTTTAATTACTTTTGCCTTAATATTGATGTCGAGGTCTTTGTGGTAGATCTGCACCGTGTCGCAAAGGCTGACCGATTCAAGCGCGGAAAAACTCGCATATTCCGGCGACTGCGATAAGTCCACAAAGGACACCGTCATCGACACGGTCGGCGAGTTGATGTCATTCGCCGCCGCGTATGCCGCCACCGCCGAGTCAAGCCCGCTCTGCGTGATTTCGCTATCGCCGCCCGAAAAATCAGACGAAAAATCGCGTATCAGCGTTTTTGCATTGATACCGCTTGAGTTTGTCACCGCCTTATAGCTATGCAGGTCGACATTGTCGTTTTTGACATAGCCATATATGCCGGTGTATGCGCTGTCCATATCGATATCGCACTTTAACTCCGTCATGTTGCGGCCGTATGCGATTCTGACTCCGCGATCTTTGCCGCGTGCTTTATGCAGCTTTATCGTGTAATTGTCAAACTCGTACTCGCCGCCGTAGACATCAAGCACGGAGCCGGACACTCCGCCGAGTGCGGCGCGCGCCGAAACATTGGTCAGCTCGATTGACGACGACAGTGTGATGTCGGTCGTCGCCACGGAAAAGCCTGTGTCCTTGCCGAGCTGATTCTTCGCGGCGGTCAATATGGCGTTGATAGCGACCTGCGCGTTGCCGGATGCCGAAACCGTCGGCACCGGATATCCGGAAAGCGCATAACTGATGTGCTCACAGCTTACGGTAAACATGCCATTGATAGGCTTTGACACCTTGCGGATGTGAAAAAACTGATTTGCGGCGGTCGCGTTTGGCTTTGCCTTGACATATCGGTCAATGACAAGGTCGGCGGCGTATCGCCCGAGCATTGGATACTGAAATTCCAGCTCGAAAACACCGTTGCGCTCCTCTGTACACTGGCAGTCACTCGCTTCGGCAAGCCAGCCGATTTTGGTTTTTGCGTCCGGCTTATAAAGTATCGGTATCATAAGCGCCTCCAGTGCGGCACGATCTCGACCTTGGTCACGGTTCCGCCGCTCCAACTTATAGCGTTTTCCCCGGGCGACAGCACCGGAAAGCTGTCAAAGTTGGCTCTGTCCGACTTTCCGGTCGCGCCGGTATAGACCAGCTGCAGAGCACTGTCGCACTCGATATAGCTGCCAATGTTTAAAAACGGAAAAGACTGACCGCCAATTGAAAGCGTGATGTTTCCGCTACCGTATATCTTGATGTACGGCAGTGCGGAATACGCCGTCGGGTTAGTGATTTTTCCCGCCGCCGTCAGCGTCGTTTTAGCGTCGCCCGAAGTCAAAAAGCGGAACGGTTTGCAGCTGAATACCAGCTTTGCCGTGCCGAAATTCCGGATCTGCTCATCCCAGTCCTGCCCGCTCGTGCAGACTGCCATGCGGTAACTGCTCGCGTCGGAGCTGTCCGCCAGTTTGGCATATGCCGCACTGCCGAAAAGCCAGTCTGCGACAGCGTCACGGTTTGCCGCGATGTCTTTGCAGCCGACCGTATAGGTGATTTCAACATTTTCAAGGTCGTCAATGCTCGAATCAATTATCAAAAGTCCGGCGCGGCCGGGAATCTTCTGCAGATCATACGGTCGCGCCGGTGTCTTGTTGATTGTTGCCCCCTGCACTACAAGGCCGAGGTCGCTCGATTTTTTCGAGTTGAAAGTGAAAGTTTTAGGCATATGCCCGCTCCTTTCTGCGCATCTCGTCGTAGATTTCTTCGGCGATGCGCGAGGCGAGAGCTCTCACGTCGCCCCCGCCGTCTGCGGCATTTATGGTGACATTAAAGATGTAAACCTTATTGCCGCCGCTGACTGCCGCCTGCGCTCGGCGCGCGGTGAAATTTCCGGTCGCGTTTATATCGACATCCATCGGAATAGAGTCGGTCATTCTCTTCGCGACATCGCGCATCGTGGTTTCAAAGCCGACGCCAACGCCAAGAGCCATGTTTTTACCGATCTGGTCGCGAAAAACCGTCGACGGCGAATGTATGCCGAGCACCGATTTCATCGCGTCGGTGACGGCAGAGCCGAGAGACTTGATTTTTCGGATAAGCCAGTCCTTCATGTTCTGAATACCGTTCCACAGACCCTCGAGCAAATTCTTTCCGAGTCCGGCAAAAACGGTTGACGGCGAATGTATGCCGAAAAAGTTTTTGAAGCCTTCGAGCATTGCCTTGCAGACTTTGACGATTGCGTCCACGACAAGACCTTTGTTGTCCCAAAGTCCTTTGACGATGCCGCCGATCAGCTGAAACGCCGCCGGGATAAGGCGCGGAACGTTGGCGATAAGCCCGGTCGATATCTCTATCACCAGTCTGACCGCCGAATTGAGAATTTTTGAAAGATTATCGTCTTTGAGCAGTGCGTTGACGAGCGAATCCACGAGCGTAAACGCCGCGTCTATTACCTTGTCGATATTATCCGCAAGCGCGCCGACAAGTACGACAATAAGCGTGACCGCCGCCTGCATGATAGGATCGAGATTTGCAACGATTCCGTCGACCAGAGTAAAGACGACATCAACCGCACCGGAGAGTATCGGCGCGAGGTTGGAGACAAGGCCGTCGAGCAGAGAGTTGACCATCTGCGCGCCTGCTTTAAGCAGTAACGGCGTCTGCTCCAAAATCGCATTAACGACATTCTGCACAACCGGAGCGGCGTTGCGAATAACTGCCTTGACTGAGTTCAAGAGATTCATAATCATCGGCTCGAGGTCGGCTTCGCTGTTGCCGAGGTTTTCCTTGAGCGTCTGCATTGCCGCCTGCGCCATTCCGATAGATCCGGTCAGCGTCTCTTCGGCTTCACGCGCAAAGTTGCCTGCATACTGCCCCGTTTTTTCAAAAAACATTTGCATTGCAAGCTCGGCTTTTTCGGCGTTCGACGCTTTGTTCCAAACAAAGTTGATTCCCTTTCCGGCGGCGTAAGCCTCGAGTGTTGTCGCGTTCATGGCGACACCGAGGTTGTCCATCATCGTGAAGTTGCCCTTGGCCGCGCCTGCGATAGACTCAAGCGCCTGCTTTGTGTCGATACCCATTACGGACGCGACGTCGGTCGCGCGCTGCATCGCCTTCGTTGTGAGGTCAAGGCTTCGCTGCTGCGAAAGGCCGGAGCCCTGGAACAGCGAGCCCATTTTGTTTGCCGTCGCAAGGTATTCACTTTGCGATACGCCCATGTTTTTATAGGCTTCTTTACTTTTGGCGACAACAGAGTCGGCATACGCGCCAAAGACCGCCTCCGAGCCGCCGAGGTTCTGCTCGAGCTCGCCAAAAGCGGAAACGGAATCTTTAATAAAGTCCACAACGCCCTTTGCGATGCTTTTGCAAGCCGAGGCGACTTTTTTCAAGCCGCCGACAATGATGTCGCTTATGACATTTGCCTTGATACGGTCGCCAAACTTTAAGCTCTTCTCACCGGCATCTTCAAGGCCATCTCCGACTTCATCGGTTCCCTTGCGGAAATAATTAAAACGTTCCTTCGCGTCGTTTAACTTGTTTTTCAGCTTATCAAAGACATTGATTTTTTCTTTAAACGCGTCAATTTTGTCATGCGTGCCTTTCAGCGCCGCGCCAAACTTTTCAATAGCCGTTTCCGGTTTTTTCTCCTTGGCTTCTTCCAAACTTTCGTTGACTTCGTTCAATCTGGCTTTGGTCTTGGCAAGCTCGGCTTCTGCGTTGTTCAGCTTTAAGGTCCAGCTTCGTACCTGTTCTGTTCCTTCGCCGTATTTTTGATTCGCGTTGTGCAACGCGATTTTTATCATATTAATCTTTTCTTGCTGTTGCTTCGCGGATTCAGAAAGCACTTCGCCCTGTGATGTCCACAGCTGCATTTTGTCTTTATTTTCCAAAAAAACGGCGTCATTTTTCTTCATCTCGCTTTTTAGCACTGACAAACTTTTATTGATATCAGTTACGGCTTTTTTAAAATCAGCTTCGCCGTCAAGTACGATTGAACCTCGCATATATGCTATGCTTCCCGCCATTAGTCATCTTCCACCTCCTCTTTTTTTAATAATCCGTGCCATATGCAATAATTTTCAAATAGGCTTGTGACCTGCCGCAAGGTCAGCCGCCAAGCCTGCGCAAAAGGAAAGCCGAGTAATGCCGTTGCTCTGAAAATCCAGAGGTCAACATCGACTATTACTCGGCGTGGCTGTTTTTTGTTTCTTCGAGCCCCGCCGCCTCAGCCACGGCATCAACGGTGGCATTCAGCTCGTCGTCCTCCGGCAGTTCCTCGGTGGTCGGAAGCGACACGCCGAAAGTCTGCATCAGCACATCGGTGTACTCGCTGATGTTTCCTATATCGATTTTTCTGCCGATATAGCTCTCGGTGATATGCTCAAGCTTGACGTCGTGGTCATCGTTGTAAGCGTCGACCGCGTCGTTGATAAGCACGGAGAGGATCCACTTGAGTTGTTTGACCTCGTTCGACGCCCCGAATACATTCTCAAGCTCGCCGTATCTCTCTTGCAGCTGCTCGATGCAATTAAGCGTCAGAGCGACGTCATATGTCTTCCCGCCGATAGTCAGCGGGACTCGTCTTTCTTTCGTTTCGCAGATAATAGCGTTCATAAATAGACGCGCGGGCGAGTTTCCCCGCCCGCTCCTCCTTTTGATTTTTTAGTCGGAAGTCGAGATTCCGAACTTGGTTTTAAGTGCGGCAATTGCCTCGGCGGCGGTCGCGTAATAGGTCTTGGTGCGCCACGCTCCGGACTTGTCCGCAATCGCCTTACCCTCGAGCGACGAGGTGTTAAAGGTGATGTTGTCGCCTTTGGTGGTGTGTGTCTCGCTCGGAAGCGAGAATTTGACCTTGTGGACAACATAAGTCAGATACTTTCTTACGCCGTCCACAACCTCGACGGAAACAAAACCGTAACCGCCGTACACAGGCGCGTCGCTTGCCTTCGAGGTCAGCACGGTTGGCTTCGGCGTGCTCGTGCCGGTGCCCTCCGTCTTGGTCTCGCCGAACATACTCACAAAAACTTCAACCGGGATGGTGGATGTTTCGAGAGTGATGTCGGCATCTTTAAACTCTGTTTCATACTCCGCCAGCGCGTCATCGGCATAGAGCGAGCCTTCGACCTTGTTCGGTTTGACCTCGGTCTTGACCATTTTGCCGACAAAAGCGCCGTTTTCGTAGGTTATCGCCGAATCCGTTTCAGATTTTATCAACGCGAAAACAGGCAGAGATGCTTTAAACTGTGCCATTTTTTAATCGTCCTCCTCATCATTGACTACGCCCTCGATTTCGGCATCAACCGCGATCTGGACATAGTTTTTTTCTTCATCGTACAACTCCGCGGTCGACGTGACTGTAAAGCCCGCCGCGCGGAGCCGTTTTCTGATTTGTTTTTTGTATTTCTGCGGATTATTCCGCGTCCACAGCGACACGCGCACATATGTGCCGTCATATATCGGCTCATCGTCCGCCCAAAACTCCGGCCGCTCGTCAAGATAGGAAAAAGTGATATATTCCTCATCGTCACCGGAATAAAAATTCGGATATATTTTCATTCCAAGGTCGCCGAGTGCGGACCTTATCAGCTGATTTACATTCATCACTTTAACCCCGTTTCTTTCTTAAAAGCCTCGGCCATCGCCCGCTCACACTCGCTCTTGCTGTCATTCAGAGCTTTCGTCAAGATTGGTGTCGGCGCTTGTTTTTTTGTGCCGTACTCCATGTGCGCGAGAATCTCCATGTTGCGGACTGGCGTTTTGCGCTCTTTAAGCTCGCCCTTTGAGTTGATGTACTGCGTCGCGACCCCGGTCGGTCTGACCGTGGCGATATATGCGCCGTCTTTCGTCCTCTTTGCGCGGGTCTTTTTGACGCTGTCAATCATCGTGCCGGTTCTGCGATGCTTCGCAAGCTCGGCTTTGACTCGTTTTTCGAGGATTGGCACTGCAGCATTGACCATTTGCGGCGCGTACTTATCGACATCCGACAGCTTGCCGAGGTTTCGTAAAAAAGCCGGATCTATTTCAAAATCAAACTTTCCCATTCAGTCCACCTTCATGTCGGAACAGTGCAGCTCCGTCAGGCCGTCGAGACGGTCATAGACGCGCGTTATTTGCAGCTTTGTTTCGCCGTCATAGACAAACTTACTGCGGCGGTCAAAAGACCGCGAGCGCACAACATATACCCGCTCGACTTTCATTCCGGCTTGCGCCGCCTCGTAAAACTCGCTTGACTTTGACGACTCTGCATGCGCCCACAGTGGCAGGCGCCGCTCGGTATTTTTTTCGTAACCGTCGGCGTCCTGCCCGCTCTTGTCGATATAGGCGACCTCAATTCTGTTTTTCAGATACATTTGCTCCTGCCTCCGTTCTCAGTTGCAGTGCAAAGCTATTAAAAAGCTTTTCGGTGTTTGCCGATACCGTGCGGTTCAGCTCGCCGCCGTCGTACATATCACGCACGGCGACGAGCACAAGAAACTGTGCGCGCGGATCGTTCAGGTCGCAGTCGCTGCCGACGGCAGCCGAGAGGAATTTCTCGGCCGCGTCGATAAAGCCTTTTATCATCGCGTTGTCGACATCGTCATCGACGCGCAGGAAGCGTTTAGCCTCCGCCAGTGATACGGCCATTGTTTACACCGCCTCAGCCGGTCGACTTGCCGGACTGCAGCACGGCAATCTTCTGATTGTTTTCGACCTTAGAGTCAGCTTCAAGCCAGCCGACAACGCCCTTGGCGTTCTTGTCGGCGTACTTCTCGTTAAGCACCTGCAGCTCAAGCTGTTTCGCGATTTTCAGCGCCATGCCCGAGAAATCGCCGTAGAGGACGGGGAAGCCCTCCTGCGCGT
The DNA here is from genome assembly GCA_963612725.1 of Faecalibacterium prausnitzii. Taxonomy (GTDB): domain Bacteria; phylum Bacillota; class Clostridia; order Oscillospirales; family Acutalibacteraceae; genus CAG-177. The sequence goes on along the minus strand of CAVDWM010000028.1, from coordinate 17,777 downwards.
CTGCCTCATCCATAGCATCGGAAAGATAGACAGGCGAGCCGAGTATCTTCCAGCCAAAACCGTTTTCGATATCCTTCATCAGGTAATCATTCTGCGAGTTTTTGGTCTTTCTGAGCGCGGTAAAGGTCTTGTTGCTCATAATCCACATCGCGTTGGACTGGTAGATCTGCGGCACCATTGCCTGCATATCGATAAGGACATCAAAAGTGATGCCGGAGAGCGCATATGTAGTCAGCGTCTTTTTGTTGGTGGTCGAGACCGCGCCGGTCATCTTGCCGCTCGTGCCGTGGATAAGTTCGCGCTCAAGCTTGACGCGGAATGCCTCGGTCATAAGCTCTTCAACCTTTGCGACGATGTTAATGTCGGTGTTGTTGATAAGCTTGTTTGAAATAACTGTCAGAGCGCCGAGAACATAGCCGGAAAGGTCTACACTTGTAAACTTGCCCTGGCCTGCGGTCAGCGCGGTGAACTCTGCGCCCTGGTAAGCCGCTGCGATGTCTCCGGTCGGAGAATCCGCACTTGCGTCGGTGCCGTAAACCGGAATCGACAGCGCGCCCTTGGTGTAGTACTTCGTCGCTCTCTCGACGATAGGCGACATGTTGATAATATCGGTGATTATCTTGCTCGCGATAGTCTTCGGGATAATCGCACCGTTTGCGCCCTGCGACATGCCGGCCGAGTTCGCCTTTCTCAGATATTCGGCAAAGCTCTTCTCTTCGCTGACATCCGCAGCACCGCCGTTGTCGCCGTGCTCCTCGGGGTCAAGCTCGTCCTGCTCCGCCTCAAAAAGGCGCTTCTCGGTCTCATACTCGCCCTTGAGGTTGTCGACCTCGTCGAGGCAAGCCTTGACAAGGTCAACCTCGCCTGCCTCATTGTGCTGTCTTGCCTCTTCGGTCTTGGACTTGATTTTGGCAAGCAGATCTCTCATTTTCTTATTCATCGTTTGATTCCTCCATGTAGATATAATTTTCACGGATGCGTATGGCATCCGTGTAGTCTGTGGACTTTTCTTTTTCTTCGGGCGGTTTCTCGTCCTCGAACTCCTTGGTCACGCCCGCCGCGCGCTGCGCGGGAACCGCGACAAAAGAAACCTCATAAGCGTCGACCGCGCCGACAAGCTTATAAAAGCAAAGCGCGCCGTCGTACTGTTTGCCGCGATAGTGTTCGCACCGTCTGGCGTCGCCGCCGCAGATAGAGCACTGCGCAGACTTTACGCAGCACCCGACGCTGCACTCCTTTTTGATGCCGCCCTCGATCTCGGCGATGAGCTGCCCGCTCGTCGCCGCGATGCAGTAGCAGTGCAATACAAGCTGTTTGTACTCTTCACCGGTCTTGGTGGTCTCGCCGGGGCTGGTTATAACCTCCGCGTCAAAAATCCGGGCGCACTGATTTGTGCTTTGCGGATTATGATCGCTTATGACGGTTTTGCCTTTGTACAGCTCGGCAAGCTGTTCAAGCGTCTCGCTGGAAAACGCCTCATAGTCGCGGTCAATCTCGTTGTCGCAGGCGACCATTTTAAAGGCAAATACCTCTTCGGCGGTCAGCTCTTTCAGCGTGTAGGCGTTGATTTTCGCCATTTTGTCATCGTCAAGCTCGAGGCTTTTGACAATGGCGCATTTGTCAATCTTCATCTTTTTCACCTCCTTTGGCGTACTGAATCCCGGCTTGCGTCAGCGGCAGCATAGATCCGTTGCATATCAACTGGTCGCCGCCCGGACGCTCGCCTTTATCCAAATAGGCACGCGCCTCATTTGGTGTGTAAATGGCGTTTTGCACCGCGGTCGCCATCGCTTCGAGCTGCGTCTTAAAGTCCGCACGGAGAATGACGGCCGCGTTGAATTTTGCAAAATACCCGTTCGCGATATCCTCGTCGCTCAGAAGCTTGTATGTGACCTCGTCCTCGTACTGCTTCAAGATGTACAGCAGCGTGTCAATATAAAAAGCAAGCTGCTGCTGCTCGGCGGCGGCATAGCTTGCTTTTTCATAGTCGTTAATCTGATTCGGTTTGATTCCAAAGGCGGCGGCGATCTGCAGCGCCGAGTATTTTTTCAACTCGATAAACTGATTGTCCGCGAGTTTCATATTCAGCGGCTGGATGGTCGAGCCTGCCGGAATCGGCACAAGGTTTTTGACCGTGTCGACCTTTCCGGTGATATACTCTTCAATCTTCGTGGTATATCGCTTTTCAAGCTCATCGTTTAGGTTTCCGGTGTACTGTAAAACGGCTTTTGCGGTAAAGCCGTTTTTGTACATCTCGTTTAACATCTTCTGCCCGCGCATGTTTCCGCCGAGCGTGGTGCTCAGCTGGTCTCGGACACTCAGCCCGGCGACGCCGTCAAAAGAAACAGAAGTGCGAAAATGCATAATGCTGTCGTGCGGAATCCTGACGGTCTCGCCGCTTTTCGGATTGTGAAAAAGATACCAAATAGCACCTTTCTTTCTGTTCCAGATTCCTTTATCGTCGCAATATATCTCCATGCTCTCCGGCGGCAGGCACCACAGGTTTGTGTTCTTGCCCGCTCCCGTTATCCACACATAGGCGTTGCCGTAGTGATTTCTGTTAATTTCGACCGTCGACCAAAAATGCGTCGCGGTCATATACGGATTCGGACGGATCGCAAGCAGGCGGTAAAGCTCGTGCTTCTTTGCCGTCTCGATTCCGCCTCCGGCTGTCGTGTGCATGATTTTAAACGGCATCTTTCCGATAGCTTCCGACAGAATCTTTAAGCAGGCAAAATATGTTGCCTCGCCCAGAGCGTCGCCGTCGTCGCTTATGCCGAGAAAATCAAGCAGCGCCTGCCGCTCGACCGTCTGCTGGTCGCTTGCACTTTTTTTCTTAAACAAAGGCATCAAGCCCACCCCATTTTCTTCAAATAATCTTCGACCACCGTCTCATAGTCCGGCGTCTCTTCTTTGCTGGATTTTCGATACGCGACATGCGCGTCGATAATAGCGTCGACGACATCGATGCGCGCGTGCCGTGCGTTTACTTCCTTGTCGACTTTGATTTCGCCAAAGGAGTTCTTCGTCTTTTTTGCGTTGACAATAGACCACGACATCAGCGCGTTTCGCTGGTCGTAAAGCACATTGCCGGCTTTGACCTCAAGAGCAAAGTCAACCGTCGTGTCTGACAGAAAACGCGCCGACTGCTTTACTTCAAGCAACGGCGCGCCGAGCGTATCAAGTTCTTCCAAAAAAGCGTCCGCGTTGTGCGGGTCATAGCCGATGCAGGCGATGTTGATTTCAAACTTTTCCTGCAACTCTTTCAGATCCGCTACGATTTGCAGATAGTCGTTTTTCAGACCGCCGACCGCTTCGGACGGCGTAAGCAATCCGGACTTCGCCCAGACATCATACGGCGCGGTGTCCGTGATGATATGTTCTTCAAGTCGCTTGGCCGGAATATACGAGTGTGACCAAACATATATCTTGCCGTCGTCAAGCGGGAAGAGCAGCGCAAGCGAGGTCAGGTCACCGCCGCTCGAAAGGTCAAGCCCGGCGAAACATCTGCGACCGCGCATGTTCTCAATCGTCAGCTCCGTCCGGCCGAGCTTCCACTCGTTCGGCGTGATGTATTGTGTGTCGCCGTATTCATACCACAGGTTTTGGCGCTTCGTCATATAGTCGGACATTTCAAAACCGCCCATTTGCTTCGCCGTCTGCGCATCGCGGCGGAGCTGCTCGAGCGCGCTCGGCACCGTTACAAGGTGTGGGTTTGCCTTATACCATACGCTCTCGTCAAACGGATCGTCCTCTTTGTCCAGTGTGTAGATGTCAACAAAAAAGTCGTCGGCTTCCGCCGTACCGGCAAGTATCTGCAGGCAATAATCGTCCATCTCGCGGCAGAAGCTGTTCAGGCTTTTTCCGCGCGTGGTTATCATCGATATCAAAGCTTCGTCAAGCGAGGCTTGTCCGTTGTATAAAGCTTTATAAATTCCGTTGTCTTTGTGCTGATGAATTTCATCGACCGAGCAGAAGATTGCGCGGAATCCATCGTCAAGCCCGCTCTCTCTCGACAGCGCTTCGATCGTGCATCCGGTGCGCTTGGCAATGATAAGGCTTTTATAATCCTTGACATCAAACAGCGCCTGCAGGTCTTTGTCGACCGTTATGAATTTCTGGATTTCTTCCCACGCGATTCGAGCCTGCCGCTTTTTTGTCGCCGCCGTGAAAAGTTTGCCAAAGTTACATCCGCCCCAGTTCGCGATATATGACCCGGTGATTCCGTTTTCAAAGGTCTTGCCGTTCTGCCTCGCGACAGATTTATATTTTCGGCGGATGCGTCGGAAACCCGTCTCGGCATGCACCCACCCGAACGGCACGCCGAGGTCAAAGCACTGGAAGTCGTGCAGCCGAACCGGACGCGGCTGCGCACCCTCGGCTATCGTCAGCATTTCAGCATATCGCAGTATCTTCTCGGACTTCTCCGGACACCACACAAAAGGAAACTCTTTCGTGCCCTGCTTGGCGATCTCGTTCAGATGCCGTTCGCACGCCATGCGGTGCGTCAGGCAGGACGGCTCCTGCCCGGAGACCACCCGCTCAGCGTGCAAAGTCGCTCTATCCTGCACTCTCATCACCGCGCTCATCCGCGTCAAAAAGGTCGAATTTGTTTACCGGTTCTTTCGGCTTCTGCGGAATAATAAGTTTGCATCTGCTTGATACGGTCATGCCGAAGTCGGCCGCAAACTGCTGGCAAATTTTGAGGTATTTTGCCTGCAAATTCAGCGTTTTTTCGTACTGCTCAAACAGCATTTCTTTCTTCAACCGCTTGCGGATTTTCTGCAGAGTTTCCTCGGCGATTATGTAACGCCCGAGCGACTCGGCATCGATATCAGCGTACAATCCGATGTCGGCGAGCTGCCGGGCGATATAATTGAATCTATTTTTTTGTTTCTTCGAGAGACAATCCGGCGGTTCGATTTTTGTGAACGGCGCGGTCACTTCTGCTGCTCTTCTCTCTTCAATTTCGTCCTTCCCGAGGTGCGATTTTCCGTTCATCACGAGAAGGTCTATCGGCTGTCTTGGCCGCCCTGCCATGCTCTCACTCCTTTGATTTTCATTTTCGGCGTTTTTGCTGCGAAGAGGTGGGTCGCCGTTCGGTTCTTCGACCCCCGCCCAACTTTTTACATATCCCCCCGAGTCGGAACAACGCCGGTCTTGTCCACTTTGTTGTGACACTCCTTGCACAGCGATATGCAGTTGGACGGATCAAATCGCTTGTTCCAATCCTGTTTAACACGGACGATATGATGCACATCGGAAGCCACTGACAGGCGACCGTTTGCCGCGCAGGCAACGCACAGATACTTGTCCCGCGCGAGGATGCCCTTGCGGAACATCCGCCACTGCTTGGACTTGTAAAAGCTCTTGGCCTTTGCGCTCGTCTCCTCGCTGTCGTCGACCTGCAGCTCCTTTCGTGTTACCTTCTCGGCCGGACGGCACTTGTCGCAGTACGTCTCGCCGAGCGGTATAACTGCGCCGCACTTGGCGCAGAGCTTATAAAACATCTCCACCACCCAATCGATTCGCCAATTCTTTTTCGCGCTCTGAAAGTTCATATCTCTCGGCTGCTGCTCTCTCGGCCGCTGCTCTCTCGGCCGCTGCTCTCTCGGCCGCTGCTCTCTCGGCCGCTGCATATTCGCTCAATAGAAATCCCCCCCCCGAATATTCCGCCATTCATGTTGTCAAGCTTTCTGATAAACAGTGTGTCTTTTTCTTTGAGCCTTAAGTCCACTCCATGTTTTGAAAACTTGCTAATTAACGCGGCACTAATCACTGCATTCGGTAGCGACAGTTTTCGCGGTTGTTTTTTCTGTGCCTTCTCGTTTATCTTGTTCTGCTCTTTGATAATTTGAAATAATTTTGAATCGCATTCGATTTTGTAAAATCCTAAGTTGGTAACAAACGAAGTGTTTACTCTTGCACCATTTTCATAAACGATGCTCTCTCCGCATACGACATAGTTCGCGGTTCCAGATGCTGTTGAAAAAAAGGTCAATGTCGGCCCGAAAAGAAAAAAGCGAATGCCTTTTTCTTGGTAATATCTGACAATTTCCGACAGGATTGAGAAAGGCGGATTATCGACCACGACACAGTTCGGTGGGTAATTCTCCGCCTTATAGTCACCGCCCGGATAGAACGGACGCACAATCGGAGCAACATGCAGTTCGTACTTTTCCACGACGTAGTTTAAAACTGCCGTGTATATGTTTGGCGGTGTAAAACAGTCGTCCGTTGTTTTCTTCGGCTTGAACTTTTCTACGAATGCCTCATACTCCACATTGGTTTCTTGTTCTGCCGCTTTTTCTTTTAACATCTGTTCAAAAGTCATATCAAATCTCCTTTGCAGTTGACTGCAAAGCGCACCCCCGAAGGAGTGCGCCCGCGTCTGTCCCTTGCCGGACTCGGACCGGCGTCCCGAAATGTCATACGATCGGGCTCTTGCCTGTTGAGTTAAAAGGACATAAAAAGCGCACCGCTCGGCTCACAAAGCGGTGCGTCAAATGAAGGTGTTGGCAGCGCGCGGAGTCAAACCGCGCCTTTGGGTCGTCAAGCCCTAAAGATAACCGTATGCCGCCATATGTGCCGCCCGAATGGACGGCGAGAAAACTAAGCGGACGTCGTAACGCCCTCTATACAAAGGCAAATGCGCCTTTTGATAACCTAAGTTGCTCGGATTTTGCACCACGTTGCACATCGCTGAGAGGTTTGGTGTGAGACGTACCGAGCCCGTGGCATAAACCACACGCCCCCGCCGTACGCACGGGATTTTGGAGCGGAGCAAAGGACTCGAACCTTTAATGCGCTTATGCGCATATCGCCTGAAAGCTCCGCATAAAAAGCCCTGCTATTAAATCCGCCGCAGGGCGAGGCGGTAAGAAAGGAGAAAAGAATTATGTGGAACTCTGTTTCAGCCGTTCGGCGATCCGGTTTTGAGCGACGCGATAATATCGCTCGTCTTTTTCAAACCCGGTGTAGTGCCGTCCGGTGTTGATGCAGGCGATAGCGGTCGTCCCGCTACCCATGCAATTATCAAGCACGGTGTTGCCTGCGTTGGTGTATGTGCGGATAAGATATTCAAATAGCGCGACCGGCTTTTGCGTCGGGTGCAAGCCCCGCTCGCAGTTGATTCGCAGCAGATTCCGGGGATATCCGGTCACATATCGCAGCGAGTCCTTGCCGAGAGTGCTGTCTTTGTAGATGCCGTCCGTTTCGCGTTTGCCTTTTGCAACTATAGGCTTTTCGAGATGTTTGATGCCTTGCGGATTGTATGTCGGTGCTTTTTTGTAAAAAACACAGACATCCTCTATGCAACGCATCGGCTGATATTTCGCAAAGGTAAACCCGGTCGGCATGTTCTTCTGCCAGTACCAGCAGTAGCGGAAAAATCGGCGGCAGCTGTTAATGACGTCGGTCGTAAACGGCTGCGCGGCCGTAAGCACCACGGCGCCGTTGTCTTTCAGAATCCGCCAATACTGCGACCACAAAAGGTCAAAGTCCAGCGCGTTATCCCACGCGCAGTCCGTCATGCCGTATGGTAGATCGCAAAGAATCATATCAATGCTGTTGTCGGGATAGATCTTCATCCCGGCGATTCCGTCGCCGAGAAATATCTTGTCCAAGTACTCCAAGTTACACTTCCTCCAGTGATTCAAAAAATCCGGAATTCCGCGCTTTTTGCTTATCAGAGTACTCTACAATACCCATTATAGGCGCAAGTTGGTCCCCTTTGTGCACTCTTTTATTTTTGCTCGCGGTCGAGGATGCAGAAGAATTTGTGACGGAGATTATAAAACTGCCTGCGCCCGCTCGGCACTGGCATATATTCATACGGCGTCCCCTGCGTGACGTTTCTGAGCAGCGGCGTTATCAGACCGACATCAGAGCCGCAGGCAAGCTTCACGCACCGCTCAATTAGCGCGACATCCTCCTTTTCCTTCTCCCGGCTTTCTGCCCTTTTTGCCGTCGGATCGGAGCAGCCCGAAGCGGACGGCATCTCGGATGGAGCCGCCGCCGATAAAGCATATGTATCTTTTGCCCGCTCCTTTTTTCGCGGATACTGCAGGCAGAAATATTTCAACTCCCGATATCGCTCGCGGGGTATGTCATATTTTTTCGGCAAATCCTTATCTCTCGGCATTGTCTACGCCTTCGCCTCTTTTCGCTTTTATTTCTATTCGACTGCAATAGTCGCTCTCTTTCACAAATCCGCCATATTCTTCGCAATAGCTATAAGTTTCGCAATTGACAAAGTTTTTACAGTCTTGGCAGTGCAGAATTTTTTCAGCGGCGATGTGCTCTTTCAACGCTTCTATCGCACACTCCATTGCGTTACATTGCGGGCACTCGTCATAACATTTCCCTCGGCTCATCTCTGCCTCAAAAAATTCAAGTGCTTTTTCCGCTCGCGTTTGGCTCATTTTATTTTTCCTCCTCTTCGTCGCGAAACTTGACACATTTACAAGGCTTTAAAAAGCTGACATCCGTCAGCAGTTTTTTCTTTTTCTCGGTTGATTCGGCGGCTCATCCTCGGGCTCTTTTATGTATTTAAAGCACATATATCCGAATCTGTTTTGTATGCACTCAACAAGGCGATAGCCTTTCGGGGCGATTGGCGGGCTGTCGGGGCTGTAGCTCCGGAGCGCGACCTTTGCGTCCTCGCTGTCCGGCTGCCGCATGTTGCGGGTTGACAGATATCTATGTTTAGTGCCCTGCTCGGGCGTCCAGTGGTCAAATAAGTAATTGGCAAGACCTGTGTAATCGCAACCGTGGTCTATACCGTTATAATAGTTGTGTCTGCGTAGATGCTCTATTTGCACGATATCGCCATAGATCCACTGCGCTTTGATGATCTCTTCCGGCACGCCGTCGGAGACCATGTGGAAATGTATTCTCTTTGTGTTTCTGCCGCGTCCCATGTAAAGATTGATTTTTGCGTCCGGGCACGCGTATTGTAGTCTGCGTTTATATAATGTACGCAACCGGCGCGCTTCGCCCCAGTCGTGCACTTCGTGGTCATTTTCAAAAGTCAAAGTGGAATAAAGGGAAGTCGGCGAGAAATTCTCGTTGAAAACTCGCGCGTGCTTCCGTCTTGCTATCATCAGGTTGTGGCGCTCGCGCTCTTCGTCCGTGCGGAGCACCGGCTTATACTGCGCTTTTGCGACATTAGCGGTGCGGTCAGAAACCGTGTAGACTTCCTGCTCGCAAACCGCGCCGGAAAATATTCGTTTCTTGACTCGCACCGCTTTTCACCTTCTCATTTCAAATTTTCATATTTTATTGAACTCATTGACGAAAGCTTGTCGAGATATCCGACGGTATTTTCGGTAAGCACTCGCGTTGTGCTGATTGGGATAATTGCCATCACAAAGAATCCGGCTTTTGCCGCGAAAAACGCGCCGGACTCGGTCTGACGGTAGTACAGCTCGAACTCGTCCACATCAAGCGGCTCAAGATATTTCGACTCGACAAACTCTATCCCGACCGAAGTCATATATGGTATATAGTCGTAAGAGCCTATTCGCAGAGATATCGGCAGAGGATCGCAGTGCTCCTCCCCGTCAAACTCGTCCTTGACCATCTTTAAAAACGCCTCCGGCGGCTCGGCGGTGTACCGCTGCACGATTTTTTCCGCCTGCGTCGGTGTGATGTCGAAAGACGTCATAAGCGATTCGATCGAAAACACCGGGCAGTCGTTGAGATAGTAGGCGGCGAGACCGTCGCCGAGCATCTGCGTTGTCATATCGTACAGAGATATGTGCTTATTCGCCTTACACAGGCTTATGATTTTTTTGATTTTCATAAAAAGCTCCCTTCTGCTTCGCAAAACTTGTTCCAAGCTTCGACTTCTTGATTCATGCTCGAGTGCATTTCCGGAAAATTATTGCAAACGCAGTCTGCCTTTCCGCGCGAAAATATAAAATACTCGCCGCAGGCATATCCAATCAGGGCATTTTTTCCGCACTGCGGGCACGGCTTTAATTCAAGCATCGTAACTACCTCCGTTGCAGGCATACTCTTTCAGTGCGGCGGCAGCTTGTGCCATAACACTCACGATGCACGCGCTCGACATGACCTCGCCGTCATTGTGCGCCGGGCAGACTTGACACGCGCCTTCTTTGCCGGATCCGCAAATTTCCGTCGCTTCGATTAGCTGTTCAAGCGTCAGGGTTTTCATGCTGGTCAACCTCCTTTGCCAGTCCGCATTTAAGCGGGCTGTTGTAGCAGGGGTTCTTACAAGTGCCGATTTTCTGACATTGGAAACAGCAGTAGTTCCCGCGACGGTGGTCGCAGTTGAAATGCGTACACATCATGATTCGGGTTTTCTTTTTATTCATCGTCCGCCGCCTCCATTTCTTCGTTCCAGCAATCTTTACACGATGCCGGATCCGCTCTGGAAATCGCGGAGAGCTGACAGCTCCCGCCGTAGCAATTTGCGCGGCACATCCTCGGCACACCGTATGCATCCGGCTTGGCTTCCGGAAACTTCTTGAAAAAGTCCTGCTCATAAGTTTTACGCTGGTGCTCGTCGCTCCATTTTTGCAAAATTTCAACCGTTTTTTTGAGTTCCGTGGCAGAATGGTTCCTAACGCAGACTTCGCAAAAATGATACAGCGGGCATGGCTCACTCTCGTCGGGAGTCCGGCAATTTTTATACAAAGCGCAAACTCTTTTCATCTCGGCAAGAAAATTTATTGTTTTACTGCAATCCATAATAATCAGCCCTCCTGCAGCAGTGCCCCGAGCTTCTGCATTGCTGCGCGAAGCTTGGCGGCGGTGGTTTCGTCATCCATCGACGCGATGATGCCGCGCATAACATTGATATATTTCTGTATGCTGTCAAAGTAAACACTGAATTTTGCCACTCCCGGCGATGCGGTCAGCTTCGTGTCTTTCTCGATTTTCTCAAGGCGACCGGCCAGTTCGTTTTTTTCTTTTTCGGCGGCATCGCGCACACGCTTCTCGGCTTCGGCTATAGCTTTTTCCTTGTCCTTTTTCGCCTTTGCGCGCTCTTTTTCTATCGCGGCGGCGGTATACTGCTTTATCTCTTCGGTGGTCGGCTCGCGCATGACCGTCGCGGCGGGCTTTTCGGTCGACGCTTTCAGTTCTTCGCGCAGGCGGCGGACGGTGTCGGAAAGATCCTCGTGCTCCTGACTGCTCTTCGCGAGTTCGTCGCGCTCGGCAGTAATAAGCGTCAACTGCTCCTGCGCCTCGTGCAGCTTGCTGATAGTCTCTTTCAGCTCGCGGGTGGACATCTCCGCGACATCGTTGTTCTCTTCGACTTCCTTGCGCTCGTACCACGGCAGAGCGGCAAGCATTCCGAGCTTCGAGATGCCGAGATTTGCATTCGACTGCAAATACTTTTCGCCAAGCGACTCAAGCGACTGTATATATGTATAGGCCTGCCGCTGCTTGATACCGACATCCTGCTCGACATACTCCTCAAATGTCTCGTGTCCGAGCAAGAGGTATTTGCGCTCGTCGCGCATCCTTTTAAGGTTCTGACAAAAATCCACCATAGCGGACGCGGCAAGGTTGCCTTTGGCGATTATCTCATAGTGCAGATTCAACGCCTCGTTCTGCTCCTCGCTCAGATTGCCGCTGAGTTCCATGTTTCTGATTACTTCGTTCACGTGTTTCTCCTCTCTCACGCTACCGCGTGACTTTTCTTTTTCTTGTTTCTGATGTACCCGCTCCACAGATCCACAAAGGCTTCAACCTCCGGCGTCTTGCCGCAATTATGCACGCCCCGGCACTGGACGATTATCTCGTTTTTCGGGTCATATTCTAATGTATAAAAAGGCTTGTCCGGCTCGCTTTTCTTTCTGATAAAAAAGATAACCGTCTGCCCGCTCAGGTGCTTCTTGGCATATGTCGCGACGCAGTGGTGCAGCGCGCTTCCCTCGTCGATAAGCTCGGCGCGGCTTCTCGCCGGGCGGATAAGCAAGTTCCCGCTCTCAAAGGCAAAATCCCGCTCGAGCTTTTTGAGACGTTTCTCGAATTTCTCCTGTGCTTCGCGCGTCTCTTTAAGCTCCCTTTGCCGTATTGCTTCCGCGAGCGCGTCAATCGTGCGCCGATGCGCCTGCGCGAGATCCGGCGGCAAGAGGATATCCTCGCGGCTAAGGTCAAGATTAAGCTTTTCGCAGTCGCTCCAATAGTCGCGGAGCGTATACGGTCGCTCATTCTGCTTTTCGAGGTATTTCACCGCTTTTTTAAAAGGCAGCCGCTTTTCAATTTGCGAGACGCAATAATCGTCAGAGCCTCTGTATGCCTCCGCCTGATCTGTTGTGATACCGTACTTTTTGGCAAGCTGCGCATAAAGCACGGCGTCGCGCGTTTTTTTGGGGAGCTCGCGCAGCTCCTTTTTCGTCAGCCCGAGAGCCGCCGAAACAGTCTTTGCGCGTCGGTTGACGACTCCATTTGTCCACGAGGTATTGACCGCAAGTTTGATAAAGCCTTCTTTTACCAGCTTTTCAGTCAGTACCGGATATTTGACATATGTATCAAGCCAGCCGCAAGGATCGCCGCCGAAGTTTTCCATATACGCCGACATCTGCGCATACTTCAAATTGGTGTTTTCAAAGGTCTCGTCGTCAAAGCCAAAATAGTGGTTTTCGGCATACTTTTTTTTGTCCGTACACCACGGCTGTTTTGAGTTCGGCTCCGGTACGGTCGCCATGCGCTCCCAGTCTTTCTCCCAGCCGTGGACCCCATACGACCACCTTTTCGTCCACACGGCGTCAACGCCTGTGTTGTAATAGGCACGATATTCTTCAAAAAAATTGGTCTTGACCGTCGTATAGTCAAGGCAGTAATCACGCTCCACAAAGCCCGCCCGGATGAGGATTCCGCCGTCCCGCAGTTTCGTGGCAAAGAGGATGTATTTTTGGTCATACATATATTTTCTGCCCCTGCCGCTGTCGCGGAACTCGACCGTGCTTTTGCAAGCCGGGCAGAAGCCTATATCCTTGTGCTTGCGATTGATATTCTGCACATCGTCGGCACTGTATGTCCGGCCAAGCTCAAGCACCACATCTTTGTGACAATGCGTACAGTAACCGTATCTGACGCCGTTTTCGCGGCGCGTGAAGAGATAGCGGCTTTCCAGCAGGACGCTATCGTCAACCCACTGCGCGACTTTTTTCGGCAGACCGTCGATTGACTTGGCAAAAGCCATTTTCCGCGCGTGCTGATACTGCTTGTCGGTGATTTTCTTCGCTTTCTGTCCCATATCGCCCACCTCACAGCAGATCCGCAAGGTCAAGGCTGATGATGTTGTTAGTCTGCGGCTCTTCGGCGATGCCGTAATATTCGCGGATCCAAGAGTAGACCGTCTCGTCTTCGACCATCGCGCAGCCGTTCTCGGCATGCTTTCTTGCTTTTCCCGTCACGGCTTTCACACAGTCCGCAAGGCTCTTTTTTTCGTCCGTGACCTTGCCTGCGCTGATATCGTCGGTTATAAGCGTATCGATGATATACTGCGCTATGCGCTTCTGATTCGCACCGCCCTTTTCGCCCTCGGCATCGATTTTGGCTATCGCCTTTTTCATCAGTTCTGTCATTTTTCTATTTCTCCTTTAACTTCCGCCTTTTCGTTTTGTTCTGGCGTCTTTCTTTATATGTTCTTCGTAATAATATAAGCTTTCGGGCAATTCGTAAAAATCTTGACCGCCTGCCAGTGCGAGGTATAAATCGTTTAGAGCGTCCCGCGCCTCGGCGACTGTTTTGTATCGCGATAGCGTGACTGGCGGATTATCAACACCGTAGCTCAAAACCAGCAGTGCCGCGTCTTCCTTTCGCGATATGCAGACCCGCTCCACAAAATCAAGATTTACAATCTGATCTTTAGCACCGTTTAGGATATACATAAAGCTTCTCCTTTATATTCAAATATTCCGATATTTCTTCTTTTGCCCGCTCCCAGCCGGAGCACCACACGGCGCGGAAACCTTGACGTTCAAGCGATTCGAGCCACCACTGCTGGTCGACCGTCGGCTTGTTTCGGCCGGCTTTCATCTCAATATACAAGCCGTGGTATTTTCCCCGGGCGACCGGCAGGCAGAGGTCGGGCACGCCCTTTTTCATCCCCTGCCGCCGGAGCGCGGCACCATAAGCCGCGCTGCGCTTGCCTTCGTTCGGGATGTGATACAAAAGCTTCAGCTCCGGATGCGCGGCGGACTGGTATTCCGCCCACACAAAAAGTGCCTCCTGCTCTTCCGCCTCGCGGTTCTCGCGTCGTGTCGCGCTCGCTTGGTCTTTCTCGGCACTCTCGCCGTCTGTCGAGTAGACGGTCAGGCTGTCCAGTTCGCACCCGCAGGCGCGGCAGAGCCTTGTTTTGTCACCGCCGGCAAAGTTATATTCACGCCCGCATTTCGGGCATCTGTAAGATCGTATTTTCATATCGCGCCCCCATTGACATCTTCGGGCGGCGGTGTTATACTATTAGCGGTGTTTGGTGTTGTTTCAACAACATCATTTGGGCGTCCTGTTACCGCAGGGCGTCCTTTTTCATATCTGTCAAGCCTCGGCAAAACATTTTTCGCGTATTCGTCGAGATAAGTCACAACAGCCTCACGACCGTCGGCTTTCCAGATGTGCTTACGGCCTTTTCCTTTTTCTTCGATGATTATCAAAAATTCACTCGGGCGACCATTTTCGTCCACGCCACGGCGGCTTCTGTCAAAATATATCGACACCGGCACGGATATAGGCTTGCGCAGCGCAGAGCCCTCCTCGCGCTCGATTTCCTCGACCCGCTCCGCCATTTGAGGTATGTACTTTTTTATCATCTGATTGTCAAAGTCAAAACGCTCGTTATCGGACAGCGCATGACGCTCGCCAAGCTGATTTTTGTAGTGCGTATACTCGATAGCCATGTTCCGATTTTTAAGATTTGTTACATAACCGTAAGTTTTGCCGTCGTTATAATCCCGGCGGCTGACGAATCGGCCGCTATAATCGGCAAGCACCGCATCAAGCACATCGGCGTGCATTAAGATATGATTCTCTTTCATTACATTCTCGCTCCTTTCTTTTTGAGATAATATGCGCAGCAATCATCCGTCGCGGGGATCTCGCGGAATCGGTCGGTGATGTAGGTGTAGGCACAGCACTTTCCGTCCCAGCCGTCACCTGCACAGTCAATTTGCCGCAGCCAAGAGCAGCTTTTACAGATCTTTTTCCTGCGCCATTTTTGCCCGCTCCCCGGCGCGTCAGCTGTCTTTTCGAGTGCCTGCATCGCGCCCGCTCCTCTTTGCTCTGATTTTGGCTCTGACCTTATCCTCAAAGGCGATCAGCTTGTCCTCGCGGCAAAAGCCATAGATGATAAGTATAGCGGCGGCGAATTCAATCGCCGTCTGAATCACAAATTTCAACGCCATAGTTAAACCTCCTGTTGTTTTCTTCTCAAGTCTCTCCACTTGCCGTATGCCGGATGAGTTTGATTTTTGCAATCTTGTTTGTTGTCGTAAAGGTCACTGTCGATAAATCGGTCATCATTTCCCTGCCTCCCCAAAGAAGCGATGTCCGCCTATCGTGCAGACATAGGTCTGTGACTCGTGCCATAAGCTCCGGCACAGCTCCGGCGCGTAGAAATACAAGATTTCGGCGTCCGTCGCTATCTCTCCGTCGTCAAAAACCGCACTGACCGCACGCTTTACCTCCGCGCTCGGCTCCGGTCTTTTTTTCGTGTAACCGTAGCTTTTGACTATCTTTGCCGGGGACTCGTCCTCCTGCTCACAGGCGTTAAGGATGCACTGGGCAACAGCCATTTGACCTATGTACGGCTCGGCTCCCGCCTCTGCCATGACTACCCGCTCAATTTCATCGCGCTCGGCGGCGGTCAGAGCGTATCTGACGCTTGCAGTTGACTGCAAAACCGGTTCCGGCTCTGCTTCCGTTGCTGTTTCCGGCTCGGTCGGCTCGACATAATAAACATCCGGCATCGCGCTTGTTATCTCCGGCAGAGCCGCGAGAAGCATAATCGCCACCAGCGCGACGACCGCGCCGATAATAAGCAAGTCTTTAGTCATCGCTGTCGACCTCCTTGCGGACTGGCAGCGTGACCGTTATTCTTGTGGTGTTTTTGTTCGCAAACTCCGCAAGTTCGTCCGCCCCCGCTTCCAACGTTTCGGCGGATAGCCCGAATTTTTTTCCGGCGTCCTTGACAAACATCGCCGTCAATTTGCAAGCGGCCAAAATCACGACGCTGTCGGCGATACTGACTCCGCCGAGTGCCGTCATAATCTCCTGCGCAAGCATTACGCAAAGCTTGCCGGACAGCTTTGTCATTTCTTCGGCATCGTGACGGTAGCACGCGCGTTGATAGTCCGCGCTGGTCTTTCTTAAACTCTCGATCATTTTCTTTTCTTCCTTTCTTTGTTGTTTATGGTGGAGTTTCTTTTATTCAGTCCTCGGCAAGTATCGCCATTTCAACGGCGTTGGCAATCATCGCGCGCACGAATCGCTCGAACTCCTTGTGCTGCATAACTCCGCCATGCTCGTTGTATTCCACGAGCGCCTGCGGGCGAATGTCATAGCACCATTCTTTTTCGCGGATATACGCTGTGCCAATCGGCAAGACCTGTTTCTGCATCGCGCGGTAAATAAAGTCTTTCGACTGGCCAAGGTACCGCGCCGCCATTTCGACCGGCACGCTGCCGTTGATGGCGAGAATTTCCTCTGTCGTAGGTTTTTTCACGGGGCTTCACCGCTCCTTTCTTTTGTACTCTTTAGATTTCTAAAGTTAATGCGCAAAAAAATAGTGGTCTATTTCGGCAAGCGGGATTTCGAGCACTCTGCAAATTTCCACCATTTCATCTTGGCGGAATTTTCTTTTGTTGTTGAGGCTAAGATTGAGAGACGTGTATCCCATTGGTACAAGCGCCGCAAGGCTTTCCTGAGTTATTTCCAGTTCCCTCATTCTGTCCTTTAATGCACCATATTTATAAGTGGCCATATCACGCACCTCCTTTCGGTGTTTTCAGTATAAAACTTTAGATTTCTAAAGTCAAGACTTTTTTAAAAAAACTTTTAGTTATCTAAATTTTTATTGCATTTTCTAAAGGCGTGTACTATAATATGTATGGGGTGATCCCATGAAATCAACATTTAAAGATAGGCTAAACGATGCGCTGAGTTATAAAAATATGAAGGCCTCCGAACTCTCACGACTGTCCAAAGTCAATGAGGGAGCTATCAGCCAATATCGAAAAGGCAGATATAAAGCGAAGCAAGATACCATTGAAAAGCTCGCTAACGCATTAAATGTTTCTATACCGTGGCTTATGGGTGCCGACGTACCAATGCAGCCGCTTAATCTTATTTCTCCAACAGTCACCACAGACGTCGTGACGCTTCCCGTCCTTGGAAGTATAGCAGCTGGCTATGAAGAAGTCGCAAACGAGGATTGGAGCGGTGAGACCGTGGAAATTCCGATTTCTTATTTCAAAGGAAGAAAGCAATCTGAATTCTTTGTCTTAAAAGTGCATGGAAATTCTATGTACCCGCTTTATCACGACAATGACAAGGTGCTCATTTTGAAGCAGAACTACATCGAGCATAATGGTGATGTTGGTGCGGTGATTTATGACGGCGAATGCGCTACGCTCAAGCGCATTGATATTTCGGATGATATGGTAAGACTCAGCCCCATAAACCCCGAATATCCTCCGAAAGAGCTGAAAGGCGCGGACATCGAGCTATATCACATTCTCGGTGTGCCGAGATTGCTTGTCAGAGAAATAAACTAAGGAGATGTAAAAAAAATGAAATGG
>CAVDWM010000027.1:0-28127 GCA_963612725.1 Faecalibacterium prausnitzii | reverse complement strand
TCAAATCCGCACACTTTTTAAATCATGTTGACTAAATCGCCGAAATTTAATATAATATAGAATTGTAGCAACCGGAGAGGAGGAAGATCATGTCCGCACCTCTGGCGCAGAGAATGCGCCCACAGACTATCGACGACATAGTCGGTCAGAGGCATCTGCTCGGCGAGGATAAGCCGCTGAGGAACATCATACTTTCGGGCGAGCTGCCGAACATGGTCTTTTACGGTCCGTCCGGAGTCGGCAAAACGACGCTCGCGAGCATCATCGCAAAGACGACCGACCGCCACCTCGTCAAATTAAACGGCACGACCGCTTCGACGGCTGATATAAAGGACGTTGTTGCGAAGCTCAACACCTTCGTCGCGCCCAACGGCATTCTGCTATATCTCGACGAAATTCAGTATTTCAACAAGAAGCAGCAGCAAACGCTGCTCGAATACATAGAAAACGGCGACATAACGCTCATAGCGTCAACCACCGAAAACCCGTATTTTTATATATACAACGCTATTCTCAGCCGCTCGACCGTGTTTGAGTTCAAATTTGTCTCGGCTCAGGATGTCATTCCCGCAGTCAGGCGTGCGTTCGACTGTATCGGCGCCGAGCGACACGAGACATATGATATAGATGACGGAGTGCTTGAGCACATTGCAAATGCCTGCGGCGGCGATGTGAGAAAGGCAATAAACTCCGTTGAGCTGTGTGTGCTCTCCTCCCCTGCCGATGAAAGCGGTGTTTGCAAGATAACTCTCCAGCGCGCGCAGGAGCTGACCCAGCACAGCGCGATGCGATACGACCGCGAGGGCGACGAGCACTACGACATAATCTCCGCATATCAGAAATCGATGCGCGGCTCCGACCCGAACGCGGCACTCCACTACCTGGCGCGGCTGCTCGAAGCGGGCGACCTTGTCAGCGCGTGCCGCAGGCTGATGGTCTGCGCGTGCGAGGATGTGGGGCTTGCGTATCCCCAGATAATACCTATCGTGAAAGCCGCCGTTGACGCGGCGAATATGCTCGGACTGCCCGAGGCGCGGATACCGCTCGCGGATGCGGTGGTGCTCGTGGCGACAAGTCCGAAATCAAACTCCGCCTACAACGGGATAAATGCCGCGATGGCCGATGTGCAGAAAGGCCGCACGGGACCCGTTCCGAGGCAGTTGCAGAATGTCCACTGCGACGGCGAGGATAACCCGAACAAGGGACAGTTCTACATCTATCCGCACTCGTACCGCAACCACTGGGCGCCGCAGCAGTATCTGCCGGACGCGATAAAGGACACGGTATACTATGAGTTCGGCGACAACCGCACCGAACGCACCGCCGGGGAATATTGGGAAAAGGTGAAAAAAGCAGATCAAAAGTAACCCCTGCCGCTCTGCGGCGAAAGGAAGGATTCCCGTTTATGTTCATCCCCATTCTCTCCGTTGTGACTGCGATATTTGCGACGCTCACGATTCTCCTGCGCCGCAAGGGAAGATCGTTCGATGGTATGCTCTGCAAGTTTATTTCGAGCTTCGGCTTCATGTCCATGGCGTTTATCGGCTTCTGCTATCGCATAGAGGAGGCTGACAAGCTCAATCACCCGTTTTATTTCTGCCTCGTGGCGTTCGGACTGCTGTTCGGACTCGGCGGCGATGTCCTGCTCGGCATAAAGGAGATCGCGCCGAAATACAAGAACAAGCTCATCGCGCTCGGAACTCTTTCGTTTCTCATCGGGCATTTCTTCTATCTTGCCTCTTTCTATAAGGCGGAGCCGACCTTTTCGGTAATCCCGTACATAGCGGCGTTTGTAATAACTGCGATAATTGCCGTTATAATGAAAGCTATCAAGATGAAGCTTGACAGCAAGATGTATATTCTCTGCGTTTTCTATTTCTTCGCCATTGCGCTTTGCGCCTGCGTCTCGGGCTATATGCTCTATCTCACGCGCTCTCTGACATTTGTCGTGGCGACAATCGCTTCGGTGGTATTCGTGGTCAGCGACTCCGTGCTCGCATTCGTCTACTTCACGCCCGTGAAAAAGAAAAACCCGCTCGTCACAATAGAGCTTGCGACATACTACACCGGTCAGATTCTCATGGCGGCGACGGTGTATCTGATAAGATGACGGAAAGAATAAAAATCAGCCCTCCCAAACGGGAAGGCTGATTGCTTTTTATGCCTTTTTTTCTTTCTTTTGTCTCTTGATGACCTTCAGGCGCGAGAAATCCTCGCGCTCTTTTTCTTCAAGAGCTTCGGTAATATATTTTATCGTCGCAGTGAACTGCGGGATCATAATATTGTCGAGCGCGTTCGCCCGCTTCTGCGTTTTCTTTATCGCATCGGCGAGGCGGTATACGCTGTTCTCTATCTCCGCGAGCTCTGCTGTCATGCGCTTGACCTGCACGAAGCTCAAATAAGCTTCGTCGAGCTGTGAATTCGTCGAGTTGAGTCCGTAATACATATCGAGCTTCTCGTCGCCGAGAGTCACGACCGGCAGCTCAACGCCCATGACGCTGCGAAGATCTATGTCAAGCGACTCATCGACCGGTATCGCCTGCGCGAACTCGGCGCACATGCCGAGCGTGACATTCGCGTGCTGGAGCGCAAGATAAGCCTTTGAATAAGTTTCGTCTATCTCCTGCTGTATTTTCGACGCCTTGTCTATGAGCTGCATCATCTCATGCACTAGTATATTTCTTTTGCGGTCGAGCAGATCATAGCCGAGCTTGGCGAGATCCAGCGACTTCTTCGTGCTCATCAGATTGCTTTTTGTCGGGAATACCTGTGCCATGACGCTCTCCCCCTTTCTTTACTGCTGCGCGGGCTTGTAATGCTCCTTGAGGACATCCTCATCAACACGGTCGAGCTCGGATTCGGGTAGCATGGAGAGCAGCTCCCAGCCGAGGTCGAGCGTCTCGTCTATCGTTCTGTTCTCGTCATAGCCCTGATTGATGAACCTCTCCTCAAACGCTCTGCCGAACTCCATGAGGCGCTTATCGGACGCGGAAAGCTCATCCTCGCCTATGACGGACGCGAGAGCCTTGGCATCCTGCACCTTGGCGTAGGACGCAAAGAGCTGGTTTGCGAGCATACTGTGGTCGGAGCGTGTGTAGCCCTCGCCGATGCCGTCCTTCATCAGACGCGACAGCGACGGCAGGACGCTGACGGGCGGATAGATGCCCTTGTAGTCGAGTCCTCTGTCAAGCACTATCTGACCCTCGGTTATATAGCCCGTGAGGTCGGGGATGGGGTGCGTTATATCATCGTTGGGCATGGTGAGAATAGGTATCTGAGTGACCGAGCCCTTTCTGCCCTCGACTATTCCGGCGCGCTCATAGAGCGACGCAAGGTCGGAATACAGATAACCGGGGAAGCCCTTTCTGCCGGGAATCTCGCCCTTTGACGAGCTGAACTCACGCAGAGCCTCGGCATATGAGGTCATATCGGTCAGGATAACGAGCGTCTGCTTGCCGAGGTCGAACGCGAGATACTCGGCGGCGGTCAGCGCACAGCGGGGCGTGATGATACGCTCGATTATCGGGTCGTTCGAGAGGTTCATAAACATTGTAACGCGGCTCATGACATTTGCGTTTTCAAACGAGGTGCGGAAATATTCGGCGACATCGTTCTTGACGCCCATGGCGGCGAAAACTATTGCAAAATCGTCGCCGTCGGCAACATTCGCCTGGCGCACTATCTGAACGGCGAGCTCGTTATGCTTCATGCCGGAGCCCGAGAATATCGGGAGCTTCTGACCTCTGATAAGCGTTGCGAGCGCGTCTATGGAGGATATGCCGGTGTTTATATAATTTCGCGGATAAACACGCGAAACGGGGTTAATAGGCGAACCGTTGACATCGCGGCGGCACTCGGGATATATCTCGCCCAGTCCGTCTATCGGTCTGCCGAGACCGTCGAACACTCTGCCGAGTATCTCGGGCGACAGCGGCATCTCCATGGGTCTGCCGGAGAGCACGGTGGTGCTGTTGTTCATCGATATTCCGCGAGTGCCCTCAAATACCTGAGTGACCACAAGCTCGCCGTCTATTTTGACTATACGACCCGCACGCGAGGTGCCGTCCTCAAGCCTGAGCTCGACCATTTCCTCATAGCTCGCGCCCTTAACGCCGTCAAGCACGACGAGCGAGCCGTTTATCTGATTTAAACCGATGTGTTCAAAAATCATAGCTGTTTAAATCCTTCCTTGCCTTCAGAATAAGCGGACTCAGCGCAGAAGCGGAGCGAGCGCCTTGTCTATCTCAGTGCGGTAATCGTCAAACATATCGAGTCTGTCGTTGGGCACATCGTATTTTATCTTGACAAGCTTATCGAACAGACCGAGCTTCGTTATCTTCGAGATCGGCACCTGCTTTGCGACGACCTCGCGGCACCGGTGATAGAGATAGAGGATTATTTCCATCATCTTCATCTGCTTCGCAAGCGGAACATAGGTGTCCTCCTTATGGAAGGCGTTCTGCTGCAGGAAGCCGACTCTGATAACTCTTGCAATCTCAATGACAAGCTTCTGATCGTCGGGCAGAACATCCGCGCCGATAAGCTTGACTATCTCCATAAGGCTGTTTTCCTCGAGCAGTATGGAGCACAGCTCATCGCGGTAGCTCATGAACTCCGCACCCGCGTTGTCATAGTACCATGCGGACAGGTCGTTGACATATTCGGAATAGCTTGTATTCCAGTTTATCGCGGGATAGTGACGCGCATAAGCAAGCGACTTGTCGAGCGCCCAGAAGCAGCGGGTGAAACGCTTCGTGTTCTGGGTGACAGGCTCGGAGAAGTCGGAGCCCTGCGGCGAAACAGCGCCGATTATCGTTATCGAGCCCTCGGTGCCGTTTAGATTTTTGACATAGCCTGCGCGTTCGTAGAACTCGGAAAGTCTTGAGGGCAGGTAAGCGGGGAAGCCCTCATCGGCGGGCATCTCCTCAAGGCGTCCGGATATCTCACGCAGAGCCTCAGCCCAACGGGAGGTGGAGTCCGCCATGATAGCCGTGTGATAGCCCATATCGCGGTAATACTCGGCGAGAGTGATGCCGGTGTATATTGAAGCTTCACGCGCAGCGACGGGCATATTCGAGGTGTTCGCTATGAGCACCGTTCTGTCCGTCAGGGGCTTGCCTGTGCGCGGGTCGGATATCTCGCCGAACTCCCTAAGAGCCTGGGTCATCTCGTTGCCGCGCTCGCCGCAGCCGACATAGATTATAATATCCGCGTCGCACCACTTTGCGAGCTGATGCTGAGTCATTGTTTTGCCCGTTCCGAAGCCGCCGGGGATCGCTGCCGCGCCGCCCTTTGCTATCGGGAAAAGCGTATCTATGACGCGCTGACCGGTTATCAGCGGACGCTGTGCAGGCAGTCTACGGCTGACGGGACGCGGGATTCGTATAGGCCAGCGCTGGCAGAGCGTCAGCTCATGTTTGTTCCCCTTCTTGTCTCTGAGGGTAACGATGGAATCGTTTATTTTATATTTTCCGTCGGGCTTGACATCGACAACTTCGCCCTCAAGTTCGGGCGGAACCATGAATTTGTGCTTGACGACGGGAGTCTCGGGGCATTCGCCGTAGATGTCGCCGCCCTTGAGCATGTCGCCGGGCTTGACGAGCATATTGACCTGCCACTCGCGCTCCTCGTCGAGTGCGCTCTCGGCGCAGCCCTTTGATATGAACGCGCCGTTGTGCTCGGCGATAGCCGAAAGCGGGCGCTCGATTCCGTCAAAGATATTTCTGATTATTCCGGGACCGAGGGTGGCGAACATTGCGCCGCCGGTAGCATAGACCGGCTCGCCGGGCTTGAGCCCGGTCGTCTCCTCGTAGACCTGAATGGTGGTGAGATCCCTGTCAAGGCGTATAACTTCACCGACAAGCCGCTTCTCGCCGACGTAGACCATCTCCATCATGCTCAGTCCCGTCTCGCCCTTTATCGTAACGACGGGTCCGTTTATTCCGTATATAACATTATTCTCGGACAAGCCGTTCACCTCCGACCGTTTAAAGTATTACTGACATTCCCGAATTTTCGAGGAACCACTCGCGCTGCGCCTCAAGGCGCGTGTCGAGTGTATCGTCAGCCACGGTGCTGCCTCCGGCAACTCCGGCGCGGCATCCGCCAATGGTTATTCCGTCGCTGCTCTCGACCTTGCAGTCCCTGCCGAAAGCCTTTCTTATATCCTCCGCAAAGCGCATATCATCGGGGCGGACATAGACGGTCACATCCCCCTGCGGAAAAGCTGCTGCAAAGCCTGCCGCGCTCCTCCTGAGAAAATCCGCATAGCCGTCAGTCCCTGTAAAGGCAATGAGCTTGTCACGCGCCTGAGCAAAAACCTCGTCCGTAATGGCGCCGCGCTTGTCAGTCAGGCGGGCGCGTTGACGGGTTCTCTCATTGGCGACGGTGCGGTTGAACTCCTGCTCCTTGAGCATACGCTCGCGCTCTATCTTCGCCTGAGCCCGGGAGTACGCCTTTGTCCTTGCCTTTTCAAGCCCGCTTTCAACCGTTTCACGGGTCTTGCGGGTCATCTCCTCGTGGCGCTCCTCGGCGTCCTTGGTTATGGCATCAAAAAACTTTGCTGCTCTTTCTTCCTGATTGAGCATTGGTTATACACCTCAAATCTTTATGCCGATAGTGTCGCGCACATAGCGTGCGATGGAGTCGCTCCCCTGCGAACCGTGGCGGTCGGGAATCTCGACTATCAGCGGCTTATCGTAGCTGCGCTTTGTCTGCGTTATGAAGTCGCCGCACAGCTCGCACAGCGGACGCGTGATGAGAATAATGCCGACCTGCTCATCGGCAAGGCAGCGGTTTATCGCATCCTCGACCGACTGAGCGTCGTGCACAAGCTCGCCCTCTATACCCGCAAGGCGCATTCCGACAAGCGTATCGGCATTGTCGCTTATCAAATAAAAACGCATGGCTTCAGTTCCTTTCAACGCGGTGTAAAGCGATATTACTTTACGCCGCCGTTCTTCTGCCCTGCGGGGCGTCAGACCTTGTTGAGGATAAGTATGGAGATAACAACACCGTAAAGGGCTATCGACTCACCGAGGGCGACGAAGATAAGCGCTTTACCGAATGCCTTGGGATCCTCGCTCGTTGCGGCGATAGCTGCGGGAGCGCCGGCGGCAACTGCGATACCGCCGCCGATGCCGGCAAGACCGGTAACAAGACCTGCTGCAAGAAGTCCGAGACCCTTGGAATTGTCGGAAGAAGATGCAGTCTGCGTGCTCTCAGTCTCCGAAACGGCAGTCTGAGAGGCAGTGGTATCGGCTGCCGCAGTCTTATCCTCGCTGCCGGTTGCAAAAGCACCCATAGCGCAGCCCGCAACGAGCAGAACCATAACGGCGAAGGTCGCCGCGTTCATGCGAAGGCTCTTTTTGATGCTCTGACCCTCAGAGTGCTTCTTCATTGTGTACACAACGGATGCGAGAAGCACCGCCGCGGGAACTACGATCATAACGGAATAAAAAAGAGTTGTCATTTTACTTTACCTCCGATTAGTCTTTATTGGCTAAAGCCTTTTTGGTCTTTTTACCGGCAATTTTGGTTTTCAAATTCGTCTGCGCCTGCTCGAGCTTCGCGGGCGTGAAAGCCCTGCCGCCGCCCTCATAGAAGCGGCTGAACATCTCGTAGAACTCAAGACGCAAGCCCTGAATGCCCGAAAGCAGACCTTCAAGGGCAATAACGATAATGTTGCCTATAATGATAACGGGAATGTTGCTGCCGTCACCGCCGAGGGTGAAGACGACCATCATCATACTGGCGTGGACTATAACAAACGCGCCGACACGAAGGAAGGACACGGTGTTGCTGAAATAGGACAGGACATATTCGATAAGCTCGAACAGGTTCTGGAGAAGGAAGTCAACCATGCTGTCGGGCTTCCAGTCCGGGTGCCTGTCGATAATGCCGATCGGTATCTCTTTGATATAGAGCAGCACGGCGCAGACGCCCATGACACCGAACAGCACCCCGTTCGGGAGAACCCGGGGACCGTTCATGAACGCTACGCAGAACGCAACGCCCGCGAGATAGAACAGTATACCGACGAGTCCGTTGTTGCTGAATATCGCTTCGCCTATCTTCTTATGCTTGAGGCACGATACGACATTCAGGAGCATCGCGGTCACGACAAGGACGACGCCTATGCCGATAGCGACTATCAGAACGGTGTTTATCGAATCCATAACGCTCAGCGGCTTTGACGCCATGCCCAGCGCGTGATAGACGGGGTCGAGCATATCCTCATAGCCGAACACCGAGCCGAACACGAAGCCGAACACCGCGCTCGAAAGACCGCACGGGATAAGTATGCGTGCAAGGGGCATCTTCTTAATCTTCCAGCCGAGGATACCGAGCAGGAAGAGCACAAGTCCCTGACCGAGATCGCCGAACATGATGCCGAACAGCAGAGTATAGGTTATCGCGACGAAGCCCGTGACATCGATATCCGAATATGACGGCAGACCGTACATATCGACGAAATATTCATAGGGCTTGAATATCGCGGGGTTTCTGAGCTTGACGGGCGGGGTCTTTCCGGAGCTTTTGTCGGGGTCGTTCTCCTCGACCTCGACATTCTCTATAGCCTCCGCTTTCTTCTCGAAGTCCTTCGAATCGTGCGCGAGCACCCAGCCGACATAGAAGAAATACTTGTTATGGCACGCGGCGTAGCGGCGCATCTCAAAGACCGTATTGAGATCAACGAGCTTCGTATATATCTCGTTGCAGCGTTTGCGGTTCTCCTTCCAGAGTGCTGCGGCGCGTTCATCGAGCTGCTTTAAATCGCCCTCGATTATCTCGATATTGCTCTTGAGCTGATCTATGACCTGCTCAACGGTACCGACTGCCGACGGAATCTGGAGGCGCTCGAAATTGAGCCCTGCAAACACGCTGTCAACCTCATCGACGCGCTCCCTCGGTGCGCAGTAGACGCCCCAGTAATCGGTAGCGTCGGTCGAGCACGGGATGAAGAGCACATAGGGGTCGTCGTCATAAGCGACGAGCTTTTCGTAGCTCTCCTTGGGCATATGACCGAAGCGGGTCTTGATGAACTTGCAGTTGAACAGCTCATCGAGTCCGACATCGAAGCCCGTGAAATGCTCGTACTTTGCAATCCCGTTTCGGCACTGCTCAAGCTGATCCTCAAGGGAAGTATACTCATCGTGCATCGCGGACAATTTTTCGTCAAGCTCGTCGATGTATGCGCTGGTCTTCTCGTCGAGCTTGATCTCGCGTGAGCGGTCGCCGACTATGGTCGGGTCGGGCGCGGAATCATTCTCGCGGATAAGCTCCTCTATTTTTTGCAGCATCGGCGCATACGGGTTTTCCTCGCTGAGCGTCGAATAACCCATCGACGCAGACATATACTGCGTTGCCTGCTCGGGATGGAACGATCCGTCCAAGCAGCAGGTTGAAATGAACTTGTTGAGCCGGTCGAGCGGACCCGTGACTTTAACAAGCTTCATTTTTGCAACTGCCAAGGTTTATCACCGTCCTTTTAAACTCTTAAAAAGCTGTCAGTCGCCCACGCCGATAAGAAGTCGGCTTATTTCTTCGGGCGGAATATTATATCTTATACCCTCAATAATGTGGGTCAGATTTTCTGCTTCATTCTCCGCGAGCACCACATAGCTCATCATCACGATGCTCGGGAAGGTCGAAAAGCGCACAAGACCCTTCGCACGGTCATATCTGAGCTTTGCGCTCACATGCTCGACCGAACGCCCGCCGCGCTCGGCAAAAGCGGCATATGCCGTGCCCTTGAGCGTTTGGAGAGCCTTTTCGGCATCCGGTGCTTCCATGAATCCTGTCAGTGCCTTTTCGTCGAGCGTTCCGCCGGGCATCAGCATCGTGACAAGCACGCTCTGCGGCATATTTGTAAGCCTCTTGAGCCTGTAGAGCGAGACGATATTTTCGGTGTCCGTGTCGAACGCGTGCATCGCGTCAAGCTCCCTGCGTTCCTTGCCTCTGTAGTTCTTTTTGATGAGTGCTTCCGCCTGCGAGCGGAGATATTTGTTGAGTGCCAGCTCCATGGCGAAGTAATCGGGTCTGCCGTCGGTGCCGACGCAGGCGAACGGGGCGAGAACCGCCTTATACGGCGAGCCCTCGACCGCCGCCAAAAGCAGCTCGACATCTGTCGCAGTCTCAAGCGCTGCGGCGTTGAGCTCCGAGTGGCGCACGAAGAAATCCGGCACTTTGGCGAGATTCTTCTCCGGATGACGGCTGTTGAGATAGCGCACCGAATGGAGCAGCATATCAACATCGCTGAGCGTCACGAAATATTTATAGAAGCCGTCGCCGATGGATTTTTCATATCTGCAAAGGGAGGCGAAGTTGTTTGCAAGATGCTCTCTGAGCAGTATCTCAATCTGCCAGCGTCTGAGCGAGCCCATTGTCACGCCCTCGAACGCATCGGCATAGGCGGTATGAGCCTTCAGATAAGCCGCCGCCTCGTTGACGGAGCGGCAGGCGAGCAAATCGGTATAGTTCTGCGCGGTCAGGCGTTTGCCGTACATAGCACGAGCCTTTGCGAGCACTGCGTTTGCGGCGGACGAAACTGTCATACGGCACACTTCCTTTCAAAAGATCTGTCAGTCAGTCGGCTTTCACAGCTCTGTCTGCGAGCTCCTGCGCCCATTTTTCGCGGTTAGCCTTGCTCTGCCCGTCGAGCAAATCGGAGACTGCCTGAGCCTTTGTCTCTATCTCATCAAGAGCCTCCTTCAGCTTCGCGTCATATTCGGAGACCGTCTTTGCGACCTCGCTGTCGGCGCGTGCCTGCTCCTCGGACTGAATCTTCTTTGTCTGCTCGGCAAGCTCGGAATCGGCTCTGTCGAAGAACTCCTGCTCCTCCATTGTGCGCTTTCGCGCACGCTTGTCCATATCGACTATAGTTTTAATGATGCTTTCCATAACTGCACCTCTTTTATCCTGTTTCGGTATACTTATTTATATATACCGTTTCCGCTTCTTTCAGCTACTAAATTATAGCACCAACAAAGCAAAAGACAATATGCAAAAATGATAAACAATCTTCATTTTTCAAATTATTTTTGTACCGAGATACAAAAAATTAACAAAAATATCAAAGTTATAATAAAAAAGTGCCGCAGTAAAAATTTTTACCGCAGCATTTACAGTGTTGTGTTGTTGTCTCCTCTTTTTCTGCAAAGAGCAGGGTCGGAAAAAGCATTGCGGGGCTGTCGCATACAGCATACGAAAGCCCCGACGCACTGATTTTACTTTTTGATTATCTTATCCTCTACAAACATTCTTACCTTCTCGACAATGAGCGCACCGAGAGCAAAGGTGCGGGTGCGATAGAACTTCAGGAACTTCTGACCCGCTTCGGTCTTGAACACCCAGAGTGCCCAGCTCGGAACGGGCTTATCTACCCTGCCCTTGTACTGAAGCTCAAATGCCTGAGAATAGGTCACGCCGCCGCTGCCCTTCATCTGGAAGCGGATGTAGCAGCCGAGATCCTTTTCATAGTCGTTGAGGTCGATGGTGTTGCCCGTGGCGATAACCTTGCCGTCTGCTATCCACTCGATGACTTGGCAGTCGCGGGTAGAATCGGTTGCGACGGTTATCGTGTTCGCCTTCTGATCGACCTTGATATCGGTCACGAGCGGCACATTGCCGTCGCCCTCGAACTCGCCGACTCTGTCGGTTGTTTTATAATATCTGCTTGCGGCAAAGAAGTTACCGTCCTTCATCGCCTCTTTGACATTTTCTTCATTGTTCTCGGGCAGGACAAAGAGCTCGAACGATCTGCCGACCTCGTTGAGCTTCTCCGAATCGTCATCGGCAAAAGCCCAGATATTTCTGCCTGTCGGAATAACGACCTGAAGCAGCTCATCCCAGAGATCGCGGTCGGCGCGGGTAACATTGTCGGTGTTGTTGACAATCTCCATGCCGAGGCAGCTCGGGCAGTCGATGAATATACCCGCGAAATAGGCTATATAGACCTTCCAGTGCGAGCGCTCCGGGAAATTGTTTGAATCGACCCAGTCGCCGACATGGTTGAGCACGGAATATCCGCCCGCCTTTTCAATTTCCTCGGGCGCGGTTCTGTAATCGTTTTCGATTCCCCACTCGCCCTGACCGTAGGTGGTGAAATATCCGTTGACATGAGTCTTTGAGATAACAGCCATATTGCATTCAATTCCGCCGCGGATGTCGGTCATACCTCTGCCGCCGCGATCAAGTCCCTTCGTGATGCGCTCGTAGTTCTCCTCGCTCATCGGATAGACCTTTCTGAACTTGTTGAATATGCCGTTGGTCTTCCTCTCGCTCGTCCAGCCGTTTGTGATAACGCCGTGGTCGGTCATTGCAAGGATATCGTAGCCCGCCTTGTAATATTCCTCGACCATCTCGTCGAGCGTCGGGTCGCCGTCGCTCGCGTCGCAATGGGCGTGGAGGTTTGCCTTGTAGGTTTTCCATGTGCTCCAGTCAACCTGCTCATACGGGCTGATTATTGTATAATCCGTCTCCTGCGAGCCGAGTGCGAACGCCGCAGGAAAAGCGGTGAACAGCATCACAACAACCAGCACAGCCGACAGGATGCGTTTGAAATTTCTCTTCATTTATATACTCTCCTTGAATTAATATGCGTCAAAGAAATGGTCGAAAACACTGTAGCCGAGGAAGAAATACTTGAACGCCCAAACGATGGGGTTGAACTTGAAATAAG
Organism: Faecalibacterium prausnitzii; assembly: GCA_963612725.1. Classification (GTDB taxonomy): domain Bacteria; phylum Bacillota; class Clostridia; order Oscillospirales; family Acutalibacteraceae; genus CAG-177. Next base: position 15,445 of record CAVDWM010000027.1, on the reverse strand, counting down.
TCCAGTCGAGTATGGTGACGGTGGCACGCAGGACGGTCGAGAGGTCGTGGGTTCTCGGAACTTTGACCGTGCCGAAATCCTCGCCGTTTCTTCTGATAACGAAGGGCTGAGAATAGCAGATGCCGTTGTCGCCCGTAATGTAGAATCTGACATAGAGATAGGGCGTGTCGAGCAGCTCGTCGGCGTGAAGGTCAAGGGTCGCCCTGCCGCTGTCTATATCAGTCTCGCGCTTGATAACATTGCAGTTCGAGACCCATGTTATCGAATCGAAGTTCGTGCCCTCGATGCTTATCGTGTCGTTTTCGTCGTCAACGGTCACGCGGGTAACGCACGGCGTGTCGTCGCGCAGATACGCCTCGGTGTCATAGACCTCATCCTCATCAAAGCCGGGAATCTCCTCCATGCCGTTGAGCTCAACGCCGTTTGAATAATGGGAGACCGCGAAGCACCAGCCGTTTTCCATGCCCTTGCGGACATTTTCATTGTTAAGCTCCGGCAGAACCATCATTGTATATGCGTCGTTTATCGAGCGGACATCGTGGGAATCCGAGAACGCGAAGCCCCACGGGACAACACCGTTCGGTATCGTTTTCTGGAGTATCTGGTCATAAAGTATGCGGTCGCAGCGGGTGTGCGCGTCGGTGGCACTGTTGATGCCCATGCCGACGCTCGAGCCCTTGTTGTCAAGGAAGATGCGCGCAAACTTGTTGGCATAATAATCATCGACCTTCTGCCCGACATGATCCGCGCTGTCCTTTTCGGGATATACATACTCGCCGACATGGGAGAGCATTGATATTCCTCCGTTGCGCTTGACGCCCTTTGACGGGGTCTCATAGTCGCCGTAAACGCCGGCAAGACCCTGCCCGTAGTCGGCATAGTAGCCGGTCAGATGGCAGTCGCACTTCGGGGTCGCCATATTCAGCTCTATGCCCAGCGGGACATCAAGCATACCGTTTTTGTGGGTTCTCGTCTGCGATGCGACGGTGCCGGTCGTGTAGGCTTCGTATTCCTCCTCGGTCAGCGGGTATATGGGTGCGAGCTTCGTGCGCTCATATTTGACGAGCCTTATCAGCGGCACAAGCTGAGGCTTATTGTTCCAGCCCCTGTTTATCGTGCCGTGATCGGTGAGAGCAAGAATATCGTAGTTGAGGTCATAGTGCCTCTCAACGACCTCGTGGATGGGCAGATAGCCGTCGCTCGCATTGCTCTGGGTATGCAGCTGAGCCTTATATATTCCCCAGCTGTCCCAATCGACATCCCCGTAAGGGTCGGTTATCTCGTAGCTTATCTGCGCCGGGACAGCCTCATCCCCCTGCGCAAAGGCGCAGAAGGCAAGCGAGGGCACCGCGACGAGCAGACAGAGCAGGAGCGAAACAGTACGCTTAAACATTGTCATTCCTCCGTACACAAAAATTTTTATTCCGTAATATATTTTAAAGCATTCGGCACATTAAGTCAACAAAATTACCATAATTTTTTTAGCGAAACGGTAATTTTTATGCACATTCCCGCCACGCTTTGCGTGTTTTCCCCATATGTTTGTTCAAATTGACATTTTTAGATGAATTTCGTTGACAAGTTTTGCATATTTTGATATACTCAATTTCGAGGTTGACGAAGCGGAATTATTCCGCGAAGTCTTCCGAGGGAAAGAAAAGAAAAATTGAGAAAAGAAGAAAGGAAAAGACAATGAAAAGAAAGCTTATCTCCGCCGTTGCGCTTATTATGTGCGCAATAATGTTCCTCTTCTGCGGCTGCAAGTCGAAGAAGAACGGCGACGACACAACCGTTCCCTCCGAGAGCGGCGCAGCAGTTGATGCAGTAACCGACGAGAGCACCTCAGAGCCCTCGTCCGAAGAGACGACAGCACCCGAAACGAAGGAGTCCGCCACCAACGCCGTCAAGAAGGTTGCGGACAGCGCGAAGAAAACCAGCACAGTCAACACCACCACCCCCTCGGTCAAAAAGGCCGAATGGAAGAGCGCCGGCAAATACACCTGCGGCAAAAACCTCGCGGCAGGCGAATATTATGTGGTTCCCGATTCAAAGAGCTGCTCGCTCGTAATCACCGACGGCAAGCACTTCGGCGAAGACGAGATAGTTGAATTTGACATTCTCCCATACGGTCTGTTCGTCACAATGAAAACCGGATATACACTTGAGCTCAAGAACGGCAAGTTCATCTCCGCCGCAGATGTCGAAAAGATGGGCGGCACGAACGGTAAATATGCAGTCGGCTCATACAGAGTCGGCGTGGATATTCCCGCAGGCGAGCATGTTATAGGCAACGCAAAGAGCGTCAATGTCATCATCCTCTCAACAACCGACTATTTTGACGAGGACGCCGACATGACTCTTCTTCTCGGCGGATATCCCGCATATGTCTCCCTGCAAAGCGGTCAGCGCGTGTTGTTCTCTGAGGAAACAATCGTTGATATCGGCACTCCCGCGGCGAACAGCGACGGAAGCTTTAACAGCGGAATGTACAAGGTCGGCAAGGACATAAAGCCCGGTAAGTACACCCTCGTTCCCGCCGACAAAGAAAATGCCTATGTAGTTTATTACGATCTGAGATATATCGAGTTCTCCGTCGCCGATTCGGGCGAGAATCTCACGGAAAGCAAAACGATAGAGCTTGAGAGCGGACGCTATATCGAGATAGACGGCTTCAAGCTTGTTCCTTATGTCGAGCCCGAGACGACCGCCGCTCCCGAGACGACAACAGCGTCTCCCGAGACTCCCGCAGAGAGCTGAACAAAAAACCGACCTTACGAAGAGTCGCAGAAAATGCGGCTCTTCCTTTTTTGTCCGTGTTGACTTGAATGTTCAGGTTTGGTATAATGAATGGGGCGGACAAGCCCGAAATAATCTTAAAGGAAAGGAAAAAAGAGATGAAAAAGCTTATATCTGTCATCCTCTGCATGGCTGTTCTCGCCGGTGTTCTGGCGTTTGCAGGGTGTAAAAAAGACAAGGACGATAAGGATACGACAGCAGCCTCGGCTCAAGCCGACACCACCTCCGCTGCAGTTGACACGACCGAGCCCTCTGCGGACAGCACTGCGGCTGAAAGCACCACAGTTAAGGAAACTAAACCGACAAGCAGACCCACTCAGACCGTTCCCGCAGAGGCTACGACCGCTGCGCAGGTCGTCACTCTCCCGACTTCAAGCTCGACCGAAAAGCCCGATGAAGGCAGCTCCACGGGTTGGAACGGCGCGGGCAACTACAAATGCGGAAGCGAAAGCGGCAAGCTCACCCCCGGCGAATATTATATCGTCAAGACCTCATCGACTTACTCCGTGCTGCTCTGGAACGGAAAGACCAAGGACGGGAGCGGCACTCCACTCGCCTATGAAATAACAATAGACGGCACACATACGCTCGTCACCCTTGAGAGCGGCTACGAATTATACATCAGCGGCTGCAAGTTCATCAACGCCGCCATCGAGCATCCCAAGGCAGTTGACGGCAAATATGCTCCCGGCACATACAAAATAGGCAGAGACATTCAGAAGAGCGAATACATAATCAAGAAGACCTCCGGCGCATACGGCGGACTCAGCTTCAAAAAGAGCGTTGACCCCTATGTTCAGAATGTCGCAAACGACTTCAAAATGGTCGATGTCCCCGTCTATTATACGCTGTCACAGGACGGATATGTCAACATCACGGGCTGCGAGATCTATGACGCCGCTTCTCACGACATGGCTTCGATAGGCTGCGACGGCTCGACTCCCGCAATGTACAAGGTCGGCAAGGACATAAAGGCGGGCACATATACGATAACCCCCGACGGCAGCGGCAAAAGCTACTATGCGGTCTACAAGAATTCGACGGGTGCCACAGACTCCGCGAGAATCGCCGAGAAGCAAATAACCAAGGACACGAATGTCGCTGTCAGCGACGGCGAATATATCTGGTTCTACAAGGCTTCGATGAAATACCGTCAGAATCCGAATTCGGGACTCGACTTTGACGCGACCGTGGCTTCGTAACGGGTGAAGCATTTAAAAGCGCAACGAAAATTCAATTGAAAAGCAGAGGGACGTCGGAGAAAGCTTCGATGTCCCTTTATCTTTTGCCGCAGTCGGGATAACCGTTTTGCGACGAAGCCAACGCAGACTGCACCGTGCACCGGTCACTTATCCCTGATAAGTCTGCGATAATTTGATAATTTATCTAAGAATCCCCGCACCTTTCGATGCGGGGATTCTTTATCTGATATAGGGCAGCGGATTAACCGTGCTGCCGTTTATGATTATCTCGAAGTGGAGATGCGGTCCCGTGACATTGCCGGTGCTGCCGACTCGCGCTATTGCCTGTCCTGCGCTGACGGTCTGTCCGACGCTGACGGAAATGGAGCCTGCGAGGCAGTGGGCATATCTTGTCTTGACTCCGCCGCCGTGGTTTATAACAACGCAGTGACCGTAGCCCGAATTGCTCCGGCGCACGCTCTCGACCGTGCCGTCGAGGGACGCGACTATGACCGCTCCGGTCGAGCCTCCGCCGGGCAGGGTGAGGTCAACGCCGGTGTGGAAGTCGCTGTAGCCGCGCAGCGTTCTCCAGCCGTAAGGCGAGCTGACGAAGGTGCACGCAGGTGCGGGCCACACGAAGCCGCGCCCGGAGACCTTAACGCTGTAGCTTCCGCTGCTGCTACTGCTGACACGAGTCGATTTTGTTCCGACAAGCACCTTTTCGTTGACGGGCTCTTTCGTCCTGACTCGGGAAACCTCCTGCGAGGTCACGCGCTGACCGTCAATATATGTCACGAGCTCGGTTATCGTCTCCTCGCCCTTTTCGCCCTTGCGCGTGACGCGGGTAGTGCCCTTGAACATCGAGGCGTCGTTGGTCTTTTCGGTCTCATAATCGACCTCGACCGTTCTCGTCTCGGTTTTCATAACCTTGACGCGGATATAATTGACCTCGTTTGAGACGGTCAGCTGATCGCCCGAGTGGATATATTCACCCATATCGGGGTTCAGCTCCATAAGCTGCTTTTCGGTCAGCCCGTTTGCGACCGCTATGCCGTATACGGTGTCGCCGTCCTTGACGGTGTAGGTCTTTTTCGCCTGCTTGGTCTGCTCAAGCTGCTTTTTGAGCTTTGAAGCGTCCCACATGGTCTTCGGGTCGTCGGGATAAAGCCCCTGAACATACTCGACCTTCTCGACAAAATCGACAAAGCTGTTGCTGTCCGCGACCTGATTCTTTTCAAGAATGGCGTTGAACACGCTCGTCGCGTCAGTCTCGTTCTTGACGGAGCAGACAAATTCGTCATCGATATAAATTCCGCAGGCGTTCGTGACATTGCTCTCCGAATTTTCGATTATTCTGTCGCAGAGTATCGAGGAATCGACAAGCTCGTTGATGTTGACAAGCGAAAGCTCATAGGTCGGATCCTCAAGGTCTGCGGAGGAATCCGTCTTCGTGGTCGTCATCCTCGCCTTTGCGGCACTCTGCGCCTCGTTATACACCGACTCGTCGGAGATATAGCCGAGCTCCTTGCTGTCATAGCTGACCTTGAGAGCGAATGTGACGCTGCTCCAATAGTTGACGGTCAGCACAAACGCCAGCACCGCGGCGACGGGCAAAGCAAAATTCGCAATGGTTCTGAACATCTGCGTATGAGTGGTGAAAGCCTTTTTCACATAGTGGCCGAGAATCGGGAACAGCGTTTTCGGCTCGTGCCGGCTCTGCCTGAGATAATGCATGGCAGAGTACACATCGCGCCTGAAATCCCTGACCTGCTCAACGAATGTATGAGAAATCAGGTGGATAAACTTCTTGAAGCCGAGCCAGATGAAGCGGAAAAAGTACTTCAAAAATCCGACTATACTTCTGCCGAGCTTCTTCGGCTTCGCGAGGAGCTTCTTAAATCCCGTACCCGCAGCAAGTCCGAGCGCCGCAATATAAGAATAAAGCGCGGCTCCGGCATCGCCCCTGCGAGCCTTTTCTTTTTTATCTGCGGGCTTTTCCTCCGCAGTCTCCTGCACCTCGGGCTGCGCCGCAGCGTCGGTATCCGGCTCTATTTCGTCCGCCGCTATCATCACATTTTCACCGGCGGGCTCGTCGTCCTCGTCCGCCGCGCCGCCTGCTTTCTTCATGGCGGCTTTGGTGCGTCTGTCGAGAGTTTCCTCATATGTTGCGAGGATATCGTCATAATCGCTGTCAACGTCTATCTTTTCAAAAAGCTCCGAATACTTTTCGGCTTCATTTATTCTGTTTTTAAGCTCGTTTCCGTCCTTTGCGGGCAACTCTGAGCTGCGCAAATCAGGATCGGCAATATTGCCCTTTTTCTTTCCCGACATTGCTTCGCCCCCTTAAAAAGATTACAAAATGATTACAAACATTATAACGCCGTCGGGCAAGCATTACAAGTCTTGTTGAGAAATATATTGTTAACAATGCTTGTATTGTGCAACACATGACGCATTCAGGGCATAGAAAAATGAGCCGCCTAAGGCAGCTCATAATCTCTCATCGGATGATTATTTCTTTTCCTCCGTCATGTTGAAACGCTTCTTGAAGCGGTCAACGCGTCCGCCGGTATCGACGAGCTTCTGCTTGCCGGTGAAGAACGGATGGCACTTTGAGCAAATATCGACACGAAGATCCTGCTTGGTGGAAGAAGTCTTGATGACCTCGCCGCAAGCGCAGCGGACCTCAGTGGGCTCGTACTTGGGATGGATTCCTTCCTTCATTATTGTCACCTCTTTCGGATTGTCTGCATATAACTTTGTCTTTAAGCTTAGCAAACGAAATTTTATCATACACAGAGCAAAAATGCAAGCCCTTTTTTCACATTTTTTAAGCGTTTCGCTTTTTGCCGCACCCGATAGGTACAAACAGACCGATAAGCGGCTTGTTTTCCGCCGTTTCGCGCCCTCAAAGCTTAATTTCTCCCGTATGTCTGCGTCTTATCCGACGTGGCACTTGACGGTCGAATTCATAAAAAACGAGTACAGAAGAGTCTCCTTAACGGGCATCCCGAGAGCCTGCGAGAGCGCCTCGCGGTATATCTCAAGCTGAGCCGAATATCGGTCGAGCAGAGCCTCGGCATCAACGCCCGTGTCGGTCTTGTAATCGACAATGACAAGCTTTCCGTCCTCGACAAAAACGCAGTCGGCAATGCCCTGAACAACGATTTTTTCCTCAGCCGCCTCGCCTGTAAGCTCCGGATAGAAAAATCTTGCCGGAAAGAGTGCCGCAAATTTTTTCTCGCGCATCACATTGTCGGAGGCAAATATTCTCTCGGCAAGCGCAGACTTGAAAAACCGCTTCGCCGCGCCGAGGTTCACCGCCTTGCCCTCCTCCTCCGAGAGGAAGCCGCCGTCCACGAGACGCGCAAGCTCCGTCTCAATATCGGCGCGTGCCGCTGAGTAGTCCGAAAACTGCATAAATTTATGCGTAGCCGTGCCGCGCTGAGCCGGAGTCAGTCCGCCCGAGCTCATGAACGCAGGGCGCGACGAGGCGAAATATTCGCGATTTATGCCGCGCTCCGAGCCGTCCGAGGCGGCGCGCTTCGCGGGCACGGACGAGAGGATCGATCGCGGGTCGGAATAATCGAGCCGTTCGCGAACTTCATCGAAAAGCACAGGCTTTGCGGCTGTTTTTTGCTCATTTGCGGATTCGGTCATAAAGCTTTCGGAATCGCCGACGACGACCTTGAGCCTGAACCTGTCTTTTTCGGGCAGGAATATCGGAACATCGACGCCGGATAACTTTCTGAGTTCCTCTGCGGCGGGATGGCGCATGAGTGCCGTGAGCACAAGGTCTGAGAAGTTGTTCATCCTGAGCACGGCGAACGGGTTTGCCCGCTCCCCCATGCCGCATTCAACCGCGACTTTTGCAAGTCCCTTCTCGGGGTTCGGGACGGATGTGACCATAACGAGATTTTCTTTTGCTCTCGTCAGCGCAACATAGAGCACGCGCATCTCCTCACTTCGTCCCATGCGTTCGGAGGTTATGACTGCGGCGCGGCGCGAGGCGGTGTCGTAAACGCTGATGCCGTCCTCCGTGCGCCTCTTCATGCCGAGTCCCGCAGACGGGCTTATGAGAACGGGCTCGTTGTTGTCCCGCTCGTTGAACGCGTGCTGCATATCGGCGAGAATGCATATCGGAAATTCGAGACCCTTGCTCTGATGGACGGTCATTATGCGGACGATATCCGCATTTTCGGACGGTCGTGCGGCAGTCGCCAGATCTCCGCTCGTATGAGCGACCTTGTCTATAAATCTTATAAACCCGCTGAGTCCGAGATTCCCCGCCGCCTCATATTTTTCGGCATAATCGCACAGCAGCCCGACATTCAGCCTGCGGCGTTCGCCGTCCGGCATTGCGCCGACGACGGCGTCGAAGCCCGTCTCGTCGCACACTCTGCGGACAAGCTCGCCCGCGCTCAGGGTCAGCGACAGTCTGCGCAGAGCTTCTGTCTTTTTGAGAAATACCGCCGCCTTTTCGTTGCCCCCGTCAGCCGACGCGGCGACGCTGCGATAGAGCGGCTCGGTCTCGCCCGCATTCAGGCGTTCCTTCGCCGAGGCGCGTATATCCGCAAGCTCGCCCGCGCTGAAGCCGAACAGCGGGGAGAGCATGGCAGCCGCGAGCGGTATGTCCTGCACGGGGTTATCGAGCACGCGCAGGAGCGAGAGTATAAAGCTTATCTCGGCGGCCTCAAAGAATCCGCCGGTCTCCGGAGAGAAAACCGGTATGCCGCGCTCGGACAGCGCGTTGGCATAGACCGAGGAGACATTTTTTGCCGTGCGCAGGAGAATACAGAAGTCTCCGTAAGACGCGGGATGCAGAGCGCCGCCCTTTGTAACGAGCGTTGCGCCCTCTCTAACCGTGCGGTCGATATATTCCGCGACATAACGAGCCTGCGCCTTGAGCGTATCCTCTCTGTTTCCCTTGTCCGTCACGACATGCAGCTCACAGTCGGGGGTGTCGCGCTCGGGATATTTCGCGGCGGCGTTGAGTGCCTCGGAGTCGTCATATTCGAGCTCGCCCGCCTCGGTGCTCATCAGCTGGCGGAATATATAGTTGACGCACGAGGTGACTCCCTCGCGGCTTCGGAAGTTCGAGCCGAGGGTTATGCCCAGGGGGTACTTCCCGCTCTCAAAGCTGTGCGTTGTGCTGCGGCGGCGCAGGAATATCTCCGGCATCGCCTGACGGAATCTGTATATGCTCTGCTTGACATCTCCGACGGTGAACAGGTTATTTTCATCGGCGGATATCGCCCTGAATATCATATCCTGCGCCTCGTTTATATCCTGATACTCATCGACGAGTATCTCGACATAATGCGATGAAAGCTCGCGGGCAAGGTCGGTTTTTATATATCCGCCGCTGCCGTCGGAAACCGCAAGCAAATTGAGTGCGCGGTGCAGGATATCCGAGAAATCGGCGGAGTTCATCTTATTCTTTTCGGCGGAATACTCCCTGCCGAACTGCTTGACGAGTTCGATGAGCTTCGTCACGGGATCGCGCAGCAGACATACATCCTCCGCGTGCTCTCCGGACGAAACGCACATAATATCGGGCACTTTTTTCAAAAGCTCCTTGAGCTTTTTGCGGGCGGTCATGACTGCGTTTTTCGTCTCGCTCTCATAGCCCTTCGGCACGCGCCCGAGACTTATATATTTGACTGTTTTAAAAGCCGCGAGAGCCTCGTCCCAGTCGCTGTTGATTTTTTCGCGAAGCTCTGCGTACATATTTATGTCGCTCTGCACCGCCGCGCCGTAAGCGTCCGCTGTTATCGGATCGGACTCCATGGCGCTCATCATATCGAGACTCGAGGATATGCAATAGTCGAGCATATCGCTGACATATCCTTTTATTATACCGCCCCAGCGGCTCTTGCTTATATCGGGCTGAGAATACTCCCCTATAAGCGAATCGAGCCACAGCTCCGGAAACGGATAAGCCGTCGAGATGTCATACATTTTGACTATAAGCTTCGCGAACGCCTCATCGCTGCTGCCGGAGGAGAGCATATCGCTGAGTTCCGAAAAGCTGCCGTCCGAATCCTGCTCATATGCCCGCTCGAGCATCGCCTCGCAGACATCGTTTTTCATTATGACCGCAGTCTCGTTGTCGAGCAGCGAATAATCCGGAGATATGCCGAGTGCGTGGAAATTCTCGCGCACAAGGTCGTTGCAGAAGCTGTCGATAGTGCATATTTTCGCAAACGGCAGGAGCATATACTGGCGGCGAAGATGCCTGTCCGTCGGATCCTCCGAAAGGCGTTTGAGTATCGCCGCGCCTATCTTCTCGCGCATCTGCGCGGTGGCGGCGCGGGTGAAGGTGACTATCAGCAGATCCTCCGCCGAGCAGGGGTTGTCCCTGTCCGTCAGGCGGCGTATAACGCGCTCGACGAGCACTGCCGTCTTGCCCGAGCCGGCAGCAGCACTGACAAGCACAGAGCCTTTACAGCACTCTATTGCGTGTTGCTGATCAGTCGTCCATTTGATTGCCATTCTCCCGCCTCCTCTTCAAGTTTCAAATCGTCGTTTAATTCTCTTGCGAGCATATTGTTCTCGTGCGTGCAGATGTTCCAATATTCGCATTTCGAACAGATTTCCTTGTAGTGTTTGCCCTGCGCCGGAAGCGCGGGAATTGCGCCCCTGTGCAGCTCTTCGCCCATATTTACAAGGTTTTCGTCAACCCTGTCCCAAAGCTTCGAGAGCTTTCTGAGGTCGAGGGTATTGCCCTTTATGTTGCCGTCCTTATCAATTTTCGCCGGAATATACACCCCGCCGCCGTCATGCTCCATGGCGACTATGACATCGGCATTTTCGAGTACGAAGCCCTGCATCCTTCTGTCGTTTGAATTGCCCTGCCCGCTTAGGTCTTTGCCCCTCTCGGCTGTAAAGGCAGATGCCTTTGCAGGCATATAGAGCACTCCCGCGGGAACAGCCTCCCCGTAGCGTACCTTTCCGTTGCTCACGAGCGTGAAAAGATATATCAGCATCTGCATATTGAGTCCGTTGAGCACGTCGGAAACATCAAAAGTCTTGCCCGACGACTTGTAATCTATGACCCTGATATACATCTCCCCGTCTATCTCGGCGAGATCGACTCTGTCCACCTTGCCGGAAATATTGATATGCCCGCCGGAGGGTATTTTCAGCGCATACGGCTTTATCGTGCCGTTATGCGATATGTCAAGCTCGAGATCTACCGGACGAAATTCGCAGCCTTTGAACTCGTCCGCGAGCCGCGCCGCCACCGCGTCTATGCTGCGTGCGAGACGCTCATAGAGATAGAGAAATCTCTTTGACCGCTGTGAGCGGTCGAGAAAGCGTTCGAGATAAGAGTCCAGATATCCGCGTATTTTTTCATATCGCCTGTCGGCGTCAAGCTCGGATAGCTCCTGTGCGCTGAATTCGCCGAGCAGCTGTTCGAGCACAAAATGTATGACCGTACCCTTCTGAAGCGGGTCGAAGGTCGCGCTCTTGTTCTCCCGAAGCTTCAGGCCGTAGCGGCAATAATAGGAGAACGGGCAGCGGTAATATGTCTCAGCCCGCGAGGGCGAAATATTCATATTCATGCCGAAGAGGCGCGTCGCCGTCTCGCGGCTGTCTATGCGGAAAGCCCGACCCTCCGCCGCGCTGTCGAGCGACATGAGTCTGCTGGAATATTCGGCATCCTTTTCAAAATATTTTCTCAGCGATTCGTAGAGCTCGCCGCCGTTTCGCATCAGCGTTGCCGTCAGCTCGAATGCGGGCTTTTTGCCCTCGACAAGGTCTATCTTATCCGCAGTGAGCGTGTCTGTCCGATGCGCCTGCGGGAAATGCTCGCGGATGAAGGTGATTATTTCCGACTCGCTGAGCTCCTCGCCCTGTGCGCTCTTTGAGGAGTAGCTGACCGTCAGCCTCTCCCTTGCGCAGCAGCACGCGGTGTAGGCGATAAAGCGTTCCTCTGCCACCCTGTCCTCGCCGTATATCGCCGTTTCCATGCCCGCCTGCGCGAGACGTTCGCGCTCGCCGGCGTTGAGCATACCGCCCTGAACGGGGCTCAGCGGCAGCTTTCCCGCGTTCGCGCCGAGGACAAATACCGCCTTGGGCGCAATTGGTCTTATCCTCTGCGCCGAGCCTATCGTCACCTCTTCGAGGGAATGTGGAATCTCGCCGAGAGTGACGGTGGAGAGCATGAGGTCAAACAGCTTGGTAAAGCGCGAAGCCTTGACCGGAGCCTTGCCGAGAGTCTGCGCCGCGACATCGAGCAGAGAGCAGAGGGTGTCCCAGAGCCGCTCCGTCTCAAGGGCGAGCACATTTTCGCCCGAATCCTCGAGATATATTGCGAGGTCTTTGAGTTTCTGCGCCGTGTCAAGCTCGCACAGCAGCTCGAACACTGCCTTTGCGCAGCCCTCGCCGTCGTTATCCTTGAGCTTGCTTCTGAACTTTGCAAACGGTTCGACCGCCTTTTCGCGCAGGGCGTTCAGCCTTTCAAGCTCCGCCGCCGCAGTTTCGGTCATCTCGCCGAAGCCGTCGGGGCTCGACTCCCATTTTTTCAGCCAGCCGGAGCCGTTTATCTGCCAGAGATAAGTGTAATTTTCAATGTCCGAAACTTCGTCCGCCGCAAGCGGGCAGAGTCCGGTTTTCAAAGCGCGTAGGACGCTGTCGGTGTCAAAGCCCGTGTCGGCAATTTTCAGCGCGGCGCGAACAAGCGTCATCAGCGGCTGATTTATCACCGGCTGACGCCTGTCCTCAAACACGGGCACGCCGCACTTTGCGAGCGCAGTCAGCATCGGGCGGATATATGAAGCCTCGTCGCGCACTATGACCGCGATATCGCGGCTTCGGTATTCGCCGGTTCTGAGCATTCTCTTTATATGCGCTGCGGCGTAGGCACACTCGCTGCGGATATCGGGCGACGCGACTATAGATATGCTGTCGCACGCGCCGGAGAATACCTCCGCCTCCGGGCTCAGGAAAGAATCGGCAAACGCATCGAGCGCGGGATCGCCGTGCGGCTCGCTTATCACAACGAGCCTTGCACACGGCACGCCGATGCCGTTTGCAAGCTTAATGAGCTTCTTTGCGGTGTTTTTCGTATGATAGAATATATCGTCGCTGTCCCGCTCAACAAGGTCGGGCGCGGTCAGCGCGGCGTACACATCGTCCGCCTGGGTGAGTATCCCGCCGATAACTCCGAACTCCTGCGCGGTGAAGCCGCGAAAAGAGTCAAAAAAGACCGTTTTGTTTTTAAAATATCCGCTTTCGGGAATTTTGTCCTTGAGGCGGGTCAGCATACGGCTGTCGTCAAGCCAGCCGTCGGAAACAAACGAATCATAGACCGAGAAAACAAGTGAAATATCGGCGAGCTTGTTTTTCAGCAGCCCGTCCTCCATATTGTTCATGGCGGCGGTCATATCCCCGGGCGATATCGCGCACTGGCAGAACTCCTCGTTGAGGCTCAGCAGCTCGTGCACGACTGCGGGACTGTCCGCGCTGCGGGAATAGACGCTCAGCTTATCGGCGCACTGCTCGAGGGCGCGGCTCATCAGAAGTATTTTTCCCGCTTCATTCAGGCGCTTGCCCCTGTCCCAGCCGACAAGGTTAAAGACGGTGTTCGCAAGGCGCGTGAAGCTCAGCACCTCTACGCGCTGGGCGTCCGCCGTTCCGAGGCGTTCAAGCACAATGCGCTCGGCGGCAAAGGAATACTGTTCGGGCACTATCAGCACAGCCTCGCCGCCCGAAGAAGCAAGCGAAGCCACGGTATCGCAGAGATACCCCGCAGTGCCGCCCACTGAGGGCGAAAGTATCAGTCGCAGCATTTCAGACCTCCGCAAAAAAGATTTTATATAAAGATTATATCACATCCGCGAAAATTTGCCATACCATATTTAGGACATTGATATTGTATATCCAAAAGCTCTCTGATATAATTATAGCGAAAAAGCTTATAAGGCGGTGCGCAGCATGAGAATATCAACACAGACAGATGTTATTTTTCCGGCTTTCGGCATTGACGAAGGCATGAAAATATTCAAGGAGGCGGGCTTTGACGCGCTCGATTTTTCGATGTTCTATATGAACAGCCAGTTCGAGAGCGAGCTGGGCAATATGGGCGAGGATGAGCTTGTCGGCAAGCTTTTGGAGTCGAGCGAGAAATATTCGCTCCCGTTCAATCAGGCTCACGCGCCGTTTCCGAGCTACCGCTTCGGCGACGGGGAATACAGCAAATTCGTCTATGAGAAATTAAAACTCTCTATCCGCATCGCGGGCAAGATAGGCGCAAAGCAGATAATCGTCCACCCGACAGCCTGCCCTGACGGCGTGGATCAAAAGCAGTTCAACATCGATTTTTACAATTCGCTCAAGCCCCTGTGCGAGGAGTTCGGCACAAAAATAGCACTTGAGAATATGTTCGGTCACGACGCCCGCCGCCGGGTTATGCTCGCAAATGTTTGCAGCTACGGCGAGCAGCTTGCCGAATACTATGACGCGCTCGACCCGAAATATTTCACTGTCTGTCTCGATCTCGGTCACAGCGGGCTTGTCGGCGACGACGCGGCGCACGCGATAAGAGTGCTCGGTCACAGGAGGCTCACGGCTCTGCATGTCCACGACAACAACTATTTGGAGGATCTGCATATGCCGCCCTTCACCTGCAAGCTCGACTGGAAAGCGATAGCGCAGGCACTGCACGACATAAACTACACGGGCGATGTCACCCTTGAGGACGACGGCTTTATCGCAAAGCTGCCGAAACGCGCCCTGATAAACGGCACGCGCCTCGCCGCAGACCTCGCGTCCGAGCTGCGCGATATGATAGCTCTGTAATAATTATATTTAAAAGCCGCATTCACCCGAATGCGGTTTTCGTCTGTCGAAAAAATCTGTCATTGTGCGGTCAGAGAATGGGAATTAGGAGTTTGAATTAGGAAATAAGATGCGGTCGAGGGTATGACCTTTCCTACCGCCTACCGCCTATCGCCTTTGAGCGTAGGGACGGGGCTTGCCCCCGTCCGCACAAATCTTCTGAACCTTTGTATCGGCTGCGCCGATAACGGACAGCCGCAAGGGCTGTCCCTACGGATTAGGAGATGTTAGACGATAGATTATAGATGATAGATGGGCGCGAAACAGATGGGCGGCGTTGATTTTGTGCGAATTTCGCGGGCGGATGATATCCGCCCCTACTTTTACCGCCTTTGAGCGAAGCGAAACAATCCCTCAGTCTCGGCTTCGCCGAGCCAGCTCCCTTTACACAAGGGAGCCAAAGGGCGGTAGGGGTTAAGAGTTACAGGGTATTAAAACAAAGGTCATAATCCGCATTCTCAGCCGCGAATTATGACCTTTGTGTTTTTGTTCTTTGGTCTGCGCTAAATGCGGCAGTCCCTTCTTCGGTGAGGTGCTGCCCGCACACAGTCCTTGCGAGAGTATGCGTGCGGGAGATACCTACCGTTTAATCTGCAAATTTGCAGAGAATTCCATTAGTGGAA
>CAVDWM010000026.1:27585-28527 GCA_963612725.1 Faecalibacterium prausnitzii | reverse complement strand
TGCTGCAAAAGCTTCGTTACTTCGATGTTTGTAATCATGATTTGTCTCCTTTTCTTCCGTTATCCGTCGTTATCAACTCTGAGTATGGGAGCGTCTTAATCCAACCGCAAAACTCAACCCACTCGTCGAGCTTATGGTTCTTACGGGCGTGATACATATTGGTAAGTACCTCGTAGTTCAGCATGACCGTCCGGCGCTGATTGTAGCTGCTCGGCAGAAGCTGAATCATCTGCCACCAGTAGATCTTCATAAGAGGCGCTCGCTTTGCCTCTTCCTTCATCGGCTTGGTCTTTGTTTCGAGATACTTCTGACGATAGTAATTCAGAAGTTCCACCGTTCGAAGAAGCCAGTCATACGACATATTATACTCGTCACCTTCGAGTTCCTCGATATGCTCATGACTGAAGTCATTTATGTCAAATTCTTTCGCATGAATCTTGTGCATGGTTGAACATGAGTTTGCAACGGTGCCCACCTTGTAAGTGTCGAATTCCTTGTACCAATACAGCGGAGCTGTTATATCGACATATACGGTAATCATCCGCATGAATTTCCGATGATCCGTGCCGGCAGAGCGAAGACGAGTCATGAGGTCGAGGTCATTGTCGCCGAGGAACATACGCGGTTTGGTATATTTCGGATAATCCCCGCGCGCAATATCTACTGTCGTTGTTTTATCCACATATGAGAAACATGCGCTATCACTCTTATCCCATGAGTTCATCGGATTGCGCATTCCCCTAATAATTGCCTCCCACTGTTCCGGAGACGGCGTTATAACATTTTCAATCATTATCATAATAGAGATCACTTCTTTCTGCTGTTATTCGCCCGCTCTCTGATTCTTGCCTTTATCCTGTCTTCAAACTCTATCAGCTTGTCCTCGCGGCAAAAGCCATATATAAGCAGTAAAATAACCGCGAGCTCTATTAAGGTCTGAAT
>CAVDWM010000026.1:24106-27575 GCA_963612725.1 Faecalibacterium prausnitzii | reverse complement strand
CTCCTCAGGGTCATACTCAGCCTCAAGCCCTGTACCTGTCAAATTAACCATTTCTCCAAAATTGTCATACGCGCAAGGTCGAGCTTTGGGAAGCAGCGGACTGTCACCGACCGCATCTATCATTCGCGCACTTCTGCCGGTATCAGTCATCGCGGAAAGGATATTTTTGTCCTTGCGGAGCTGAAACAAAGTATTGAGTTCTTTGCGATATCCAAACCGTTCCATACAGACCTCATACGCCTTTGGATGTGTCTGTCTCAGTACACTCAGATGATTGTTTTTGAACTGGATATCAGTCCCGCAAAACATACAGCCATTGCGTTCAATGTGTCTTGTTTCGCCGTCCACGGTCTCATAGGTAATGTCATAAAGCGGCGGACGCTCAACACCGTAAGTATCTATATACTCCCACACATCCTCAGTTGCCATTTCGCCGCTGTCAAAAACCGCACTGACCGCGCGCTTCACTTCTTCGTTGGGTTCGGGTCTTTTTTCGGTATAGCCGAAGCTCTTGACGATTTCCGCGGGGCGTTCGTGTTCCGATTCGCAGGCGTCGAGAATGCATTGTGCCACCGCCATTTTGCCTATGTACGGCTCTGCACCGGCTTCAGCCATTACGACGCTCTCCACTATTGCCCGCTCTTCTTCTGAGAGTTCGTAGCACACCTTTGTTTTCTCCTCGCAAGTCATAATCGGCTCCGCCGCAGGCGGCTCGGAATCCACTCTGTATGCGGTCGCCGCGGCATCGGCGCGTGCCGGCACGGCGGCAAGTGCATAGATCAGACACAGCGCAAGAATCGCGAATACTATTAATACTTCCCTGTTCATATCATTCACCTTTCAGCAAAAGCTTATTTCATCGGCAACAACCTCAAAAGCTGTCCTTTTGTTTCCGTTTTTGTCCGTATACTGTCTGCTTTGCAGCGCACCCCGCACGGCTATCATGTCACCCTTGTTGAAATGATCTGCGACGAAAGCAGCGGTAGAACGCCAGGCGACAATGCCAAAGAAATCCGTCACCTTCTTTCCGTCCGCGGAGGCGAAGCGGCGGTCAACCGCTATTCTGAAAGCCGTGACCGCCGTTCCGTTTTCGGTGCATCTGCACTCCGGCGTCCTTGTAAGTCTTCCCATGAGCACCACTGAATTTATCATCCTAACGCCTCCTTAAATGTAATTCTTATAAAAATTCGCGATAAAGTCCTCTTTCGTCCAGCCCTGCTCCGCCATTGCCTTGCGCTGCCCGTATTCCTGCAGAGCTTGTTTCTTCTCGCGGTTGTTGTGAACGCCCTCTTTGTTGTCTCTGTGGCAGTAGGGGCACAGCTGAACCGTCAGCTTGTACTTCTCGCTCTTCTTGCGCAGTGCTCCGCCGAAAATATGATGTTTCTCGGTATCGCAGTACTGATGGCATAAAAAACATTCTGTGTACATTTGTTTATCCTCCTTAATTTCCCGTATATCGGGATAATCCCTGTCGCTCGTAGTAATTTCCGATTCGCTTCTGCAGCGGTCGGCTTATCTTTTCTGTGTAGATATTGACCGCAACAAGACCGTTTTCCTCGCTGATGCTCTCCTCTGGGGTCTTAATCATCCACTTTTTCGACATTCCCTCGTCGAACAGCAGCTCCACAGTCCAATTCCCGGATACCGATTTTGAAACAAGCTTTTGCAAAGGCGTCCCCTCCCTTTCTTTAAATTCCCGCACACGCTGACACAGATCCGGCCGAAACCGTTCTATCATCAACACATCAAAAAAGAATCTCTCTTCATCTGAAAGCGCCGCCTTTTCATTCAGTGCCTTTTTGAACTCCATGTATTCTGCATGTATCTCAGTATCTTTGAGGTTCGTTATGTAACCGTATGGGTTGTCGTGAACAAATTTCCCGTCTTCAATCTCGAATACTCCGCGCATGATTTTCGGATTCTTCGTTATGGGATTCAGTTTCATCTGCGTTTCCCCTTTCGTGGCTTATAGTAGGCGCAATAATCGTCGCTCGGCGGTGTTTCCCTGAGTCTGTCTTTTTGGACGCTGTAGTTGCACAGAGTGTTGCTCCAGTCTGCCAACGGCTTTCCGCCGCCGTACACATGCCTGTATTCACATGATTTACAGATTTTGCATATTTTCCAGTTTTTTGAAAGCATATGTTGTCCCTCTCTGTCGGTCTGCCGTGCTCCGGGAAGATAGGAGGAGTTGTATTTTGGGGAAAATGAAGTAGTGGTTTTTTATGATTAAAGAAAGGGTAATAAAAAGAAAATCAAACTATAAAATCTTCCCGGAACACGGCAGGCCGACAGCAAATATTTTATTCAGTCCTCTGCAAGTATCGCCATTTCAACGGCGTGGGCTATCATCGCGCGCACGAAGTGTTCAAACTCCTTGTGCTGCATCACTCCGCCATGCTCGTTGTATTCAACCAGCGCCTGCGGGCGAATGTCGTAGCACCATTCTTTTTCGCGGATATATGCGGTTCCGATCGGCAGCGCCTGCTTCTGCAGTCCGTTATAGATAAAATCTTTAGGTCGTCCGAGATACCTCGCGGCCATCTCAACCGGCACACTGCCGTCAATCGCGAGGATTTCTTCTTTTGTAGGCTTTGGTTTCAAAACTCGCGGCATAAATATTCACCCTTTCCGTTTAACTTTGCTCTTTAATCCAAATTTCTTCAGAACAAATAATATTTTCCACCGTAAGATTCAAAACAGTCGCGAGTTTTGTGACAAGAGTTATGTCCATTTTCTTTTGACGCGTGCCATTTTCGATGGAATTGAAATACTGTCGGCTGATTCCGATTGCATTAGCAACATCTTGTTGCGAAAGGTTTAACTCTTTTCGTCTTTCTTCGAGATAAGTTCGCATTCAAAGCACCTCTTTGCTTCATTTTGTTGACATGATTTTAGCACATCCAAATCGATATGTCAACATTTTGTTTACATATTTTTTGTTTTTTACCTTTTCTTGCCTATTAATGTTTCGTTTCGTTGCAATAATTGACACGCAACAAAATGTTGCGTATAATAGCATTGAGGTGGTAGAAATGAATAATATGGCCTATTACAGAAATAAAAAGAATTTGTCACAACAGAATGTTGCGGATTATTTGGGGATAAGTCGTCAAGCATATTGCAATTATGAAATTGGCAAAAGAGAGGCATCCTACGAGACTCTTTTGAAATTAGCTGAATGCCTTGAAACCTCGGTTGACGAACTTTTGAGAGAGAGCCCAACATCTCGGGATGTCAGTGATGAAGACATCATGTTTGCCCTTTTTGACGGCGATAAAGATATAACCCCGGAAATGTTCGATGAAGTCAAACAATTCGCGAGGTTTGTCAGGGAAAAGCACAAAAATAAATAAATCTAATGATGTGTTATTAGTATGAAGATTTTAAAAAACTTAAGGAACAACAGAAAAATCAGTCAGGAAAAGCTGGCAAAGCACATGGGTGTTTCTCGCTCGACCATAGCCATGTG